>NZ_JABWRZ020000001.1:3266987-3591186 GCF_014269185.2 Pseudomonas oryzicola
GGTGACGTTGATCAACCGCCCCAGCTTGCCAGCGCTGATCACCTGACGGGCTCGGCTGATCAGCGGGTTGTGCCGGCGGTGATGGCCGACCAGTACCGGCACATTGCGCCGACGCGAGGCCTCGACCAGTGCGCGTACTTCCTCCAGGTGCACGCCCACCGGCTTTTCGACCAACACGGGGACGCCGGCCTCGATGCAGTCCAGCGCGGTGACGACATGCAGGTTGTTCGGGTTGGCGACGATCACGGCATCGGGCCGTACGCTTTCCAGCATGTGCCGATGGTCGGCGAAACAGGGCACGCCGCATTCCGCGGCGAAGGCCTCGGCCTGCGGGCCTGGGTCGGCCACGGCACACAGGCGCGCTTGCGGCACATTGAGCAGATGCCGGTAATGCTGGCGGCCCATGCTGCCAGCGCCGATCAAGGCGATACGAAGGGGTGCGTTCAACAGCCTGTCCTCTTGTGATTGTTGTGCTGATGACTCTGGAACGAAGTTCCATAATCCGCGACCAATAATCTAGAACCAAGTTCTGAATTTCAGAAGCACTGGCAGATCAGACTGTGCGGTTATCGCCCGCAAATGTGCCTCAGGCGAACAGTTCGCTGGCCCGGCTGGCTGCCGACAACTCCTCCGTCGCCGCCAACAACAGCGGCGCCAGCTCTGCCAGGCGGCCTTGCGCCAGACGCGCGCTGGGCCCGGCGATGCTCAACACGCCGATTACCTCGTCGCTTTGCGGGCGCCGCACGACCGCAGCCATGGCCGAGGTACCAACGGCCGAGGTTTCCTCGACCCAGGCATAACCGCGTTCACGGGCCCGGTGCAGGTACGCCAGCAGCTCATCGGTTGAGCGTGGCGCATTCGGGCCGAACCGGGCCGGGTCGGCGATGCCCTGGCGCAACACCATCTGCAACGCCTGCTCGTCGTTCAGGCTGGCCAGCCAGGCATGCCCGGACGCCGTGTAGAACAGCGGTGCGTCGCGGCCCATGTCCGGGTCGTAGCGCAGCCCCGAGCGGGCGCCCTGGGACTTGGCAATCCAGGTCTGGCGGGCGCCGTCGATCACGCCAAGGCGCACCAGTTCGCCGCTGTCCTGGGCCAGGCGGTCGAGAATCGGCTGGATGATGTCGGCACCGCTACTGGACAGGTAACGGAAGCCCAATGCCACCAGTTTGGCCGACAGCTGGTAGCGGCTGTTGTCCCGGTTCTGCCGCACGTAGCCCAGCCGTACCAGCTCGGCGAGCATGCGGTGGGCAGCGCTCTTGGGGATGTCCAGGCGCTCGGCCAGGGTTTGCAACGGCAGCCCCTGCGGCTCACCGGCAAGGTGTTCGACAAGACTGAAGGCGCGTTCGATCTGACTACCAGCCATGACTCAGGTCCCTGAAATTTTTGCGAATTCTAGAAGATGATTCCACAGGCTCGATAGCCGCCGCAGCATGAACCACTGGAATTGTCCGTTTATCGCCCATTAGTTGCCTGAGAAGGCCAGGATGCCCTTGCGGGTCGACAGGTCGCGCAAGAAGAATGTGGAACCTTGTTCCAATAAAACTACAGGACACTTGCAATGCCTTCCGCTCTCATTGAAACCGAATGCGATGTACTGGTCGTAGGGTCCGGCGCCGCCGGGCTGGCTGCTGCGGTGACGGCTGCCTGGCATGGGCAGAACGTCATCGTGGTGGAAAAGGAGCCGGTGTTCGGCGGCGCCACCGCCTGGTCCGGCGGCTGGGCCTGGGTGCCGCGCAACCCGCTGGCACGCCGGGCCGGCATCGAGGAAAGCATCGAGCAACCGCGCACCTACCTGCGTAACGAACTGGGGGCGTATTACAACGCCGAGCGGGTCGACGCCTTCCTCGAAGCCTGCCCGCACATGGTGGCGTTCTTTGAAAAGCACACGGCATTGCAGTTTGCCGATGGCAACGGGATACCGGACATGCATGGCGATACCCCGGGTGCGGCCCAGGGTGGGCACCAGGTGATTGCCGCGCCCTATGACGCCCGCGAGGTGGAAGCACTGCTGCCCCGCCTGCGCAAGACCCTGCGCGAGACTTCGTTCATCGGCATGCCGATCATGGCCGGTGCCGACCTGGCCGCCTTCCTCAACATGACCCGTTCGCCCAAGGCCTTGCTGCATGTATGCAAGCGCCTTGGCCACCACCTGTACCACCTGGCCCGCTATGGCCGGGCGATGCACCTGGTCAACGGTGTGGCATTGGTGGCGCGCCTGGCCAAGTCGGCACAGGACCTCGGCGTGCAACTGCAAGCGTCGGCACCGGCCAGGCGCCTGCTGATCGAGAACGGCCAGGTGTGCGGGGCAGTGATAGCCACACCGCAGGGCGATCGACCGGTGCGTGCCAAAGCCGTGGTGCTGGCGGCAGGCGGCTTCCCCAACGATACGGTGCGGCGCCAGCAACTGTTCCCGCGCGATGCCAGCGGCCATGACCACCTGGCCCTGCCGCCCAAGGGCTGCTCGGGCGACGGCCTGCGCCTGGGCGAGTCGGCTGGCGGCGTGGTTGCGACCGACCTGAAATCGCCGGTGGCGTGGGCGCCGGTTTCACAAGTACCGCGCCGCGACGGTAGCGTCGGCCACTTCCCGCACATCATCGAGCGTGGCAAGCCGGGCATCATCGGCGTGCTGGCCAACGGCAAGCGTTTCGTCAACGAAGCACATGGCTATTACGATTACGTGGCGGCCATGGTTGCGGCCGTACCGCCGGATGACGAGGTGTGTTCGTGGCTGGTCTGCGACCACCGTTTCCTGCGCCGCTATGGCCTGGGCCACGCTCGCCCGGCCCCATTGCCGGTGTGGCCGCACATACGCAGCGGCTACCTCAGGCGCGGCGCCACGCTCGAAGCGTTGGCCAAGGCCTGCGGTATCGACCCGTTCGGGTTGTGCGCCACGGTCAGCGACTTCAACAGCCACGCCCGTAACGGCCAGGACCCCGCCTTCGGCCGTGGTTCCACAGCGTTCAACCGCAAGCAGGGCGACCCGCAGCATGAAGGGCCCAACCCCTGTGTGGCACCGATCGAGCACGGGCCGTTCTATGCCGTGAAGGTACAACCGGGCTGCTTTGGAACCTTCGCCGGGCTGCGCACCGACGGCAATGCCCGCGTGCTGGATGAGGCCGGGCAACCGATCGCCGGGCTGTACGCAGCGGGTACCGACATGGCCAGTGTGTTCGGCGGCTGGTACCCGTCCGGTGGCATCAACCTGGGCCCGGCGCTGACCTTCGGCTATGTGGCCGGGCGGCATATTGCCGGGGCGCGGGAATACGAATGCGACTGACCGGCCTTGCCCACGAGGGGCAAATCTGATTATTTCGCTCAGCCAGCCCCGGCCCCATCCTCAGGAATTCCACGATGATTCACGGCAAGACGCTGCAAGCATGGTGCAACAGCTACCCCCTGATCGAGGACCTGGTCGCACTGCGCGAAACCCGCTGGTTCAACCCGCACATCGCCCCGGCCGCAGAGGCCCTGGCCGATGTCGGCCTGAACGCCGCCGACGTCAGTGCGGCCAGCGCCCGGCTGGCACGCTTTGCCCCGTACCTGGCCAGCGTATTCGCGGATACCAGCGCCTCTGGCGGCATCATCGAATCGCCATTGCGCCCACTGCCCAAGTTACACGCCACCTTGCTGCAGGCGGCCGGCCTGCCCCTCAGCGGTTCCCTGTGGCTCAAGGCCGACAGCGAACTGCCGATCGCCGGCTCGATCAAGGCCCGCGGTGGTATTCATGAGGTGCTCAAGCACGCCGAGGAGCTGGCCCTGGCGGCCGGCCTGATCAACCTCGACAGCGACTATCGGGTATTGGCCGGCGACCCGGCCCGGCAGTTTTTCAGCCAGTACAAGGTTGCGGTCGGTTCGACCGGCAACCTCGGCCTGTCGATCGGCATCATCAGTGCCAGGCTGGGGTTCCAGGCCACCGTCCACATGTCGGCCGATGCCCGGCAGTGGAAGAAGGACAAACTGCGCAGCCATGGCGTGACCGTGGTCGAGTATGCCAGCGACTACAGCATGGCGGTGGAGCAAGGGCGCCAGCAGGCGGCGGCGGACCCAACCTGCTACTTCGTCGACGATGAGAACTCGCCGCACCTGTTCCTCGGCTACGCCGTGGCCGCCGAGCGGCTTGCCAGGCAGTTTGCCGCGGCCGGTATCCAGGTGGATGCCGAGCACCCGTTGTTCGTCTACCTGCCCTGCGGCGTCGGTGGTGGGCCTGGTGGCGTGGCGTTCGGCCTGAAGCTGATCTGGGGCGACCATGTGCACTGCCTGTTCGCCGAACCCACCCACTCGCCGTGCATGTTCCTGGGGGTCTACAGCGGGCTGCATGACGCCACCAGCGTGCAGGATTTCGGCATCGACAACATCACCGCCGCCGACGGCCTGGCGGTGGGCCGCCCTTCCGGCTTCGTTGGCAAGGCCATGCAGCGCTTGCTCGATGGCTATTACACGGTCAGCGACGAAACCCTGTACCGGTTGCTGGTGCTGGCCCATGACCTGGAAAATGCACGGCTGGAGCCTTCGGCGCTGGCCGGCATGCCGGGGCTGGTCAAGGTGCTCGACTCGCCCGAATACCTGGCACGCATGGGCTTGTCGAGCGAGCGTATGGCCAGGGCCACGCACCTGGTGTGGGGGACCGGTGGCAGCATGGTGCCGGCGGCGGAATTCGCCGCCTACCTGGGCAAAGGCCGGGCCATCTGATTGCACCCAACCCCGTCGATGCACCGTGCGAACAGCGCCGACGGCACAGATGCCAAAGGTGCCGAAGTGTTGGGGCTGCTTTGCAGCCCTTTCGCGACACAAGCCCTGGGCCGGCAGCGCCAGGGCTTCGTGGAATGGCAATGTCAGTCGACGAGAATCTTCGGGTTGGAGCTGCCCCATACGGTGTACAGGTCGGCCAGCAGCGCGCCGTTGATTTCCTCGATCTCGGCCTGGGTGATTTCGCCCCCGGCCTGCTTGCCGAACAACACTACTTCGTTGCCACCCTTCACATCGGGGAAGTCGGTGACATCGACCATCAATGTGTTCATCGACACCTTGCCCACCACCGGTACGCGGTGGCCGTTGATCAGCACATGGCCTTTGTTGGTGAACACGCGGCGGTAGCCATCGGAGTAGCCGACGGTAATGTTGGCCAGGCGCGAATCACGGCTCAGGGTGAAGGTGCGGTCGTAGCCGACAGTGTTGCCGGCCGGGTAGCTGTGCACTGCCGCCACATGCGACTTGAACTGCATGACACGCTGGTATTCGGTGTGCGTCGGCACGGTATCGCCGAACAGCGCGCCGCCGGTGCGCACCATGTCCAGGCGCGCTTCCGGCACTTCCAGCGTCGCGAAGGAGTTGGCCGCGTGCAGGGTGAGCTTGCTGCGGTCAAGCTTGGCATGCTTGATCAGCCAGTCGGTCTGCTCGTTGAAGGCAGCCAGGCCTTTGCGCACATCGTCCTTGTCTTCCACGGCGAAGTGGGTCATCAGCGCGACCAGCCTGAGGTGCTTCTGGTCGGTGATTTCCAGTGCTTCGCCACGGCCGGACCAGGTAGCCATTTCCACGCCGTTGCGGCTCATGCCGCTGGAATTGAGCGCCAGGTGGATGCGCAGGGTCTTGCCGTGACGCTCGGCCAGGGCATCGAGCTGGCGCGCGAACTCGGCGCTGCCGACCAGTTCTTCCATGTCGTACTGCAGGGCATCCTCCACCTCACCGAGGCTGGCCAGGCGCACCCGCACCAGCTGCCCGGTGAAGCCACTGGCACGGACCACTCGGGCTTCCTCGTTGCTGGCCACCGCCACGCAGGGCACGCCCTGGGCAATGATCGATGGCATCACCAGGCCGATGCCGTGGCCATAGGCATCGGCCTTGAGCACGGCGCACAGCTTGGACTTGCCGCCCAGCTCGGCCTGCAAGGTACGAATGTTGTGCTGCAGCGCGCTGGCACTGATTTCGACCCAGGCGTTGCTGTTCTGCACAGTCAGGGCGGTGGTGCCGTTGTCCATCGACAGCGGCGGTGCGGCGTACAGCGGGGCTTGGCCAGTGATCAGCAGAGCGAGGGAGGCAGCCAGGAGGGTACGGCGAAATGGCATGGTGATTTCTCTATTCTTTTTTTGGTGATGTATGCGGCCGGAAAGACCCAAGGGTATTGGTGCTCGGCACGCCGTCAGCGAGGGTGCCACAGCCATTGGGGATATGGCCAGCTGTGTCGCGCCCAGCCAACACCGGCTAGCCTCTATACGAAAAAAAATGTCGCAAACACCGCATGGAACAGGCCAGTGAGACCATGGCGGTTTGGCTGGCTGAAAGAGAAGCGCCGCATCGTGACACGCTTCAACAAGCTCGCGGAAAACTATGCCGCCATGGTTTCACTGGCCTGTTCCATGCGGTGTTCGCGACATTTTTTTCGTACAGAACCTAGTACCCGGTCATTTCCAGATAACCGCGCCCACCCGCACTCCCGGTCAACCGCACCGGCCCTTCCCAGTATGGGAAGCGGGTGTCCATCCACGCCTGCGGCTCCAGCGCCTCGGCCTGCACATCCAGGCCCTGCCCCGGCACCCGAACCCGCCACCGCGTCGGCACCTGCTTGCCGTTTTTCTGCCGCGCCCAGGCCTGCGCCTGCAGCTGGATCTGCGCGCCCGACAGCGCCACCACCTGACCTTGCGGGCCCACCCAGGTGCCGGCGCGATACGCCTCGCCCTGGGCCTGGCGCACCTGGAACAGCATCAGCTTGGCGCCGTTGTCCAGGTGCAGCGAAAACCAGTCCCAGCCGGTCTGCCCGGGGGCCAATGGCTGGCTGCTCCACTCCCGGTCCAGCCAGGCCCGGCCTGTGACAGCAATACACTGACCACCACGCTGTACGTACCCACGCACGTGGTAGAACGGCTGGCTGTAATAGTACGAAGCCTGCCCCTTGCCGGACTTCTCGCTGTAGCCCTGCTCGCCGTGCAACACCAAGGGCCCGTCGCTGTGCAGTTGCAAGTCATAGCGAAAGCCTTCGGTAGCGGCCAGCATCTGCAGGTTGTCGATGCCAGCGCTGCCCTGCAGCGTCCAGTCATTGATCCACGCCCGGAACGGCTGGGCCTGAACGCCGGCCTGGCCGATGCCGCCGCGCGCCAGGGTCTCAGCCGACTGGTGGCCGCCCGGGCCGGTCAACGCCGCGTGACCCAGCCACAGGTTCGGGCTGTTCCAGCCGGCAGTTTCCGGGCCGGGGCGCAGGGCCGAGCGGAACAGTGTCCACTGCACGCCCCAGTCCCGCTGGCGGGCATCCTGCAGGTTGGCGGTGACGTACCACCATTCGATGCGAAACCCATCATGCGCCCCATGGTCGCGTGGAAAGGCCAGGTGCTGGCCACGAGTCACCTGGCTGAACGCCGCCGCCTGCTGGCCGAGCCCGGCATAGCTCTGCTCCGTTGGCTGCTCGCAGCCACCCAACAAGCCACTTAGCAAGCCACACAGCAGTACGCGCAGGCTACGCCTCATCGGTGAACGGCCTCAACAGTTCGCGCGGCTGGCGACGCGCCAGCTGCCACAGGGGCCAGGCGCTGGCCAACAGGCTGCTCAGCAAGGCCAACAGGGCCAAGTGCAGCAATTGTGCGGGGAACACGTAAAGCGGCAGGCGCCAGCCGAATGCCTGCACGTTCAGCACCGCGACCAGGCACCAGGCCAACAGGATACCCAGCGGAATCGCCAGCAGCACGGTGAGGCTGCTCAGCAGCAGGGTCTGCCCAAGGCTCAACCAGGCCAGCTGCGCACGCCGCACCCCCAACGCCCACAATGGCGCCAACTGGCCCAGGCGGGTCTGGCCCAGGGTCAGCAAGTTGATGAACAGTGCCACACCGGCCACGCCAAGGGTCAGGCTGTTGAGTGCCGCGGTGGCGGCAAAGGTACGGTTGAACACCTCGGTCGACCAGCGTTTCAGGCGGGCCTGCTCGACCACCCGGCTGTCGTCCAGGGCAAAGCGCTGCTGCAATGCGGCGATGAGCGATGGCGCCTGTTCTGCACCTATATCGACGCTCAAGCCAGTCAGGGAAGCCTGCAGCCAGTGCTGGCGTAACCAGCCGGCATCGACCAGGACATGGCCCTTGGGGTTGCCGTAATCGGCATATATCCCCACGACAGTCAGCACCGACGAGGTGTCTGCCGGCAACCTCAAGCGGTCACCCAGGTGCAGCTCCAGGCGCCTGGCCAACTGTTCACTGAGCATCATGGCCTGCCCGCGGGCCAATTGCTCCCAGGCACGTGGCTGTTGTTCCAGCAATGGCCAGCGTGCTCGATAGGCCGGATGGTCGAGGATGCCCTGAACCTGCACCGGCCAACCTTGCAACTGCGTTTCCACGCGCCAGACAGGCAGTACCGTGCTGACCGCGGGTTGCAGCCCGAGCCACTGGCTGATCTGCAGGCCCTGGGCGGTATCCCGTGGGGTGATGTACAGCGCGGCCGACAGGCGCTGGTCAAGCCAGCCGACAAAGGTCTTGCGAAAACCTTCGGTCATGCTGCCGACACCGACGCTGGCGGCCAGCGCCAGCAACAGGGCCATCAGTGCCAGGCTCAAGGCCGGCAGTTGCTGACGACTATCGGCAACGAACCATTGCGCCAACGGCCGCCGGCAGCGACGCGCCAGCCAGGCCAGCGCCCTGTCGAGCAAGGCTGGCAACAACAATGCCGCTGCCAGCAGCAACCCTGCCAGCATGCCGAACGCGCTGGGCAGGCTGTTTCCCAGCACGCCGCAGCCCAAAGCCAGCACTAGCAGCACGCCCGCCAACATAGCCTGCCGCTGTAACCACGGCCCTTGCGCCAGGCGCCAGGCCTGGGGTTGTGCCAGCGCCAGCAGCGGTAGCCGGGCGGCCCGCAAGACACTGCTGAGCCCGGCCAGCAACGCCCCCAGTACGCTCACCAGCACACCCGACAACCACCACCACGTCGGCAGGTTCAGCGTGCCGGCCACCTGGGCGCCATACAGGCCGCGCAGGCTGGCGGCCACATCAGGCAGCAACCATGCCGCCAAGGCGTACCCACTGGCCACCCCGGCGACGCCACCCAGCACGGCGAACAGGCCCAGTTCCAGGACCAAGGCCCACAAGAGGATGTTCAGCTGGACACCACAGGCACGCAGGTTGCGTATCAGCCCGCGCCGCTGCTCCAGTGCCAGGCCGATCGCGGCGTGGGCGATGAACAGGCCGACGACGAACGCCAGCAGGCCGAGTGCCGTGAGGTTGAGGTGAAAACTGTCGGTCAGCCGCTGCAAACCGCCATCGTCCTGCCGGGCTTGCCATTCAAGATCAGCGGCGAATGCTGCAGGCAGCGGCCCAGGCGCAGTGGCCAGCAGCAGGCGCGACAACTGCCCAGGCGCGTGCAGCAATGCCTGCGCGTGGCTGATATCGACCACGATCACCCCGGGGGCCAGCGCAGGCTGCAGCACCACCGGTGGCAACACCTGCCCTTCGCTGTCGCGTGCAGCCTCCCCGGAGGCCACATTCAACTGCCGCAAGGTATCTGGCCCAACCCAGGCTTGCCCAGGCGAGCCGATGAACGCCTGCAGGTCGAAAGCCTGCAGCTGCACCCCGGCAACGCTGCTGGCCGGCGGCAGGCTCAATGGCTCGATGCCGATCAAGTGCACACTGCGCGGCGGCTCGCCCGGCAAACGCAGGCGGCCTTCCAGCAGCGGTGAAACCGCCCAGCCCAGCCTGCGCAGTTGCACGTACAGCGCCTGGTCGAAGCGTTCGCCCTTGCGCGCCACCAACTGCGCCTGCAGCGGCGCCGCCAGTACCGCACTGGCCCGGGCATAGTCGCTGCGCGCCTGGCTGTTCAGCGCTTGCACACCGGTCCACAGGGCCGTGGCCAGCCACAGGCCGGTGAAAATGCTGAAGCATTGCACCCGGTGGCGCCGCCAATGGCTGAGCAGCGCCCACAGGGCCAATGCCAGCAGTCTCATCAGCCCTGCTCAGCCTGCACGCGGCCGCCCTGCAAGTAGCAACGCTGCTGCAACCGTGCCGCCAGGCGCGGGCTGTGGGTCACCATCAGCACACCACTGCCGGCCTCGGCGACCAGTTGCAACAGCAGGTTCAGCACCTCGTCGCTGCTGGCTTCATCGAGGCTGCCGGTGGGCTCGTCGGCCAGCAGCCAGGCCGGGCGCCCGGCCAGCGCGCGGCCGATGGCAACCCGCTGCTGCTGGCCGCCGGAGAGCTGTTCCGGGTAGCGCTCAAGCAGGCTCGCCAGGCCCAGGCGTTGGACCAGGTAGGCGAGCCATTGGGGGTCATGCCGCGCGGCCAGCCGGGCCTGGAAGGCAAGGTTGGCCGCCACGTCCAGGCTGCTGATCAGGTTGTACTGCTGGAACACCAGGCCCACAGCCTGCCGCCGCCATAGCGCCAGCGATGCCTCGGATCGGCCGTCAAGCGGGTCGTCGTCGATCAGGATGCGGCCACTGTCGGCGCGGTCGAGGCCGGCCACCAGGTGCAGCAAGGTGCTCTTGCCACTGCCCGACTCGCCCATCAGCGCCAGGCTGCTGCCACGCGCCAGGCGCAGGTCGACGCCCTGCAATACCGGCAACAGGCCTTGAGGGGTGGAGAACGATTTGTGCAGTTGTTCGATGACCAGCATCGATAGGCCTTGTCGGGTTCAGGTGTCCTTTTAGGCATAGCAGGTTCAGGGCAATGCGCATGCGTCATTCCAGGGCCAGGGCCCAGCACCGTACCACCGTGATGAACAAATCTTCATGTTGCCGGCGGCCCGCGTGGTTACGGGCGTAGCAGCCGCCCTTGCGCTTGCGCCTACAGGCTCTTGCCTTGAGAGGGCCTGGCACCTTGCGTAGCATCACCGCCCCGCTCCCGCAGCGCTCGCTCTCACAGGTCAGCTTCCATAGCGCCGCCCTCACCCAGCCACGCCACCCGCAGATAGAACCGCCGATGCCGCAACCCATCCCCCTCAAGGACCACGAAAAGGAAAAGCACCTGGTCAACCGCCGGCTTCTGGCCTGCGCGGCCCTGGTCTTCAGCCTGTGTGCCGTGCTGGTGGGCCGGCTTTACGTGCTGCAGGTACTGCAGCATGACCAGCAGAGCGCCGTGTCGGAAAACAACCGCGTGCACGTGCTGCCCATCGCCCCCGAGCGCGGGCTTATCTATGACCGCAACGGTGTGGTGCTGGCCGACAACAAGCCCAGCTTCGACCTGACCATGACCCGCGAACGGGCCGGCGGCGACACGGCCAGGGTGCTCGACACCCTGGCGCAGGTGCTGGGCCTGGGCGAAGACGAGCGCAAGCAGTTCGACAAGGACCTGCGCCGGGGCCGCAAGCCGTTCGAGCCGGTCACCCTGATGGTCGGCCTGAGCGAAGAGCAGATCGCCCTGGTGGCGGTGAACCAGTTCCGTCTGCCCGGCCTGGAAGTGGAGCCGCAGTTCATCCGCGAGTACCCGCTGGCCGAGCACTTCGCCCATTCGGTGGGCTACGTGGGGCGCATCAACGAAAAAGAGGCCAAGGCCCTCGACAACACCGAGTACCGGGGCACCCAGTCGATCGGCAAGACTGGTATCGAGCATTTCTACGAAAGCCAGCTGCACGGCCATGTGGGTTATGAAGAGGTCGAGACCAACGCGCAGGGCCGAGTGATGCGCGTGCTCAACCACAAGGACCCGACCCCCGGCCAGGACATCGTCCTGACCCTGGACGCTCACCTGCAACTGGCGGCGGAAAAAGCCCTTGGCGACCGCCGTGGCTCGGTGGTGGTGCTCGACCCGGCCAACGGTGATGTGCTGGCCATGGTCAGCAACCCCAGCTTCGACCCCAACCTGTTCGTCAAGGGCATCAGCTTCAAGCAGTACGCCGCGCTGCGCGACTCCATCGATCGGCCGCTGTTCAACCGCGTGCTGCGCGGCCTGTATGCACCGGGCTCGACGGTCAAGCCGGAGGTCGCGATTGCCGGCCTCGACAGCGGCGTGATCACCCCAGGCAGCCGGGTATTCGACCCGGGCTACTACGAACTGCCCAACTATGACCACAAGTACCGCAACTGGAACCGCAGCGGCGATGGCTGGGTGGACATGTACACCGCGATCATGCGCTCCAACGACACCTACTTCTACGACCTGGCACACAAGCTGGGCATCGACCGCCTGCACGACTATCTGGCCGAGTTCGGCCTGGGCCAGAAGGTGTCGCTGGACATGTTCGAGGAAGCCGCCGGGCTGATGCCGTCGCCCGAGTGGAAGCGGGCCACGCGGCGCCAGGCCTGGTTCCCCGGCGAGACGCTGATCCTCGGCATCGGCCAGGGCTACATGCAGGTCACCCCGCTGCAGCTGGCCCAGGCTACCAGCCTGCTGGCGAGCAAGGGCGTGTGGCACCGCCCGCACCTGGCGATGACCGTGGGCGGCGCTGCACCGGTCGACCCCCACCCGATGCCCGACATCGTGCTGCATGACCGGCACGCCTGGGACCAGGTCAGCCAGGGCATGCAGATGGTCATGCACGACCCGCGCGGTATCGCCCGTGCCGCAGCGGCTGGCGCGCAGTACCGGATTGCCGGCAAGAGCGGCACCGCGCAGGTGGTGGCGATCAGGCAGGGCGAGCGCTACAACCGCGACAAGACCCAGGAACGGCACCGCGACAACGCCCTGTTCGTCGGCTTTGCGCCCGCTGACCACCCAAGCGTGGTGGTGGCGGTGATGATCGAGAACGGGGAAGCCGGTGGGCGGGTGGCGGGCCCGGTAGTACGGGAAGTGATGGATGCCTATCTGCTGGACGAACAGGGGCACCTGAAGCCTGAATATGCCGGTGGCGCAGGCGCACATGCTGCGCCACACAGCTAGGCGTGAAAACGGCGTGACAACGCGGCAGCAGTACGCCTCAGGCTGCCGCGCGAGGCATCAGCTCATACGGGTGCTTCCAGCCCGCTAACGCCTGGATCCGGGCCTTCCAGGCCTCGATATGGGAGAACTCCGCCAGCGGGATGCCAGTGTCCTCCGGCATGTACACATAGCCCGCCAGCGACAGGTCGGCGATGGTCAGGCGCCCACCCACCATGAACGGGGTGTTTGCCAGGTGGGCGTCGACGATGCGGTAGGCCGCCAGGGCGCGTTCACGCAGGAACCGGGTCACCTCGGTTTCGCCGGTGTTCTTCAGGCAGAACAGGAAGCGCAGCGCTGCGTAGTAGCTGGTGAACTTGTGGTTGTCGAACAGCATCCACCGCCAGATTTCGCGCTTTTCCTCTTCGTCGCCAGGGCCGAACTGCCCGGTCTGCGCGGCAAGGTAGTCAAGGATCAGTGCCGACTGGGTGAAGGTCTTGTCGGCGTGTTCCAGCACCGGCACCTCGCCCTGTTCATTCACTGCGTCGCGCCAGGCTTGCGCGCGGGTCTGGCCGTTGAAAAAGTCGACGAACACCGGCTGCCAGTCCTGGCCGGTGAGCTCAAGCATCAGGGCAACCTTGTAGGCGTTACCGGACTCGGCGAAGCAATGCAGTCTGTAGTCGGGCATGAGAGGACCTTCAGATTCCGTTGAATGATCGCGCAGGCCCGTAGTGGGCAAGCCCGAGCAAATCACGCCGGGCTCGCTACAGTCAATGCACGCGTGCAGCAGGTGACCGCCCCTGCCGTGGAACACCCATGGAACTCCAGCCATGTTCGCGCGCTCTTAAACACTGAGTGGTTTATTTCCCTGTGCTTCACGTTACTGGAGAACATGCCATGCGCCACCTACTCCTCGCCCCTGCCTTGCTGCTCCTGCTGCCTGCCGGTGCTGCCCTGGCTGACGTCGACGCGGGCGACGTCGCCACCTCAGCCGGTGTTTCCGCTTCGCTCTACTCGACCTTCAAGGACGACAAACGGATCATCCCGGCGCGTGACGAGCTTTCCGCTTATGTCGCCAGCGGCGGTGCAATCCGTGGCGCCTACGTGGAGGCGGCGCTGGAACAGGCCCGCAAGGACCACCCTGGCCTACAGGCCAGTGATGAAGAACTGGCCCGGGCCATCCTGTCGCAGGACGATACCGTAGCCAGTCAGTGATAGGGCCAGCCCGCAGCTGACCCGCTCCCCAAAGGCCACTGCGGCCCCCTGTGGGAGCGGGTTCACCTGTGAAAGGGCCTGCACAGTCAAGTTCACCCCCAGCCATCCATGCGCATGGTCGCCCGTACCAGGCGCTGCTCCTCCTGCTCGATTTCGCGCAAGCTGTCGCGTATCCCGTTGATGTGCTCCCGTGCGGCGCGCTGCGCCTGCTCAGGCAACTGCTCCATCACCGCGTGATACAGCCGAGCATGCTGACGGTCGATCTGGCGCTTCTGCGCGGGGCGGCAATACAGGTTGTTGACCGACGCGAAGACCGTGCTCAAGGTCAGGTCACTGAGCGATTGCAAAGTGTGCACCAGCACCGGGTTGTGCGATGCCTCGCTGATCGCGCGGTGGAAGGCATGATCGCGACGGGCATGTTCACGGGCATCGAGCGGCTCCTGGGCGGCGTGCGCGGCCAGCATCTCTTCATAGCGCCGGCGGATCAGCAAACGGTCGATATCGGTGGCACGCAAGGCAGCCAGGCGCGCCGATTCCGCCTCCAGCAGCGCGCGCACTTCCAGCAGATCGAACAGCGTGCGCGGCTGTGAGCTGAACAGGTGCATCAACGGCGTGCCTCCCGCCTGGCCGGTCAGGTCGGCGACGAACGAACCGCGCCCCTGTTCGGTGTCGATGATGCCGCGCCCGCGCAGGATGCGCAGGCCTTCCCGCAGCGCCGAGCGCGAGCAGCCCAGCTTTTCCACCAGGCGCCGTTCCGACGGCAGCGCCTGGCCGACCTTGAGCACGCCCTCGACGATCAGCCGTTCGACCCGTTCGGCCACCTGGTCGGCGACCTTGGCCTTGCCTTCCGTACCCAATGCGCACCCTCCTGCTGGTAGGACCACTTTGCCTGCCCGCCTCAATCTTGCCGAGCAAACCCGTCAATAACCAGTACCGCCTACAAAAACTGGTAGGACCAGTTCCTCGACTACTCGACCCCAACCGCTATGACGCTCAGGCTGAACAGGGTGAGCGATGTGCCAATAACGACAAAAACCGTTGCCGAGTGAACCCATGAACATCCTGTACGACGAACGCGTCGATGGCGCACTGCCCGCCGTGGACCAGGCCGCCCTGCTGCAGGCGCTGCGTGAAACCCTGCCGGACCTCGAAGTGCTGCACCGCGAGGAGGACCTCAAACCCTACGAATGCGATGGCCTTTCGGCCTACCGCACGGTGCCGCTGCTGGTGGTGCTGCCCGAGCGCCTGGAGCAGGTGCAGACATTGCTCAGGCTCTGCCACCAGCGCGGCGTGCCGGTGGTCGCACGCGGCGCCGGTACCGGCCTGTCGGGCGGCGCCTTGCCGCTGGCCAAGGGCATCCTGCTGGTGATGGCGCGCTTCAACCGCATCCTGGAAGTCAACCCGCAGGGCCGCTTCGCCCGGGTGCAGCCCGGCGTACGCAACCTGGCCATCTCCCAGGCCGCCGCACCGCACGGCCTGTACTATGCGCCAGACCCGTCCTCGCAAATCGCCTGTTCCATCGGTGGCAACGTTGCCGAAAACGCCGGCGGCGTGCACTGCCTGAAATACGGCCTGACCGTGCATAACCTGCTCAAGGTCGAGATCCTCACGGTCGAAGGCGAACGCCTGACCCTGGGCAGCGATGCCCTGGACAGCCCCGGCTTCGACCTGCTGGCACTGTTCACCGGCTCCGAAGGCATGCTCGGCATCGTCACCGAAGTCACCGTCAAGCTATTGCCCAAACCCCAGGTGGCACGGCTGCTGCTGGCCAGTTTCGACAGTGTCGAGGAGGCTGGCCGGGCGGTGGCCGAGATCATCGCCGCCGGGATCATCCCCGGCGGCCTGGAAATGATGGACAACCTGGCGATTCGCGCCGCCGAGGACTTCATCCATGCCGGCTACCCGGTGGACGCGGCGGCCATCCTGCTGTGCGAACTGGATGGCGTCGAAGCCGACGTGCACGACGACTGCCAACGGGTCGCCGGCGTGCTGGCCCAGGCCGGGGCGCGCGAGGTGCGGCTGGCCAGCGACGAGGCCGAACGTGTGCGCTTCTGGGCCGGACGCAAGAACGCCTTCCCGGCGGTGGGACGTATCTCCCCGGATTACTACTGCATGGACGGCACCATCCCGCGCCGCGAGCTGCCACGGGTGCTCAAGGGCATCAGTGAGCTGTCCCGCGAGCATGGCCTGCGGGTGGCCAATGTCTTTCATGCCGGCGACGGCAACATGCATCCGCTGATCCTGTTCGATGCCAACCTGCCCGGCGAACTGGAGCGCGCCGAGGCCATCGGCGGCAAGATCCTCGAGCTGTGCGTGGCCGTCGGCGGCAGCATCACCGGCGAGCATGGCGTCGGGCGCGAGAAGATCAACCAGATGTGCGCGCAGTTCAATGCTGACGAGATCACCCTGTTCCATGCGGTCAAGGCCGCCTTCGACCCACAGGGCCTGCTCAACCCGGGCAAGAACATCCCCACCCTGCACCGCTGCGCCGAGTTCGGCGCGATGCACGTGCACCACGGGCAGTTGCCCTTCCCCGACCTGGAGCGCTTCTGATGAGCATGGACCGTGATATGAGCCAGGCCCTGCTGGAGCAGGTCAGCCAGGCATTGAACCAGGCCACGGCGCTGCGTATCCAGGGTGGTAACAGCAAGGCCATGCTCGGCAGCCCGGGTGCCGGCGAAGTGCTGGACACCCGCGGCCATCGGGGCATCGTCAGCTACGACCCGACCGAGCTGGTGCTCACCGCCCGGGCCGGTACACCGCTGCGCGAAATCGAGGCAGTGCTGCACGAAGCCGGGCAGATGCTGCCCTGCGAACCACCACACCTGGGCCCCGAGGCCACCCTCGGTGGCATGGTCGCCGCCGGGCTGTCAGGGCCGCGGCGGCCGTGGGCCGGGTCGGTGCGCGATTACGTGCTGGGGACGCGGGTCATCACCGGCCACGGCAAGTTGCTGCGCTTTGGCGGCGAAGTGATGAAGAACGTCGCCGGTTACGACGTGTCACGGCTGATGGTGGGCAGCTTCGGTTGCCTGGGGCTGTTGACCGAGGTGTCGCTGAAAGTGCTGCCGCGGCCGCGCCAGTGCCTGAGCCTGCGCCTGCCAATGAGCCGCCACGAAGCGCTGGTGGAACTCGCCGAATGGGGCCAGCAGCCGCTGCCGATCAGCGCTGCCTGCCATGACGGCGAAGCGCTGTACCTGCGCCTGGAAGGCGGTGAAGGTTCCGTGCAGTCAGCGCGCCAGCGCCTGGGCGGCGAACCGCTCGACAGCCGCTTCTGGAGCGACCTGCGCGAACAGCGCCTGGCGTTCTTCGCCGACCCAGCACCGCTATGGCGCCTGTCCGTGCCGCTGGCCACTGGCGAGCTGGAACTGCCCGGCCGGCAACTGCTCGACTGGGGTGGCGCCCAGCGCTGGCTGAAGTCCACCGCAGCAGCCCAGGACATCCGCGAGCGGGCTGCCAAGGTTGGTGGCCATGCCACCTGTTACGCCCCTGACGCGGCCAGCAGCCCAGCGCTGCCCGCCGCGCTGATGCGTTATCACCGTGCCCTCAAGCAGCAACTCGACCCCCAGGGCATATTCAACCCTGGCCGCCTGTACCCGGACCTGTGAGCCCAGACCATGCAAACCAACCTGAGCGAAACCGCCCGGCGCCTGGCCCGCGCCGACGAAGCCGAAAGCATCCTGCGCTCATGCGTGCATTGTGGCTTCTGCACGGCCACCTGCCCCACCTACCAGTTGCTGGGCGATGAGCTGGACGGCCCACGCGGGCGCATCTACCTGATCAAGCAGATGCTCGAAGGCGAGCCGGTGACCGCCAGCACCCAAGTGCACCTGGACCGCTGCCTGAGCTGCCGCAACTGCGAAACCACCTGCCCTTCCGGGGTGAAGTACCACGATTTGCTGGATATCGGCCGCGCCGTGGTCGACCAGCAGGTGCCGCGCCCTTTCGGCCAGCGCCTGCTGCGCCAGGGCCTGCGCGCGGTGGTACCGCGCCCGGCGCTGTTCAAGGCCCTGACCCGCAGCGGCCAGGCGCTGCGCCCGCTGCTGCCGGCCACGCTCAGGCACAAGCTGCCGGCACGGGTCGCCGCCCCCGGCGTGCGTCCGGTAGCCCGCCATGCGCGCCGGGTCCTGCTGCTGGAAGGCTGCGTGCAACCGGCCCTGTCGCCCAACACCAACGCTGCCGCCGCACGCCTGCTGGACCGCCTGGGCATCAGCGTGGAGCCGATCCGGCAGGCCGGTTGCTGTGGCGCGGTGGACTACCACCTCAATGCCCAGGAACAAGGCCTGCAACGGGCGCGGCGCAATATCGACGCCTGGTGGCCAGCCATCGAAGCCGGTGCCGAGGCCATCGTGCAGACCGCCAGCGGCTGTGGCGCATTCGTGCGCGACTATGGCCACCTGCTGGAAAAGGATCCGCGTTACGCCGCCAAGGCCGCACGCGTCAGCGCGCTGTCGCGCGACCTGGTGGAAGTACTGCGCGACGAGCCGGTCGAGCAGTTGGGCCTGTGCGCCGACCAGCGCCTGGCCTTCCATTGCCCGTGCACCCTGCAACACGCGCTGAAGCTGGGCGGCGCCGTGGAAGCCTTGCTCACGCGCCTGGGTTTCACCCTGACCCCGGTTGCCGACAGCCACCTGTGCTGCGGCTCGGCCGGCACCTACTCGCTGACCCAGCCCGAGCTGTCGCGGCAATTGCGCGACAACCGCCTCAACGCCCTGGAAAGCGGCAAACCGCAAGTCATTGCCACCGCCAACATCGGCTGCCAGGCCCACCTCGACGGGGCCGGGCGCACACCGGTGCGGCACTGGATCGAAATTGTCGAAGCAGCCTTGAACCCGGAGAACCACCATGCATAGCAAGCCCGTGATCGGCCAGGCCGAAGTCGCCCGTGTGCTCAGCGCCGCCCGCCAGCAAGCCCTGGCGCAACAGTGGAGCGTGACCATTGCCGTGGTCGATGACGGCGGCCACCCGCTGGCCCTGGAACGCCTGGACGGCTGCGCCCCGGCCAGCGCCTACATCGCCATGGAGAAAGCACGCAGCGCAGCACTTGGGCGCAGAGAGACGCGGGATTACGAGGAAATGGTCAATGCCGGCCGCACCGCGTTCGTCACCGCGCCGCTGCTGACCAGCCTCGAAGGGGGCGTGCCGCTGCGGGTGGAGGGCCAGGTGGTGGGCGCGATTGGCGTGTCCGGGGTCAAGCCCGGGCAGGATGCCCAGGTGGCCATGGCCGGGGCTGCGGCCCTCTGAATCCTGTGCCGGCCTCTTCGCGGGTAAACCCGCACAGAGGCCGGCACCTGCACTCACTTTCCCGAAGACAGACTATCGAGCGAACCGACCATGCCAAACCACCCACTGCACATCGCGCCCACCCTGCAGCGTTTCATCGAAGACGAAGTGCTGCCCGGCACCGGCATCGAAGCCCGTGCCTTCTGGCAGGGTTTCAGCACCCTGATTCACGACCTCGCCCCGCAAAACCGCGCCCTGCTGGCCGAACGCGAGCGCCTGCAAGCCGAACTGGACAACTGGCACCGCCAACACCCCGGCCCGATCACTGACATGGCCGCCTATCAGCAGTTCCTGCAAGGCATCGGCTACCTCGTGGAGGCGCCCGCGAACGTGCGCGTCAGTACCCGCAACGTCGACCGCGAAATTGCCGTTCAGGCCGGCCCGCAGCTGGTGGTGCCGCTGAGCAACGCCCGCTATGCCCTGAATGCCGCCAACGCCCGCTGGGGCTCGCTGTACGATGCGCTGTATGGCACCGATGCCATCGCCGCAACCGAGGGTGCCGAACGGGGCCACGGCTACAACCCGGTGCGCGGCGCCAGGGTGATTGCCTTTGGTCGCCAGTTCCTCGACGCCAGCACGCCGCTGCAAGGGGCATCACACAACGCTGCCAGGGCCTACGCGGTCGACCAGGGCAGGCTGCAGGTCACCCTGGCCGATGGCCGCCAGGTCGGCCTTGAGCACCCCGAGCAGCTGCGCGGCTACCAAGGTGAGCCGAACAGGCCGACAGCGATCCTGCTGCAGCACCACCAATTGCATTTCGAAATCCAGATCGACCCCAACCACGCAATCGGCCAGCAGGACCTGGCCGGGGTCAAGGACATTCTCCTCGAGGCGGCGCTCACCACCATCATCGATTGCGAAGACTCGGTAGCCGCGGTGGATGCCGACGACAAGGTCAACGTGTACCGCAACTGGCTCGGCCTGATGAAGGGCGACCTCAGCGAGCAGGTCAGCAAAGGTGGCAAAAGCTTCGTCCGCAGCCTCGCGACAGACCGCGACTACCACGGCCCGGATGGCCAGCCATTGACCCTGCCGGGCCGCTCGCTGCTGTTCATCCGCAACGTCGGCCACCTGATGACCAACCCGGCCATTCTCGACCGTGATGGGCAGGAAGTTCCGGAGGGCATCCTCGATGCCGTGGTCACCAGCCTGATCGGCCTGCACGACCTCAAGCGCCGTGGCAACTCCCGCGAGGGCAGCCTGTACATCGTCAAGCCGAAGATGCACGGGCCGGCCGAAGTGGCGTTTGCCGACCAACTGTTCAGCCGCGTCGAGGCGCTACTGGGCTTGCCTGCGCACACGTTGAAGATGGGCATCATGGACGAGGAGCGGCGTACCAGCGTCAACCTCAAGGCCTGCATCGCCAACGCCGCGTCAAGGGTGGTATTCATCAACACCGGCTTCCTCGACCGCACCGGAGACGAGATGCACACGGCCATGGAAGCCGGGGCCATGCTGCGCAAGGGCGACATGAAGGGCAGCGCCTGGATCCAGGCCTACGAGCGCAGCAACGTGCTGGTCGGGCTGGCCTGCGGCCTGCGTGGCAAGGCGCAGATCGGCAAGGGCATGTGGGCCATGCCCGACCTGATGGCGGCCATGCTCGAACAGAAAGTCGCCCAGCCCAGGGCTGGCGCCAACACCGCCTGGGTGCCCTCGCCCACTGCCGCGACACTGCATGCGCTGCATTATCACCAGGTGGATGTGGCAGCGGTGCAGCAAGCGCTGGAACAGGTTGACCTGGATGCCCAGCGCGCGGAGTTGCTGCATGACCTGCTCAGTGTCCCGGTCAGCCCCGAGCGCCCGTGGACTGCCGCCGAAATCCAGGCCGAGCTCGACAACAACTGCCAGGGCATCCTCGGCTATGTGGTGCGCTGGGTCGAACAAGGCGTCGGCTGCTCGAAGGTGCCGGATATTCACGACGTAGGCCTGATGGAAGACCGCGCCACCCTGCGGATTTCGGCGCAGCACATTGCCAACTGGCTGCACCATGGGGTGGTCGATGCCGAGCAGGTCGAGGCGACCTTGCAGCGCATGGCCGCCGTGGTCGACCAGCAGAATGCCGCAGACCCTGCGTACCGGCCAATGGCGCTCGATTTCGCCGCTTCACACGCGTTCCGCGCCGCACGGGCGTTGGTGTTCGAAGGGCGGAAGCAGCCGAGCGGCTACACCGAACCCTTGCTGCACGGCTGGCGGCTGCGCTTCAAACAGGAGGTCCAGCGCTAGAGGCGCCAGGTATCCCTAAGGGAAGCGGCCTGGTGTTACGACTGGCCGCTTTCCTCACTGCTCCCCGCCAGTCGAGGGTGGCATCTGTCACGCGCAGTATTTTCCTACGCGGCGCTCGGAAGTGTCTTACTTGTTGCCCCTGGCCGATGAAAACATGATCGGCACTGGATGACGCAAGGTCGCGATCCAGAGGAGGCTCCGCATGCACCTGTACGCTCGCTCCACCGCCGAATTGCGCAGCACCCTGCGCGAACTGCTGGCCCACGACATGGACAACCCGGATGAAGACCCCCACCTGTCGGGGGTGATGTTCTTCTGCGCCACGGATGAACGCTCCAGGCAACTGATCGAGCGTATCGAGTTGTTGGCCAGCGAAGTGTTCTTCGACGCCAACGGGCGGGCCATTGCCCAGCATATGAAGGCGGCAGCCGTGGAAGGCGTGCGTATCAAGCGCAACCGCACGGCACCGGCGGATGAAACGGTGATACGCATAGCGTTGGCGGACAAAGGCTACATCACGGTGAGTACCGCCTGTTTCCGCTGACCAGCAGCCTGTCAGCGGCCTGGTCAAACCATCGCTGGCTTGCCGGCGATGGACCGCAAGGCGGCCGCATGCCCTTCCCTCGTCTATCCGCTATCCTGAGCGCTTCCCCCGCTCCGGACCCGCCCATGGAACTGCACATCCGCCTGCACGGCCGCAAAGGCCTGGCCGACCAGCTCTACCAGCAATTGCGTGCCGGGATCGATAGCGGCCACCTGGCTGCCGGCACCCAACTGCCGCCAAGCCGCCTGCTGGCCGAGCAACTTGGCGTGTCACGCAAGACCGTGGCCGAAGCCTACTCCCGGCTGACCTATGACAACCTGCTGAGCGGCGTGGTCGGCCGTGGCACCTTCGTCACCCCGCGCCAGCCGCTGCGCAGCATTGACACATCGGCCATCCCCCTGGCCAGTGCCGCCGCGCTCGAACGCTGGCAGCAGCGCGCCACCGTGCTCAGCCGACGGCAGCTGGAATCACCCTCACGCTATGACTTCATCGGCGGGGCTTCGAGCAAGGCGCAGTTCCCGTTCGACCAATGGCGCAGTTGCCTGAACTACGCCCTGCGCCGCAGCCAGCGCCACCCCGAGCGGCACTTCCCGGCCCAGGGCCTGCCCGAGTTGCGCGAGGCCATCGCCCACCACATCGCCTATGCCCGAGGCGTGCACTGCAGCGCCGCCGACCTGCTGGTATGCAACGGCGCACAACAGGCACTGGACCTGATCGCCCGGGTGCTGGTCGAGCCGGGTTGCCAGGTGGCCATGGAGGACCCTGGCTACCCACCCGCACGGCAGCTGTTCCTGGCGCTGGGCGCGCGCCTGCAGTCGGTGCCGGTGGATGACCAAGGCCTGTGCGTGGAACAGATCGCCGACGGCACTCGGCTGATCTATGTGACGCCTTCGCACCAGTTCCCGCTCGGCATGCCGATGAGCGAGCCACGCCGGCACGCCCTGCTGGCGCGGGCCGCCGCGCTGGGGGCGTTGATCATCGAAGACGATTACGACTGCGAGTTCCGCTACCACGGGCCGGCTGCGGACGCGCTGCAGCGCCTCGACCGCCATGGCCTGGTGGCCTACGTGGGGACGTTTTCCAAGACTCTGCTGCCAGAACTGCGGCTGGGCTATGCCGTGCTTCCGCCGGCCGTGCTGCAAGCCGCCTGCGTGGCCAAGCACCTCAGTGACTGGCACAGCCCGACCCTGCTGCAGTGGGCGCTGGCGCGCTTTCTGGCCGAAGGCCACCTGAACAAGCACATCCGCCGCTGCCACGATATCTACAGTGCCCGTCGCGAACGCATCCTGGCGCGCCTGGGCGGCGACCTGGCGCCATGGTTCAGCGCCATCCCCGCCAGCGCCGGCTTCCACCTCAGCGCCCTGGCCAGCCCAGGGGTGGATGTCGAGTTGCTGACCACCCTGGCACGCAAGGTGGAGGTCGGCCTGTACTCGCTGGCACCGTTCTTCAGTGAGGCAGCGGTACGCCCCGGGCTACTGCTGGGCTTCGGCGCCATCGAACTGCTGGATATCGACCCGGCGCTGGACCGGGTGCGCGACACCCTGCAGCGCCTCGGTTGACTGGCGCGGCCTTGCCTGGAGCCAGCGGGCGGGCGATGGCCGCAGCATAGCCGCGTGGGTTGAAGCAGGCGGTCACCAGTAGCATCGCCAGCACGGTCATGCTCAGCAACGTCCATGACGCCTGAAAGTCGCCGCTCACATCCCGCAACCAGCCGGTGATGTACGGCACGATACCGGTGATGATGAATCCGATCCCCTGCACGAATGCCGCCAGGCTGCCCGCCTCGGCCGGTGTCTTCAGATGTTCGAGGGTCAACGTCAGGCTCTGGCTGAAACAGGCGCCCAGGCCAAAGCCGATCAACGCCACCCATAGTCCCGGGGCCAGGGTGGGCACCAGCAGCAGGCCGAGGAAACCCGCCAACTGAATCGCCAGCGCCAGCCACAGGCCGGGACGGCGGTCTGCCCAGCGCCGCAACAGCAGCGGCAGGCCCAGTGCCCCGGCCACCTGGAACAGGGTCATCAGGCCCACCAGGTCTGCGCCACCCTGGGCGCTGCCGCCGTGCTCGATGTGATAGGCCGGCAACCAGGCGACCATGCTGGTATAGCCGCCGTTGATCAGGCCGAAATACAGCGCCAGCAACCAGGCTCGGCGCGTACCGAACCAGTGCCCACCCGTGGCACCGGCCAGCGTCGGCAGGTGCTGGCGAGGCCGCAGCATGGCCCAGGCCAGCAGCGCCAGAATCGCAGGGGCTGCCCACAGGCCCAGGCCAACCTGCCAGTGGCCGAAATAACCGCTGACATGCGGCCCGAGCACTGCGGCCAGGCCGCCACCGCTCATCAGCGCCGCCGAATACAGGCCCATCGCCGCCGCCAGGCGGCCAGGGAACCAGCGGTTGACCAACCCTGGCATCATGCCTTGCACCAGCGCTACCCCCAGGCCGGCCAGCAGCGCACTGGCGATCAGCGCCCAGGCGCTGTCCAGTTGCAGGCGCCACAGGCAGGCCAGGGCGATCGCCGCCAGGCCGGCGAGCATGCCGCCATGCTCGCTGATCCCGCGTCGCAACCAGGGTTGCAGCAGCGGCACCAGGCCCATGCACAGCACCGGCAATGCCGTCAGCAAGGCGGCCTGCTGATAGCCCAGGCCAGTGCTGGCGCGCATGGCTTCGAGCAACGGGCCGATACTGGTCAGGATCGGCCTCAGGTTCACTGCCAGCAAGACCACCAGCAACAGGTTCAACGCCGTCCTCATTGCGCGTTGGCCTGCTGCCATTCCAGGTACAGGCCGGCCTCGCCGCTGGGCTTCAGCGCACGCAGTGGCAGGCTCTGCTGTTGCGGCGGGCGGGCCATCTGCGCGTAGACCGCCGCGGTGGACAAGCCGTAGGGTTCGCCCTCGCTGTTGTCATAGGCGAACCAGGCCCGCTCGATGCCACACAGGTGCATGGCTGCCAGGCACATCGGGCACGGATGGCCACTGGCATAGATTTCGGCACCATCCAGGCGCGCCTGGCCGAGCGCGTGGCTGGCTTTGCGGATGGCCTGCATCTCGGCGTGGGCGGTGGGGTCCTGAGTGTTGTGGATCTCGTTGACCGCGCGCGCCAGCACCTGCCCCCGGTACACCAGCACGGCGCCGAAGGGCCGGCCACCGGCGCGGATGTTGGCACGGGCCAGATCGAGGGCTTCGCGCATGAATTGTTCTGCGGACATGAATAATTTCTCCTGTAGCAACGTCCGGTCATTATCCCGACCCGGACGCCCTGGCAGAAATGAAGAGATTGGATGCCTGTCAGTGGCCGGCCGAATGGCCGATTGGCCTCCCGCTTATGTGCGTGATTGGCTATCGGGGCGGCGCATCGCCGACGCTACAGTAGCGCCATCCCCTCACATCCTTGGAGATAGCCATGCACAACCGTATCGAATGGGCCAAGCACGCGCCTGAGGCCTACCAGGCGATGATCGGACTGGAACAGGCCCTGGCCCGGAGCGGCCTGGAGAACTCACTGCTGGAACTGGTGCGCCTGCGGGCTTCGCAAATCAACGGCTGCGCCTACTGCGTCAACCTGCACGCCAACGATGCGCGCAAGGCCGGTGAGACCGAAGCACGCCTGCAGACGTTGTGCGTCTGGCAGGAAACCACTTATTTCACGCCACGCGAACGTGCCGCACTGGCCTGGGTCGAAAGCTTGACGCGCTTGCCGGAACAAGGCGCGCCGCAGGCGCAATATGCAGCCCTGCAGGAACACTTCGAACCGGTCGAGGTGGTCAACCTGACCCTGGCGATTGCCACCATCAATGCCTGGAACCGCTTCGGGGTCGGGTTTGCCATGGTGCCGGCCTGATCAGTGAGCGCTAGCCTGGCCCGGCCTCTTCGCGGGCGAGTTCGCTACCACGGGAATTCACAAAACCTGGAAGTTGCGCTGTACCTGTGGGAGTCGGCTCGCCGGCGACAAGGCCGGTGCAGGCAAGTGCTAGCGCCCGGCCAACCGCGCCCGGTAGCTGCCAGGACTCTGCCCGGTCCACTTCTTGAACGCCCGGTGAAACGCACTGGGCTCCTGGAAGCCCGCCTGCTCGGCAATCTCGGCAATGCTCAACACCCCTTCGCGCAAGCGCTCGAAGGCCATTGCCCGGCGCACTTCGTCCTTGATCTGCTGGTAGGAGCGGCCTTCCCGTTCGAGCTGGCGGCGAAAAGTACTGGCACTGACCCCCTGCTGCTGCGCCAGCGCCGCCAGTGTCGGCCACTGCCCGTAGCGCCGCGCCCGCAGGTGCCGGTACACCTCGGCCACCAGCCCGTTCTGGTTGCGGAAGCGAATCACCAGCCCCTGTGGCGCGCTGCGCAGGAAGGTTTTCAGGGCGGCCAGATCCTGCACCACCGGCAGGCGCAGGTAGGCGCTGTCGAATTCCACCTCGGTGCGCCCACTACCCAGGCGCAGGTCCGGCCCCCACAACAACAGGTCGTCCTCTTGCGCCGGACGCGACACCGCCAGCTCGGTGCGGTCGATGGCGATCCGCCGCCCAGCCAGCCAGCACAGCATGCCGATCATCAGCACCAGGTAGGTTTCCTCGGCATACACCCGGGTCAGCGGGTCGGCGATGTCCGAGTGCACGCTGATCACTGCGCGCCCGCCCCGTACCGTCAGGCTGCCGCGCAAGTCGCGCAGGAACAGGCCGAAACCAGCCATGCACTGGCGCAGGGCTTTTTCCAGGTTAGGCTCGAGGATCAGCCCCCGGCAGATCAGCGCGAAACTGCCCTGCGGCATGCCATGGCTGTCGAGGCGGAAGAACTCGTCATCCAGGCGCTGGATCAGCGCCAGCCACAGCTGGGCAAAGGCCTTGGCCGGCACCCGGGCCTGGGGCTGCTCGAGCAGTTGCGGGTCGATGCCCACCGCGCGCAGCTGCGCATCGCGCTCGGTGGGGCAGTCGCGCAGGGCGTGGAGCATGGCATTGAGGAAGTACACGGCGACCGAATCGCTATCGCGCATGGCGGTTTTCGCTGTCTATGCTGAGTGGCAAAAAGTGCCAGGTTGTTTGAACAGTTCCGGCATAGGCTGCAACAGAGCCTTTGCCTAGACTCGATCCCACTCCGGGATCGCCGGCCATTCTCGCAGAGCCTGGCCCGGTCCCGCCATGCCTTCGCAATCGGAGCCCCTATGAGCAGCGCAGAAATCTACGTCGTCAGTGCCGTCCGTTCAGCCATCGGTGGCTTTGGCGGTTCCCTCAAGGACCTGCCGCTGGCTGACCTGGCCAGCGCCATCACCCGTGCCGCCATCGAGCGCTCGGGCGTTGCCGCCGAGCAGATCGGCCACCTGGTGATGGGCACGGTGATCCCCACCGAACCGCGCGATGCCTACCTGGCCCGGGTCGCGGCGATGAACGCCGGCATCCCCAAGGAAACCCCCGCCTTCAACGTCAACCGCCTGTGCGGCTCAGGCCTGCAGGCCATCGTCTCGGCGGCCCAGTGCCTGCTGCTGGGCGACACCGACGTGGCCGTGGCGGCCGGCGCCGAATCCATGAGCCGTGGCCCGTACCTGCTGCCACAGGCACGCTGGGGTGCGCGCATGGGTGACCTGCAAGGTATCGACTACACCGTCGGCGTGCTGCAGGACCCGTTCGAGCACTTCCACATGGGCATCACTGCCGAAAACGTCTCTGCCAGACACGGCATTACCCGCGAAATGCAGGACGAACTGGCCCTGACCAGCCAGCGCCGCGCCGCCCGCGCCATTGCCGAAGGCCGCTTCGCCAGCCAGATCGTCCCGCTGGAGCTGAAAACCCGCAAAGGCAGCGTGCAGTTCAGTGTCGATGAGCATGTCCGTGGTGAAGTGACCGCCGAGCAACTGGCCGGGATGAAGCCGGTGTTCAAGAAAGACGGTACCGTCACCGCCGGCAATGCCAGTGGCATCAACGATGGCGCTGGCGGCCTGGTGCTGGCCAGCGGTGACGCAGTGCGCCGCCTGGGCCTGAAACCGCTGGCACGCCTGGTCGGCTACGCCCATGCCGGCGTCGAACCGGAACTGATGGGCCTGGGCCCGATCCCGGCGACCCGCAAGGTCCTGGAAAAGACCGGCCTGAAGGTGCAGGACCTGGACGTGATCGAATCCAACGAAGCGTTTGCCGCCCAGGCCTGCGCCGTGGCCCGCGAACTGGGCTTCGACCCGGAAAAGGTCAACCCCAACGGCTCGGGTATTTCCCTTGGCCACCCGGTGGGTGCCACCGGCGCGATCATCGCCACCAAGGCCATCCATGAACTGCAGCGCATCCAGGGCCGCTACGCCCTGGCCACCATGTGCATCGGCGGTGGCCAAGGCATCGCCGTGGTCTTCGAGCGCGTCTGAGGGAGGCTGACACATGAACATCGAACAGATCGCCGTGATTGGCGCCGGCACCATGGGCAACGGCATTGCCCAGGTGTGTGCAGTAGCCGGCTACCAGGTGTTGCTGGTGGATGTTTCCGACGCGGCGCTGGAGCGCGGCGTGGCCACCCTGAGCAAGAACCTCGAGCGCCAGGTCAGCAAGGGCACCCTCGATGCGGACAAGGCTGCGGCGGCGAAGACGCGTATCCGCACCAGCACCGACTACACCCTGCTCAGCGGTGCGCAACTGGTGATCGAGGCGGCCAGCGAAAACCTGCAACTCAAGCAACGCATCCTGCAGCAGGTTGCAGCCAATGTTGCAGCCGAGTGCATCATCGCCACCAATACCTCATCGCTTTCCGTCACCCAGCTGGCCGCCAGCATCGAGCACCCCGAGCGTTTCATCGGCGTGCATTTCTTCAACCCGGTGCCGATGATGGCTCTGGTCGAGATCATCCGCGGCCTGCAGACCAGCGACAGCACCTATGCCCAGGCGCTGGTGGTGACCGAAAAGGTCGGCAAGACCCCGATCACTGCCGGTAACCGCCCGGGCTTCGTGGTCAACCGCATCCTGGTGCCGATGATCAACGAAGCGATCTTCGTGCGTCAGGAAGGCCTGGCCAGTGCCGAGGACATCGACACGGGCATGCGCCTGGGCTGCAACCAGCCGATCGGCCCGCTGGCCCTGGCCGACCTGATCGGCCTGGACACGCTGCTGGCGATCATGGAAGCCTTCCATGAAGGTTTCAACGACAGCAAGTACCGCCCTGCCCCGCTGCTCAAGGAAATGGTCGCGGCCGGTTGGCTGGGACGCAAGAGCGGCCGCGGCTTCTTCACCTACTGAGGAGCGAACGCCATGCCCCCGGTCAATGCCGCGATGCGCTGTGCCAATTTCGAGGAGCGACGTGAGCGGGCCATGGCGCTGTTTGCCGAAAAGGGCTTTGGCCAGGTCAGCATGCGCGAGCTGGCGGCCCATGTGGGGCTGACCGCCGGCTCGCTGTACCATCACTTCCCCAGCAAGCAGGACTTGTTGTACGACTTGATCGAAGAGTTGTACGAAGAGTTGCAGGCCACCCTGGACCAGGGCCGCCGGGCCATGGCCCGCGGGGCATCGGCGTTGAGTTGCCTGATTGCCGCACACTGGCAGTTGCACGCCGAGCGGCCGATGCAGTTTCGCCTGGCAGAACGCGACTTGTGTTGCCTGAGTGACGACCAGCAGGCGCGCCTGGCCTTGTTGCGCAAACGCTATGAGGCGGGGTTGCTGAGGTTGATCGCACCACAGGCGAAGCTGCAGGGGGAAGCCCTGGTGGCTACCGCGCATGTGGTGGCGACGCTGCTGAACCAGTTGCCGGGGCTGTTGCAGGCCTTGCCCGAAGAACAGGGGCTGGGATTAATGGAAAGCATGCTGGTGGGTGGGCTGGAGCGGACACTGCGCTAGCCTGTTACGGCCCTTTCGCGGGTAAACCCGCTCCCACAGGAACTGTGCAAACCTTGAGACTTGCACAGTTCCTGTGGGAGCGGGTTTACCCGCGAAAGGGCCAGTGCAGGCTAGCGCAGAAGCGACTGGATCTGCTCGTGCAGGGTGTCCAGGTCGAACGGCTTGGCCAGGATCGGCGCCTTGCGCGTGATCGGGCTGCCGGATTCAAGGATCTCGGCCGGATAGCCGCTGATGAAAATCACCTTGAGGTCTGGCCGCAACTTGACCGCCGGTTCGGCAATTTCCACTCCGGATATTCCACCGGGCAGGCGGTAGTCCGTCACCATCAGGTCCAGGTGCGGTTTGCTGGCGAGGATCGCGAACGCCTGCTCGCCATCCTCGGCCACCAGTACGTGGTAGCCCTCGCCTGCCAGGTAATCACGCAGAATCATGCGAATTGCCGGTTCATCCTCGACAACCAGCACCACATCTTGTGCATCTTCACTCATGTCAACGCCTTGAAATGCTTGCAACAGCCATCAGACCCCAGGCTCATGCAGAGGTTGCCCGCGCCTGGTCGTTTTGTTGTTCGCAGGCTGCCAACGGCAACTGCAGGGTGAACGTGGCACCCTTGCCCTCCTCGCTGTCGAGCAGGATACGCCCGCCATGGGCCTGGACGATCTGCTCCGATATGTACAGCCCCAGGCCCAGGCCACCACTGGCCTGCTGGGTAGCCACCCGCTCGAACTGCTGGAAAATGCGCTGCTGGTTGGCCGCGCCAATGCCGATGCCGTGGTCCTGTACTTGCACGCAGGCCAGGCCATCTTCCTCGAAGACGCGCACCTGCACCGGTTTGCGCTCACCGTAGCGCAAGGCATTGGACAACAGGTTGGCCAGCACTTGCTCGATGCGAAACTCGTCCCATTCACCGTGCAGCGGCTCGCAGCGTTGCAGTTCGATGTGGGTATCCAGGGCGATGGCCTGGGCCGCAAAGTTCTCCACCAGGCCCCGCACCAACTGGCCCAGGTCGAACGCCTTGGGCCGCAGCGACAGTTTCCCGGTACGGATGCGCGATACATCGAGCATGTCCTCGACCAGGCGGATCAGGCTGTTGATCTGCCGCTCGTCGCGCTCGACCATGGCCTGGAGCTTGTCGCTGCTGAACGCGGCAAGGTTGCCGCGCGAAAGGTGCAGCTTGCGCAGCTGGGTTTCCAGGATCAGGCCATTGAGCGGGGTGCGCACCTCATGCGACACGATCGACATGAAGTCATCGCGCATGCGCACGGCATGCTCCAGCTCGGCCCGCGCCGTCTGCAACTGCGCCAGCAGCATTTCCTGTTCCTGGCGGCTGCGCTCCAGCGCCTGCAACTGGCGGTCGAGAACCTTGCGCTGGCGGTACAGGTCGACGAACACCGATACCTTGCTCTTCACCGCCAGAGTGTCGAGCGGCTTGTGCAGGAAGTCCACCGCACCGCTTTCGTAGCCCTTGAAGGCGTAGTTCATCTCACGCCCGGCGGCAGTGACGAAGACAATGGGAATGTTGCGGGTCTTTTCCGTACCGCGCATCAGCTCGGCCAGCTCGAAACCGTTCATGCCTGGCATCTGCACATCGAGGATGGCCAGGGCGAACTCATGTTCGAGCAACAGCGACAACGCGGCTTCGGCAGACTGGGCCTGGTGCACCTCGCGGTCTTCGCCCTGGATCAAGGCGTCGAGGGCCAGCAGGTTTTCCGGCAGGTCATCGACGATCAGCAGTTTGGCGACGGTGTGGCTTAGCATGCGCTGGATTCCAGGGCAGCGAGCAACTGCTCGATACCACTCAAAGTAAGGATATGGTCAGGCTGGTGCAGGGCCAAGGCAGCCTCTGGCATCAACGCGACCTGTGCGTCGCGAGGGTCCTGGACGATGGTCCGGCCCCCGCTGTTCTTGATATAGGCAAGCCCTGCGGCACCATCTTCATTGGCACCGGTGAGCAGCATGCCGAGCAGGCCGGCACCGTAGGCATCGGCTGCCGACATGAACAGGTAATCGATTGCTGGCCGGGAATAATGCAGCGGCGGCTCCTGGCTGAGCGACAGGGTGAAATCGCGCTCCACCGACAGGTGGTAACCCGGCCCGGCCACGTAGATCTGCCCGGGCCGTAGCGACTCCTTGTCGCGCGCCTCGCACACGGGCCGATGCAAACGGCGTTGCAGCACTTCGGCCAGCTGGCTGTCGCGGTCATCCGGCAGGTGCAGCACGCAGACCACCGGCAGGGCAAAGCCGGCCGGCAACGCGCCGAGCACCTTGAACAGGGCCGTTACCCCGCCCGCCGAGGCGCCGATCACCACTGCGCGCACGCCGTTCATGACTTGCGGTAGATCCGTTCGGGCTTGACCAGCGGCTCGAAACGCTCGGCATAGGCGGAAAAGTCCACCGACTCCTTGCTGCCCAACACCAGGAAGCCGCGGTGGCACAGGGACTCGTGGAACAGCCCCAGGGCGCGGTCCTGCAATACCTTGTCAAAGTAGATGAGGACGTTGCGGCACGACACCAGCTGGGTTTCGGAAAACACGCTGTCGGTGGCCAGGCTATGGTCGGCGAAGGTCACGTTTTCGCGCAGCGAGCTATCCATGATGGCATTGCCGTAGGCCGCCGTGTAGTAGTCGGAAAAGTCCCGCCGGCCACCGGCCAGGCGGTAGTTTTCAGCGTATTCGTACATGCTCTGCATCGAGTAGATACCCTGCTTGGCCTTGTCCAGCGAATGCGGGTTGATGTCGGTGGCGTAGATGATGGTGCGCTCCAGCAACCCTTCTTCGCGCAGCAGGATGGCCATCGAATAGACCTCCTCGCCGGTACTGCAGCCGGCAATCCAGACCTTGATCGATGGCCAGGTGCGCAGCAGCGGCACCACCTCGTTGCGCAGCGCCAGAAAGTGCTCCGGGTCGCGAAACATCTCGCTGACCGGAATCGTCAGGTACTGCAGCAATTGCATGAACATGCCGGGGTCGTGCAGCACGCGCTCCTGCAGTGCCGATACCGTCAGGCAATCGAACTGGCGCAGCGCATGCAGGATCCGGCGCTTGATCGAAGCGCCGGAATAGTTGCGGAAATCGTAGCTGTACTTGAGATAGATGGCCTCGATCAGCAAGCGGATTTCGATGTCGGTGTTACGTTCGCTAGTCAAATTCGCTCCAGTTGCGGCAGCCAGACACGGATCAGCGAGAACAGGCGGTCCAGCTCGATCGGTTTGGCCAGGTAATCGTTGGCGCCAGCCTGCAGGCAACGCTGCTGGTCATCCTTCATCGCCTTGGCGGTCACGGCGATGATCGGCAATTTGCGCCACCGCGCTTGCTGGCGGATCAGCCGGGTAGCCTCGAAGCCGTCCATTTCCGGCATCATCACATCCATCAGCACCAGGTCGATGTCATCATGCTGCTCCAGGCGCTCGATGGCTTCTCGCCCGTTGCGACCGATCTCGACGATCGCGCCCTTTTGTTCCAGCGCGCTGGTGAGGGCGAAGATGTTGCGCACGTCGTCGTCCACCAGCAGCACCTTGCGGCCCTCGAACACCTTGTCGCGGCTGCGCGCAGTCTTGAGCATGCGCTGGCGTTCGTTGGACAACTGCGATTCGACCTTGTGCAGAAACAGTGTCACTTCGTCGAGCAGGCGTTCCGGCGAGCGCGCGCCCTTGATGATGATCGAGCGCGAATACTTGAGCAGGTCGGCTTCTTCTTCACGGGTCAGGTTGCGCCCGGTATACACGATCACCGGCGGGAAGGCACGGATGTCCTCGGCGGTCATGCGCTTGAGCAGCTCGTTGCCGAGCATGTCCGGCAGCTTGAGGTCGATGATCATGCAGTCGTAGATGTTCTCGCGCAGCAGCGCCAGGGCATCCTTGGCCATGGCCACAGCGGTGATCTCGACATCATCGTCGCCGATCAGCCGGGCAATGCTCTCGCGCTGCAGGTCGTCGTCCTCCACCAGCAGGATGTGCTTGAGCTTCTGGGTCAGCTTGGCTTCCAGGCGAGCAAACACTTCCTTGAGTTCCTCGCGGCTGGTGGGCTTGACCGCATAGCCGACGGCGCCCATGTGCATGGCCGCCTCGACCCGGTCTTCCACGGAAATGACATGCACCGGGATGTGCCGGGTGCTGGCCTGTTCCTTCAGGCGTTGCAGCACGGTGAGGCCGGAATGGTCGGGCAGGCGCATGTCCAGCAGGATGGCATCGGGAATGTACTGCACGGCCAGTTCGAAGCCCTCGTCGGCGCCCTGCGCGACCAGGCAGCTGTAACCCAGCTCGTGGGCCAGGTCGAACAGGATACGGGCGAAGTTCGGTTCGTCTTCGATCACCAGGATGCAGCGGTTGGCGAACGGCGCATGCTCGCGGTCGTCGGCGAATGCCGGGGCCGGGCGCTGCGGCTTCACCGCGACGGGTGTCGGCGAAGCCGGTGGCAAGGCATCGACCGCCGGGCGCAGGGCGAGCGGTTCGGCCGTCTGTGCCTCACGCTCGTAGCGCTCCGGCAGGGTCAGGCTGAACACGCTGCCCTGGCCGGGGCTGCTGTTGACAGTGATCTGCCCACCCAGCAAATGCGCCAGGTCGCGAGAAATCGACAACCCCAGGCCGGTGCCGCCATAACGCCGGTTGCTGGTGCCATCGACCTGATGAAAGGCACCGAAGATCGCCTGCTGCTGGTCGGCGGCAATACCGATGCCGGTATCCCGCACGGCAAAGATGATGCCGCTGTCGGGCTGGTAGCCGATGTTCAGGCTGACCTGGCCGCGCTCGGTGAACTTGATGGCGTTGGACAGCAGGTTCTTGAGGATCTGCTCCAGGCGCTGCCGGTCGGTGAACAGGGTGGCTGGCACCTGGGCGTCGGTGACCACCTCGAAGGCCAGGCCCTTGTGCCCTGCCAACGGTTCGAACATGCCGCGCAGGCCTTCGACCAGGCGCTCCAGCTGGGTGGTTTCCGGGCGCACTTCCAGCTTGCCGGCCTCCACCTTGGCGATGTCGAGGATGTCGTTGATCAGGTTGAGCAAGTCGTTGCCGGCCGAGTAGATGGATTCGGCGAACTTGACCTGTTCCTCGCTGAGGTTGCCTTCCACGTTCTCGGCCAGCAGCTTGGCCAGGATCAGCGAACTGTTCAGCGGTGTGCGCAGCTCGTGGGACATGTTGGCGAGGAACTCGGACTTGTACTTGCTCGAACGCTGCAACTCCTCGGCGCGCGCCTGCAGTTGCTCCTGGGCGTGGAGCAGCTCATCGTTCTTGCGGTCCAGCGCCTCGGTGCGCTCGGACAACTGCTCGTTGGTCTGCTCCAGCTCCGCCTGCTGGGTTTCCAGGTGAGCCTGGGACTCCTTGAGCACGCGGGACTGTTCCTCCAGCTCTTCGTTGGCGGTTTTCAGCTCTTCCTGCTGCACCTGCAGCTCTTCGTTCAGTTGCTGGGTTTCGGCCAGCACTTCCTGCAGGCGCTGGCGGTAACGGGCGCTGTCGATAGAGATACCGATGTTGCCACCGAGCCGTTGCAACAGTTCCTCGTCACGTGGTTGCAAGGGCCGCAGGAAGCCCAGCTCGAGCACGCCATTGACCTGCGTGCCCTCGCCAGCCGGCATCAGCACAGCGCTGAGCGGCAAGCCCCGGCCCAGGCCGGAGCTGAGGTGGAAATAGCCCTCTGGCAAGTTCTCCAGGCGCAGCAGGCGCCCCTCGCGCACGGCCTGGGCCAGCAAGCCTTCGTGGTCGCCCAGCAGCTGTTCGCGGGCCTGTTCTTCGGCATCCAGGCCGTAACAGGCCACCCGCACCAGGTGGCCGTGCTCGTCACGCACGTACATGGCCCCGACCACGCTGCCCAGGTAGCCAGCAAAAAAGCGCAGGATATTGTCGCCCAGCATGGACAGGGTCAGCTGGCCCAGTACCTGCTCGGCAAGCTGGGTCTGGCCGTTGCGCAGCCAGGCCTGATGTTCCAGGTGCTCGGTGGCGCGTTGCTGGGCGTGCAGGTTTGCATCGTAGCTGGCTGACAGCGCCAGCAGGTCACGCCGCCCCAGGTAGGCGAGCAAGGCGCTCAGGCCGACGATGAACAGCACGAACGACAGCATGACCGTCACCGTGACACTGCTGACCCGCTCGTTACGGGCCATGCGCAGCTGCTGCTCGGCACTGATCAGGGCATCGAACTCTTTGCGGATCTCATCGGTCAGGCGCTTGCCGCGACCACTGCCGATCGTCGCGCGGTAGTCGCCCTGGCTGCGGCGCTGGGCAATCAGTTCGCTGCCAAAGGCGTTCCAGGCCTGTTGCAAGGCGATCAAGCGGTCAATGCGCTCGACCTGCTGCGGGTTGTCCTCGACCATGCTGCGCAGGCCCTGCAGGCTGCCGAAAATACGCGGTTTGGCCACCTCATAAGGATCGAGAAAACTCTCGTCGCCGGTGATCAGGAAGCCGCGCATACCGGTCTCCATGTCGATCGACAGCTTGACCGTCTCGTTGGCATTGCCGATGACCCGGTCGGTGTGCTCGACCCACTGCATGGCCGACAGCAGGTAGTTGATCACCCCGACAAAGGCCAAGGCCCCCAGCAGGCCCACCCCCAAAGGGAGGCCGACGTTGCGGGTCAACAACTTGCGGAAGCTGCGCTGGTCCATCGAGGCTGCTTGAATCATGTGAAAACGCCCGAGCAAGAAAAGTCCATGAAGAGTGTGGCCGATCAATCGTTGTCGTTATCTGCCACTGCACCGTCCTGTCAAGCGAGTCTAACCAGCTTTACCGGGTCTGGCAGGGCATTTAGCCAGTATTTGAAGGTGGTGTGCGCCAATCGTTCCATCTGATTGCATGGACCGGTATCCTCGGGGAACTTCTGCTGCCACCCGGAGCACAGATTAAAGACATTCCATTTGTACAGGATCGCAACCATGCACCTTCTGGTAGTCGAAGACGACGACATCGTCCGCATGCTGATGGTCGAAGTGCTCGACGAGTCAGGCTACACGGTCATTCAGGCGGAAAACGCCAGCGCAGCGCTGCGCATCCTCGAAAAACCGGACCAGGCGCTGGCGCTGATGATGACCGACGTGGGGTTGCCGGACATGCGCGGCGAGGCGCTGGCGGCCAAGGCGCGCGAACTGCGCCCGCGACTGCCGGTGCTGTTCGCCAGCGGCTATGCCGAAAGCGTCGATGTGCCAGCAGGCATGCACCTGATCAGCAAACCGTTCACCATTGACCAATTGCGGGATAAGGTGATGGCCATCGTGGGCCCGGCTTGAGATGGGCGCAGCAGGCTTCGCGGGCCTTGCCCGCTCCCAGGCTGACCGCGTGGCCGCCAGCTGATTTTGGTATCCGCACCTTACAAGGCCCTGCGCAACAGATAGGTATCCATGATCCACCCCTTGCGCGCCCGCTCCCGTTCGCGCACTTCCAGGATCTGCGCCTTCACCGCCGGCAACGGCCCGGCAATCAGTACTTCATCTTCGGTCCCCAGATACGCACCCCAGTAGATCATCAACGCCGGGTCATCGAGCTGGGCAAATGCGCACTGGCCGTCGAGCATCACCACCACGTTGTCGATACGCCCCTGTGTCGCCAGGCATCGCCCTGGCAGCACCGTCAGTGGTTCACCAATACGGTTGAGCGGCACCTGGTGACGCGCAGCCAGGGCCTGCACGCTGCTGATGCCGGGAATCACCCGCAGGCGCAGCGCGACGCCGCGCTCGCGAACCAGGTCCAGAATGCGCAGGGTACTGTCATACAAGGTCGGCTCGCCCCACAACAGGAAGGCGCCCACTTCCCCGGCGCCGACTTCCTGGTTGATCAGCTGCGCGTACAGGACCGCACGCTGGCGGTGCCAGTGCTGTACCGCACCCAGGTAGCCATCGGCATGCGCCTCGCGCACAGGGTCGGCCACCTGCACCAGGCGATAGCCGCCCTCGGGCCGGTAACGTTGCAGGATGGCCTTGCGCAATTGCACCAGCTCATCCTTGTCGGAGCCCTTGTCGAGCACGAAGAACACGCTGGCCTGGCCCAGCGCCTCGACCGCCTCGTAGGTGATCTGGCGCGGGTCACCGGAGCCGATGCCGATCAACAACAGGTCTTTCATTGCCCTGCCCTTTGCGCGAACCAGCAGCCATTGTCAGGCGGCTGCCGGTATTTGGCAAAGCAAGCGATCAGAACAGCGAGAAGTTGTAGCTGACGATGACCCGTGTCTCGTCCATGTCACGCGCCCAACGTTCATAGTTGCTGCGGTAAGTGGAATTGCGCAGGCGTACGCTGACGTCCTTGAACGTGCCAGTTTGCACCTGGTACTTGAATTCGGTGTCGCGTTCCCATTCCTTGCCTTCGGCCATACTGCCCGGCACCTTGATACTGTCGCCGTTGATGTAACGGGTGAAGAAGGTCAGGCCGGGTACACCCTGGGCTTTGAAGTCATAGTCATAACGCACTTGCCAGGAGCGTTCCTGGGCGGCGGCGAAATCGTTGACCTGGGCATAGTTGACCAGGTATGGGTTGCTGCCATCCAGGTACGGCATGGCACTGTCGCCGTACATACGCTGCCAGCCGGCACTGATCTTGTGGCCACCCAGGCTGTAGCCGAGCATGCTGCTGAATGCACGGTGGTCGATTTCGCCCGCGCGCGCATTGCCGATATCGTCACTCTTGATGACACGCAGGTCGGCCGACAGGCTGCCCACCGCCAGCGGCTGGCTGGCCACCAGGCCGAGGAAATGCTGGCGGTAGATGTCGTCCAGCCTGGCCACCTGGTACTGGGCGCTGAGCCGCTCGCTGAAGCGGTAATCGACACCGGCCAGGTCGAAATGGTCGGCTTCGATATCACAGGCATAACGCTTGTTCTTGCAGTGCACGCGAATGTCCTGGCGGTCGGTGGAATCGCGCGCGGTGTACTGGTTCAGGCGTGCCAGGGTGAACTTCAGGTCGCGCAACTCTTCGGAAGTGAGCATGGCGCCATGGAACATGGTCGGCAGCAGACGGCCGTCGTTGTATTTGAGCAGCGGCACATCCGGCATCATCGAACCGTACTTGAGTACGGTACTGGACAGCTTGGCCTTGGCGGCCAGGCCCATCTTCGCGTACTGATCGGCAGAGTGCCGCGGGTCGTGGCCAGAAGACGGCAACAGGCCGCTGTTACTGTCCGCCGGGCTGGAATCCAGTTTGAAACCGAACATGCCCAGTGCATCCACGCCAACCCCTACCGGCCCCTGAGTAAAACCGGACTGCACATTGAAAATGAAGCCCTGCGCCCATTCTTCGCGCTTGGACGCACCCTGGCTGGAACTGCTGTGGCCGTCACGAAAGTCTCGGTTGAAATAGACATTGCGTGCTTCAACCTTGGCACTGCTGTCTTCAAGAAAACCGGCGGCCTGGGCATTGGCACCGGCACACAACAGGAACAGGCCGGCAACACGACGCCCGGGGGCGAGGGGGAAAGGGGCAAACATGCGAGGAAACATCCAGAATCAAGGCGAGTAAGTAACCTGTGGCACAAGCTGGCCACGGTATTGCGGCGCGACCGAAGAATAGACGGCCATCATCTGAAATCGTCGCTCAACCGCTCTGGAACGGGCAATTGGACCATGGTCTAAGCGCCGGGAAGGGCAACGTTGAAGGAAAAGAAAAATAACGCACGTGACGCCGAGAAAGTTCCCCGCTTACTTCAAAAAAAGTTTGCAGTTTACCCGGTACTCGTGAATGACTACACTCGATATCAGCGAACAACAGAACCCACCCGCGTGGCCGGCGTTTTTATTTCTTCAATGTTCGTCACGCCCTGCCACCCCGACGTACAGGAGTGATTACAGTGTCCAGACTTGCAGAGTTTCGTGCTGCCGAAAAAGCGCTCCAGGAACAGATGGCGCAACTGGAAGCGTTGAAAAAGGATGCCGGCCTCAAACGCGAAATCGAATTCGAGCAGAAACTAGTCGGCCTGATGAAAAGCTATGACAAGAGCCTGCGCGATATCATTGCCATTCTCGATCCGAAGGCCGTGACCCGGGCGCCCATTGCAGCCCCCAAACAACAGCGTCGCCCCCGCGTAGTGAAGGTTTACACCAACCCGCACACCGGCGAACGAATCGAAACCAAAGGCGGTAATCACCGTGGCCTGAAGGCCTGGAAAGAGCAGTACGGAGCCGCCACGGTCGAAAGCTGGGTACGCTGATGAAACGTCCACGTGCACTTCACACTTTTTTCACAACGGCTGGCTCAGTATCGAGACAGCTAAAGGACTAGCGACCCCATCACGCGCCCGCACATGCGGGCCTCTAATTCCAGCGCCCTGCCTCATGCAGGGCGCTTTCATTTGCGCAATCGGCGTACTGCCGTATCATGGCCAGCCTGTCTGTTTTGCCGGTCCCCTGCGCCCGGCCTTGCCTCAGGAGTTCCCATGAGCCTGCACGATCTGCAAACCCTGCCTGGCGTCACCGCACAACCGGACGCTGCCACTGCGCAGTTCGTCTTCAACCACACCATGCTGCGGGTCAAGGACATCGAAAAGTCCCTGGACTTCTACACCCGCGTGCTGGGCTTCCGCCTGGTGGACAAACGCGACTTCCCCGAAGCGGCCTTCAGCCTGTATTTCCTGGCCCTGGTCGACCCGGCGCAGATCCCCGCCGATGACGCCAAACGCCACCAGTGGATGAAGTCGATCCCCGGCGTGCTGGAGCTGACCCACAACCACGGTACCGAGAACGATGCCGAGTTTGCCTACCACAACGGCAACACCGACCCGCGTGGTTTTGGCCATATCTGCGTTTCGGTACCGGATGTGCGCGCCGCCTGCGCTCGCTTCGAGGCACTGGGCGTAGCGTTCCAGAAACGCCTGCAGGATGGGCGCATGAACCACCTGGCCTTCATCAAGGACCCGGACGGTTACTGGGTCGAAGTCATCCAGCCGAGCGAACTCAAGGGCTGAGCGTTCCTCGCGGTGCGCTCGTCGGGCCGGGAACTCCCGGCCCCTTGCTGTGGTATATGGAGGTAACTGCTTCACATGCCACAGCGAGGTAAGGACGATGCAATCTCTTCACTGTGAATACCGCCAGCACACCATCACCGCCAGCGTGATGCCCCACCCCGATTCTCCCCTGCCCTATGCCGCCGGGTGCCTGATTACCGACCCCGACGGGCATACCAGCAAGCGCATGTCCATGCCGATGAAGTTCTTCTCCGACCTTGAGAACGCGCAGCATGTGTCGCTGGCCCATGGCCGGGCACTGGTGGACCAGCAACTGGATGAAGGGCACAAGGTGTTCTGATCCCGATCTGCCTGTCTTGCCCTTTCGCGGGCGAAACCGCAAAAGGGCAAGACAGGCGTAATCAGATATCCCGGGCGTAAGCCACCGCCGCCTCCACCTGCGCCGACGTCGGTCGCACCCCGGTGTACAGCACGAACTGCTCCAGCGCCTGCAGCGCGATCACCTCCAGCCCGGTGATCACCGGTTTACCCAACGCCTGCGCCCGCCGGATCAATGGTGTACGCGCCGGCATCGCAACCACGTCGAACACCCGCTCCGCCGCAGCGATGGCGTTTTCGGAAAACGCCAGCTGCTCGGCTTCCGCACCGCCCGCCATGCCGATTGGCGTCACGTTGACCAGCATCGGCGGGCACAGGTCCTCCAGCTCAGCCACCCAGCGATAGCCACAGACATCCGCCAACTGCCGCCCGGCCTGCTCGTTGCGCGCAACGATGATGCCCTCGGCGAACCCGGCATCACGCAGCGCACTGGCGACGGCTTTGGCCATGCCACCGCTACCACGCAGGGCAAACGCCGTGCGCGGGTCGACCTGGTGCTGCGCCAGCAACTGGCGTACCGCCAGGTAGTCGGTGTTGTAGGCCTTCAGATGGCCATTGGTATTGACTAGGGTATTGACCGACTCGATGGCTGCCGCGGAGGGGTCGACCTCGTCGGCCAACGCCATGCAGGCCTCCTTGTACGGCATCGATACGCCGCAGCCGCGGATACCCAGGGCGCGGATACCCGCCACCGCTGCCGGCAGATCATCAGTGCGCATGGCCTTGTAGTAGAAGTCCAGGCCCAACTGCTGGTACAGGTGGTTATGGAACCGGACCCCGAAGGTACCGGGGCGACCGGCCAGGGAGATGCACAACACGGTATCTCTGCTGGGGTTTGTCGACATAACCTGCTCCTTTGTCATAACTGAAACGTTTGTGCAGCGTAGCAGAGGCAACCATTGGTCGTCCCTTACACAACCTTTACCGTCTCCCTGTGCTCGGCAGACAAAGAGTGAGGTCATAGTAATAGGACCCCACAGTTGGGGTGTCCTTGCGAGGTTGCTTATGAACCGCCTCATTCCTGGAATTGCCCTGCTGGCCGGTGCCCTGGCCATCAGCGGGCCCGCTGCCGCCCACGGTGGCCATGGCGGCGGTGGTTGGTATGGCCCAGGCCCGCTGCTAGGTGCCGCCGTGGTTGGAGCGGTGGTCGGGGCTACGGTGTATGGCGGGCGCGAGCGTACCGTGTATGTCGAGCGTCAGCCGGTGTACTACGCGCCACCTCCGGTGTACGTGCAGCCGCCACCGCCGGTGTATTACCAACCGTACTATGCGCCACCCCCGGGCTACCGCAGATACTACGGCCCGCCGCCGGTGTATTACGGCCCGCCTCGCTGGTGAGAGTTGATAGAACTAATGACCACTATCGAGGAAGTTGATTTCAAACCGCCTCGGCTGCTGCGTATGGTGGAGCCATGTTTACAGGAGGTCCCCATGGCCACTATCCAGATCATGTCCGTTGTCGGCAGTGCCGTCCCCGCTTCGCTGCGTGAGCAAGGCCTGCTGGCCTGCTGGTACCTGGTACGCAACGGCGAAGCCGTTAGCGGCCCGATGCCGAGCCGGGCCTCGGCCCAGGCGCTGATCGAACAGCTGCAACCAGGCACCCTGGTCGCCTGACCCGTATTTGTTGTGCGTTGCTCCCTACGCCCTTCTGGCCCGCCTTATTGGCGGGTCTTTTTTTTCATTGGCGCAGGCCGGCTGGTTTGTGTTGTCGGCGTAGTCGATTCAGCCTGGCGCCAGCTACGGCAGAAAAAATTTACCTTCACGCCTATTTAGCAATGAGCTAAACACTGGCATGCTTCGCCTCATGGACATCTACGAAATCCGCAAGCACAACCTGGTCAAGCTGATCGGCAACCAGCGAAAAGGCTCCTGTGCAGAACGCTGGGGCATGGCTCCTGCACACCTCAGTCAGATCCTCTCGAACAAGACAGCGAAGAACCTGGGTGATGACGTGGCCCGTAGAATCGAGGGTATCGAAGGCTTGCCCCGGGGGTGGTTCGACACCATGGCGGTGGATGAGCAGGTACAGGCTGACGTTGGCGACAGCAGGCTGTGCGCAACTGACCTGGTCAAGCAGATGCTGGCCAGAAGCGGCAAAGGCATTCCCGAAGAAACCCGGCAACGGCTGCTGGCTGCTGCCGAGGAGCCGCTGAAGGCCACGCTGGTCAAGGCCGACCTGGCTCAGCCCGGCCTGGTGGGTGACGAGGTATGGATTGCCCACTATGACGTGCGGGCGGCCATGGGCGGCGGGCAGATCCCCCACGACTACCCCGAGATGTTCAAGGACGTCCGCGTCAGCCCAAGCCACCTGCGCGAGCTGGGCGTGGAATTCAGCGACCATCACCACCTGAAGATGGTGACCGGCTGGGGCCAGTCGATGGAGCCGACCATCAGGCACCGTGACCCGCTGATCGTGGACGTCAGCATCCGGGAGTTCGTCGGCGATGGCATCTACCTGTTCTGCTGGGGTGATCACCTCTATATCAAGCGGCTGCAGATTGCCGATGAAGAGCATTTCGAAATGATTTCCGACAACTCGCGACACAAGGACCGCATGGTCCGGCGAGAAGAAACCTATATCCAGGCCAGGGTGCTGCTGGTGTGGAATGCGCACCTGGTATGACGCCAAGCCCGCCCTCCCGGCGGGCTTTTTTCTGCAACTCAGAACGGTGCAGCCTTCCCGACCTGCTGCTCGACGGCAAGATCGTCGCGCGTACCCAGGCCGCTGCGCGACCAACGCAGCGTGACAGTGTCGTCATCGTTGAAGGCAAGGTCCAACTCAGGCGTTTCAGCCAGCAGGCCCATCACTTCTTCCCACTCAGCCTCACCGTCCGTATCCAGGCGATGGACCACAACCCAACGCTGGGTCTGTGCCAGCGGGTGGTTGATCATCGCTGACACCCGAAGGCTAAGCCGCTCTAACCCGGTCATTTGCTGGCGCTGCTGCAGCGTCGGCTTCATGTGCTTGGACATAGGCTCACTCCCACACCTGTATTTTTGTACAGTATTCGGATAAAGGATAGCCCACTGCCGAAACCAAGGTAAAGCCCGTTTCCGGGAAAAGTCTGACCGGGAAAAAATTTGTCGATGAGCGAAGTTAATTTAGCTATTGGCTATTGACACGAATTTAGCGGACAGCTAACTTTTTTATCGACAGCGCCGTCATCGTCGCTGCCAGCCCAAAGGGCACAATCCGTTATCGATTATCAAGGAGTACCTCCATGAGCGTAGACATCAGCAATCTCATCCTTTCCGTTCCGGTGGCCGAATCCTCGACCAGTCTGGTCGCCGACGAACTCACCGGCAGCGAAGCCATCGTCCAGTATCCAGAATATGTGTCAGTGCTCGACGACGGTTCGGTGCAGCTGTCTGCCCCAACCAAAGGCGCGTCGAGCAAAAGCACCCACCGGACACGCTGCGAGTGGTCGGAGCCGACCTACTGGACGCTGGCCGGTGCCCCGAATCACTGGAATCGGCAAGTGATGACCCTGACCAAGGTCAACTGGGCGCAGAAGGTGGTCGTGGCGCAGATGCACGTGTACGGCGACGACAGCCCGCCGGTGAAGGTGTTCTGGAGAAAAGGCGATATCACCCTGGGGTTCCGGCAGACCTACAACCAGACCGATCCGGTGAACTCGACGGTGCTCAGGGGTGTACCGCTGGGGGCGAAGTTTTCCGTGAGCATCCACGCCACCGCCCAGGGCACCGTCAACGTGACCGCCAGTTGCAACGGGGTGACCGGCAGCTCCGGCGACCTGCCGTTCGACAGCAGCTGGGCAGCGCACCAGTTCGAATTCCATGGTGGGGTGTACAACCAGGTCGATTACACCGATACGACCCCACCCGATGATGGCTCGATCTGCATCATCAGCGATCTGTCACTGGTCCATGCCTGAACTTGCCTAGCCGAAAAGACGTCCCGATGCCCTGTGCTCCGGCGCAGACAGCACGGGACGTTCTGCGACGAGGTCGCCGTTGTCTGGCCAGCGCATTTGACCGCAAGGGGCCGGCTAACTACGCTGCGGCTACAAGCGTGAACCATTTTTGTGCGACAAGGAGTGTCGGCAATGTACCCGCATGTTCGTTCCTCGTTTTTCATCGCCTGTGCCCTGCCCTTCACCCTCAGTGCGCTGGCCGCCCAGGCGCCGCTCGATCCGCTGGAAACCGTCAAGCGCATCAACCGCAACTACAACACCATCAATAACCACTGCCAGGAGGCCGACACCGGTGCCGCACGCGGCCACTACTACTGCAGCGGTGTGACCTTGCGCATGGTCAATGACGGGCCGTTCAACCCCTGGGACTACAGCCCCTATGCGGTCAAGATCGGCGCCACATCCTATAGCTGGCTGCGCAAGGACCTGAGTACGCGTATTCTCATCCACCCGGCCGGTTTCATCCTGCGCCTGCCCACCGACGCGGTGGCCTTGAAACTGCCGGTGAAGGAGCAGGGTTGGACGTGCATCTACGCCTTCGACGGCGGCACCGGGCCAGAACGCAAATGGTACGGCTGCGGCTTCTTCGACAACCGCGAACCGCCGCGCACCGCCCAGGGCACCCTGACCAACCGTAATGCCGCGTTGGCCTATGGCACCTGCGCGGAAGCTGGGGTCGCCACCGCCGAGCAGTGGACACAGAAATACACCGGCGTGTTGAAGGGCCCCATCCAGTACAACCAGTGCTCCTGGAACGCGGAAAAACCGAGTGACTGGAATGCCATGATCAAGGTCCACGAATCGCGCCTGAACCCCACCCACAAGGACCCCTTCGCCTACAGCGCCCAGGTCACCGAATTCATGCTCAAGAATGCCTCGGCGAGCAACGACGGCAGCGAGAACATGAAGCACATCGATGCCTTCATCTACAACGTCAACAGCACGCAGAACTTCGCCACCCGCGGTGACGTGGCACCACCAAGACCGGAGAATGGCTTGAACAGTGCGCGCAACTTCCAGAAGAAACTTCAGGCGCAGGGCTATAGCGTGCCGATTCTGCGGCTGGACTTCACCCAACCGCCGGAGCAACGCTTCAGCTATGTCGCCGCCGACCAGGCAATCGACCTGTCCCCTGCCGGTGGCGGGCAACCCGCGCCAGTGCCAGCGGCGCCGCGCTATATCGCCGCGACCAGCTGGGCAGAGCGCTACGACCCCGGCAGCAAGAAAAACGAATGGACACTCAACGTCATCCCTACTGCCGAGGGCAAGGCGATCCAGGCCAGCGACCAGGACGCGTTGTACAAGGAATTGTTCGAACTGCGCGGTATGGACAGCCAATGGCGCGAGACTGAGAAATACCCAGGCAGCATGCGCCAGCAACTGGCCTGCCTGGTGCGTAACTACCCGGCCAAGACCGAATGGAACCTGGAGCCGTTCCGCCCCACCGTCACTCCTGAGGAGGCGGCCAAGGCCGGCTGCAACCCTGTGCCAGCGCAAGCGCCCAGGTACATCGCCTCTGCCGATTGGATCAAGCGCTACGACCCCGGCACCCGCCGGGAGGAATGGACCCTGAGCGTGGTGCCGACCCCGGCGGGACGCGCCTTGCCCGACGTACAAGTCGGGGCGCTGTACGACCAGCTGTTTGCCCTCAGAGGTGCCGACGGCCAATGGCGCGAGAATGAGACCTCTGCCGGCAGCATGCGCCAGCAATTGAGCTGCGTGCTGGTCAACTACCGGGCCAAGACGCCGTGGAACCTGGAGCCTTTCCGGCCAAGGCTATCCGAAAGCGAAACCCGCGCCGCAGGTTGCAATCCGGTTCCGCGCTGACCACTTGACCGTTTGACTGTTCACCTGGCGAGCAGGGGGGGCAGCTGTACCCGAAATGAAGTTGGACCGCAGGTTGTTTTTGGCTAATCAGGGAGATACATGCCATGCAAAAGCGTTTGAACAGGATTGTCCCGCTACTGACCTTGCCGTTGTTTCTGCACATCACCTCGGCGAACGCCGAGTCCTGCGAAGAGACACTGAGGCAGGTGGAAAGCCTCTACAACAAGACCGTCGACAGCTGCGGGAATGACCCGGCATCCGACTGTTCCGGCCTGTTGATCAGGGGTACCCACCGCGCCGACCCGGCGAAGGGCCAGCAATGGGACGTATGGAACCCAAGCCCCAAGGCGCGAGAGCTGGGGACCTTTGCCGCCTCCTGGATGCGTGCCGACGGCATCAGCTATGAAGACCCGGGCATGAGCACGCAGAACGGCTACATCATCAAGCCGATCGACCTGGTGCGCGCCCCCGAGACGCCGGTGCACGTGTACTGCGCCTTCCCCAACGACGCCTGGACCGATTTCCGCGATGACCGGGGCTGCGGCAATAACCGCAATACCAGCCAGACCGAAGCCGTATGCCAGGCCATGGCCCCGCCCATCACCAACGCCAGTGCCTGGGTCGCCCACTTCACCCGGTTCAACAACGACCGCAAGCAGGACCAGCTGCAATGTGGCTTCAACATGCGCAACCCGATGAGCAGCCAGGACCGGGTCAATGCGTTCCGCAACTTCATGGGTGCCCGACGTGCCATCAACACCCGTGAGTTCCAGACCCAGACCGAGCTGCGCCTGGGCAACCCGAAAGATGATGAATTGCCGATCCTGGCGTTCTTCTACAGTGATCAGCGCGGCCTGAACGATGCCCTGGCCAATCAGCGCGACTACAAGAACAAGACCGGCAAGGACCGCAACATCGTCAAGATCGACTTCCCGCGTACACCCACTGGCAAGGCCAGCTTCTCCTGCACCCAGGCCGCGCCGCTGCCCACCCAGCAGTTCTGTGACAAATACATCCAGTCCAGCAGCTGGGTACAGCGCCCCGATCCGAAGCTGGGGCCGGACACCTGGTCGCTGCAGGTCGTGCCCACCGCGTGCGGGCGTGCGATCAAGGACGACCAGACCGACCGGATGTTCGCCGAGCTGTACAACAAGCACAAGGACGATGCGCAATGGCGGCGCTACAGCATCAACGGTGGCTCGCTGCGTCGCCAGCTGGTGTGCCACCTGGCAGCAAGCTATGACAACAAACCGGTCAGGGACAAGCCCGAATGGAACCTTGAGCCGGCGCGCCCGTATGTCGACCAGGCCACGGCCGTAGCGCAGTTCTGCAACCCGTATTGAAGCGCTGGCACGAACCTGCCGGTACTGATTGGTATCGGCGGCTTCCAGGTCTTGATTTCAATGGCATGCGCCAAGCACGGCCATGGGTGGTTGGCTCAATCGGGCAGGTGAGCCATGACGTAGCGCACCGTCCTTTCCAGTGTCTGCGCCATGTCGGGCTGCGTTAACCGATACTTGCGCTCCAGATGCTCGCTCTCGCTCATGTCGAAGCGCTGGGTCTGGATGAAGTTCAACGACTCGGCGCGGATCTCCAAGCGGGCGGCCAGCCCGGGAATCATCGCTAGCCAGCGGAGCAATCCGATCGCGACATGGCGCTGGGGTGCCTTGACCCCCAGCGTTTTCGCCAGCTCCCTGAGCAGCCCCTGCAGGTTGGGCGTGTGCTCATGGAGCGCCAGCACCTGCCGGTTGGCCAGCAAAGGGTCGAACGCCACGCAGGTTATCAGCGTCACCAGGTAATCGACGCTGACCATTGGCAACCAGTGCCGGGTGGAACCAGGCACCGCCTTGAAACGGCCTTGCGCCAGATTGCGAATGAGTTCGACCAGCGGCTGACCTGCCAGGATGTGCCCACTCTCGCTGTGGCCACACACCGTCGCCGGATGAACGATGGTGTAATCCGCACCCGCTTGCTGCATGTAGCGGATGACCGCGAAATGCGACTCGAGCTTGCTGCCTTCGTAGCCACCCACGCGGCTATAGACTGCGGGCCAGTCAGTGTTTGCGGGGCAATCGTAATCAACCCCGATACGGGTAAGGAAGGCAAAGTTCTGCACCATGTAGCCGCCCACCATCACCAAGCGGACGCGCAAGCTCGCCGCCAACCTGGCGACCCTCAGGGCGCCTTGCACATTGACCGCGCGGGCACGCTCCATGGTCAGCCCCCAGGAAAACGCCGCCGCCAGGTGGAAAACCACCGAGGCGCAGGACACGCTCTGCCTGTCTGCCTCGCTGAGCCCCAGCCCGTCCCTGCTGATATCGCCCGCAACGGCATGAATATTCGCCGGGTTACCGCCCAGCTGGCCGACCTGCTCCCTGAGACGCTCAAGGTGGTCCCGGTTGCGCATGAGCACCCAGGTCTTGTGCCCAGTCGCGGAAAGACGGGCCAGCAGATGTTGCCCGACAAACCCGCTGCCGCCTGTAACGAAGCATTCCACACCCATGACCGAATCCTTGTTTGCATGATCGGTGCAGGCTAAGGTATAGAGCCTGGTCTACAGTCAAGGAATTTCGCTGTGAATGTTGGAGAGTTGGAGCGCCGCAGTGGCATCGGCCGTCACGCATTGCGCTATTACGAAAAGCTCGGGCTTATCGTCGCCCATCGACGGACCAACAACTATCGCAGTTACAGCGAACAGACCGTTGCCGACCTGCAATTCATTCAGACTGCCCAGAGCATGGGGTTTTCACTCGCGGCGATCGGCGACATCCTGGCAGCCAAGCGCGGCAACACCATCGATTGCGCACAAGGCGCGGCCTTGATTGCGGAAAAGATGGCCGAAATCCAGGCGAAGATCATCGCCCTGCAGGCCGCCTATGCGTCTCTCGATACGGAACGTAAAAAGCTTGAGGCCAGTGCCATCGCCAAGGGGCTGATGCTGCCGCATCTTTCGGTACGGGGTGCGGTCTCCAGGCAATAAAAAACCCAGCGCAATGGCTGGGTTCAGGCGTTAGCGCTTGCTCACTGGGAAACGCTTCGGCTGTGATGCCAGCCACGCCAGAGGAAGCGGTGATCTGGTCCTTTCCTTACCTCGAGGCAAAGGCCAGGCGACTGGTGCACAAGCGGGACGTGAATATCAAAGAGGCTCTGCAAGGCACCGGCATTGAGTTGGTGAAACCAAGGAAGCAGCGCAAGGCCTGGAAGCGACCGCTAAATTGCCACGGCTGCGGACGCTTCATCAGCTGGGACGGCCGATTCCTCAACAACTGCCGGAACTGCGGCGCGAGCAACTGCCCTGACCCTCCGGCGCTGCCCGCCAGCGCAACCGCGCATATGAAAACGCCGCCTATGTCGGCGGCGTTAAGAGTTGCGGTGCATCAGGGCGTGTAACCCTTGCTCTTGCTGCGATCAGTAGGACCGCCCATGTCCCAAAAGTCCTTCGACTTCTGCTCGTCGATTTTGGCCCGCTTCTCTGTCTCTGACTCCAGACACCCACTGAGTAGTCCAGCGCTGACTAAAGCAATGATAGCTAGTGCGAAGGCGCGGATCATGGCTTAAATCCTTGGTCCTGGCTCTCGTCTGGCGGAGTGATTTTCCAAAACTTCTCGCTGGCCTCTTGCTGCTCCTTCGCCTTCTTCTCGGCCTCGGATTCGAAGCAGCCGCTCAGCGAAAGCGCAGTAACGGCAACGAGCATGACACCCATGATGGTGCGTTTCATAAGGATCCTTCCTGTGAAATGGTCGGGCGTTATACCAAAGATCGAATCCCTCCGCAAAAACTGACACCACGCGCTGCCCGCCAGCGCCTTACCCTATTCAACGACAATCCCTCCCGGCGAGGAGTGCTCTGTCACTTTTTTAACATTCGCTGTTTATACTCAGCGATGTCTTCATCCGTTACGTCCTCTCGATAGCAGATTGGCGAATACCCACCAGGCTTGCTGTAAGCGCTCCTTCTGCCACAAGAGCTTCCGTTTCTTGTCGTGTTAAAAGGGCAGGCACAAGGTCCAGGATATGAAGCGATCGATTCCGCAATGATCTGCTTAGCCACCTGATCATCAGACATATGATTTTGTTTTGCTTCAGCCCCGAAAGCAGCGAGCAACACACTAATTGCAAAAGCTCCGAGAATACGCACTTCGACTTCCTCTTTGTCATCGCGCACATGCGAACTGCACTGGCTACCAGTCTCCCTTGTAGCTGAAATCATATCACTTTGCCATCACATCAATTCTTCTGACACGCCTCCCCGGCGAGGGCAGCGCCTGCACGCAAGGACGACAACAAGACCTGTATGACCTCCCTCGCCCTACCCTTCGAAAAGGAGCTGGTCGTCGATCTCTTCGCCAGCAGCGGTATCGCCGAGGCGTACCGCGAGACCGCCAAGGGGAGATGAATCCGGCATTCATTGCAGGGCCGCCTGGACACTCGGTGCAGGTCCTCCTCTCGACCTACGCCAAATGGCTGAATTCCGCCAATGACTGGGCCGAACTGGCGAAGCTGGAAGCGAACGTAATTGGTACAGAATTGGTACAGGATTAAATTTCGTTCACCTTGCGCCCTTTAGTCATAAGGCATTCGACAGCATTTCAGCCATACTCCAGAATGCAGCGGTTTTTGGGGGAAAACCCTTGCACAGCCAACGACATACCAACTTTTAGTGAGCCTGAACGTGAAAACATCCCTGTCCATCCTCAGCCTGCTGCTGTTGCTCACAGGTACCGCGACCCTCCCGTCGACCGCTGCTGCACAATCCCCGGCCCAGGTTCAACGTGACCCGTCCAAGCTGCACCTGGCTTCGGGCAGCGCTCTGCTGATCGATCTGAACACCAACCAGGAGCTGTATTCGAACCACGCCGACCGCGTGGTGCCGATCGCCTCGGTGACCAAGCTGATGACCGCCATGGTAGTGCTCGACGCCAAGCAGCCCATGGATGAAATGCTCACCATGACCATCGCCAACAACCCGGAAATGAAAGGCGTGTATTCGCGTGTGCGCCTGGGCAGCCAGCTGGACCGCCGCGAAACCTTGCTGATTACCCTGATGTCGTCGGAAAACCGGGCGGCCAATACCCTGGCCAACCATTACCCGGGGGGCTACCCGGCGTTCATCAAGGCGATGAACGCCAAGGCCCGTAGCCTGGGCATGGCGCACACCCGCTACGTCGAACCGACCGGCCTGTCGACGCAGAACGTGTCCACCGCCCGCGACCTGGCCAAGCTGCTGATGGCCTCGCGCAAGTACCCGATGCTGAGCGAGCTGTCGACCACGCGCGAGAAGACCGTGGCCTTCCGCAAGCCCAACTACACGCTGGGCTTCCGCAATACCGACCATTTGGTGAACAAGAGCAATTGGGACATCAAGCTGACCAAGACCGGCTTCACCAATGAGGCCGGGCACTGCCTGGTGCTGTTGACCCGCATGGACAACCGCCCGGTGGCCATGGTCATCCTCGATGCGTTTGGCAAGTACACCCACTTCGCCGATGCCAGCCGCATGCGCCAGTGGCTGGAAACCGGTGCCGCCAAGCCAGCGCCGGCGGTGGCCATGCAGTACAAGGCAGAGCGGCAGAACAAAGGGCGCCTGGCGGCGGAATGACGGCGCTTGGTGACAGCGCTGTTTAGGCCAGGGGCGCGGGTGTCCGTCGAAAGAGGGATTGCGTCTATCGGATCGAGCGCCGCGCGGGCGGCGCATCGCGGATGAATCCGCTCCTACATTTGTTGCAATCTGCCGAGCCTGGTCAGCCTTTGGGGATCAGATCCATATTGCATCCCAATGCGGATAGTCTGCGATTCTGTTCACCAAGCCCGCTCTCAGTGGGTTGGCAACGATGTACCTTGCGGCCTTGACCACATCTTCGTCCCTGCGTAGGGCGCGGTCGTGATATCCGGCTTGCCAGACAGGGGCCGTAATGCTTCCCGTCTTTCGCAAACTGTGACTCGACCTCGCTTTGAAGCGGCGCATCAGTGTGCTCAGGGTTATTTCTTTCAGTTCGATCAGCCAATGAACATGGTCAGGCATGACAACCCAGGCCAATGAATGGCAACTGTGTTCCTGCTCTGTCATGCGCAGATGGCGAATCACGATGCGAGCGTGTTGAAAGTTCACGAACAGCGGGCGACGGTTTTGGGTGACGGTTGTGAGCAGATAGATTCTGCCGGGTTCTGAGCACCTGCCACGGCGCAGCAGACAACCTTTCGGGAAGTGCATGATGGTCATCCATGACTATGCGATTCCCGCTTCAGCTTAGAATTGCCTGCAAAAGGCAGTGGGACAATAGGGTTTGCAGATGTGTCCCCCGCCAGGCGACCATGGTGTAACAGGTTCGGCACGTTGCAACAAATGTAGGAGCGGATTTATCCGCGATGCGCCGCGCGGGCGGCGCTCAAGCTGCTCAGCCAGTGCACCATCGCGCACGCTCGAGGCTGTATCCAGCGTCAGGCCTGGGTACTGACCATCCCACCCGCACTGCTGCCACCGGTGGTCTGCAATGCTTCGAGCAACTGGGCGGTGGCCTGCAGGATTTCACCATTGAGCGTGGCGATGCTCGCCTGCCTGGCACTCACCGCAGCCAGTTTGGCCGTTTCTTCCATCGGCTGAGCCATCAACAGGGCCAATTGCTTCTGCTCGTCGGCCAACTGCTTCTGCAGCCGCTTGATCATCTCGCGCAATTGCTTGATATGCGCAGGTTCAGCACTGTCGCTGCTGCTCTCGGCACCTTGGGCTTTGCTGTCAGCGCTGACTTTCGACAGGTCGACCTGAGTGCTGGCTGCCCCGCCCTCTTCGTTCTTCTGCACATCCGGGCTGGCGACCGCCGAGGTGCTGCCCGACACTTGGCCCGCGGTGCCGACGCTGATTGCTGCAATGGCGCTCATGTGTTTCTCCCTGCAAAAAAATGAGTCCTTGATCTGATCTGCCTATCGGCCGCAAGGCGCAGGTCTTTAGCCCCGGCTTGTTACCAAGCAGCCGGCCGCCGGTAAATTCCCGAGTGTTTGGCTCGTTCCAACCCATGTACCTACGCAGGCGCCGGCTCATGCCCGGCGTGCGTCCACCTTCGATCACTATGGAATCGCAGCCATGAGCCAGTCTGCACACCCGGAAACTGTCAAGGACTTGATCGGCGTGGGCTTCGGCCCTTCCAACCTGGCCCTGGCCATCGCCCTGGAAGAACTCGCCGAGTCCCAGGGCCATGCCCTCGATGCGCTGTTCATCGACAAGCAGCAGGACTACCGCTGGCACGGCGAAACCCTGGCGACCCAGAGCGAGCTGCAGATCTCGTTCCTCAAGGACCTGGTATCGCTGCGCAACCCCACCAGCCCCTACAGCTTCGTCAACTACCTGCACCAGAAGCAGCGCCTGGCCGACTTCATCAACCTCGGCACCTTCTACCCCTGCCGCCTCGAGTACAACGACTACCTGCGCTGGGCCGCCGAGCACTTCGCTACCCAGGCGGTGTATGGCGAAGAGGTGCTGCGCATCGAGCCGGAAGTGCAGGCCGGCCGGGTCGAACACCTGCGCCTGGTTTCGCGTGACGGACAAGGGCGGGAATACAGCCGCCGTACCCGTTCGGTGGTGGTCGGTAGCGGCGGCACGCCGAAAATACCGGAGAAGTTCGCCGCCTTCAGCGAAGACCCGCGGGTATTCCACCACTCCCGGTACCTGAGCAGCCTGAACAAGCTGCCGTGCACCGCCGGCACACCGATGCGCATTGCCGTGATCGGGTCAGGCCAGAGCGCCGCCGAGGCGTTCATCGACCTCAACGACAGCTACCCGTCGGTCAAGGTCGACATGATTCTGCGCGGCTCGGCACTCAAGCCGGCCGATGACAGCCCGTTCGTCAACGAGATCTTCGCGCCGGACTACACTGACCTGGTCTACAACGAACCGGCCGACCAGCGCAGCAAGCTGCTCGGCGAATACCACAACACCAACTACTCGGTGGTCGACCTCAACCTGATCGAGCGCATCTACGGCATCCTCTACCGGCAGAAAGTGGCTCACCAGTACCGCCACAATGTCCTGTGCCGACGCCAGGTGGAAACGGTGGTAGCCACCCGCGAGGGGCTGGAACTGACCCTGCGCGACCTTGCTACCGGCCAGCAGCAAACCCACCGCTATGACGCCGTGATCCTCGCCACCGGCTACGAACGCCGCTCGCACCGTGACCTGCTGGCACCGCTGGCCGGCTACCTTGACGATTTCCGTGTCGACCGCAACTACCGCGTGCTGGCCAGCCCCGACCTGCAGGCCTCGGTGTACCTGCAAGGCTTCTGCGAAAACAGCCACGGCCTAAGTGACACCCTGCTTTCGGTACTACCTGCACGCGCGGCAGAGATCGGCCGCGCGCTGTACCAGGACCTGGCGCAGTTGCACGGTAGGCAGCAGCCGGCCGTCGCCCTGACCCGCGCCTGAGCCGCTGCCTACCACTGCCTGGCCGGCCCGGCGCAATACGCGCGGGCCGGCCTTGGTGCTTCTGAAACATTTGTTTGCATTTAAAACGGCAGGATTTTGATTCTCATTCGTCCTTATCAGTACAGCCGCTTTGGCTGGGCACACGCTCGACCACCCTTGCAGAAGACTGTCCGATGGCGAAAACCGCGAAAAAATCGAAATCCAGGCTTTGGTTCCTTGTCCACAGCTGGCTCGCCCTGCCGATCTGGTTCTTTGTCCTGATCGTCTGTTTCACCGGCATGCTCGCCGTGGTCAGCCAGGAAATCGTCTGGCTGGCCAACCCGGATGTACGCGCCAACAAGCCCGATGGCAACGTCGAACGCCTGACTTTCCAGCAGGTGCTGGATGCGTTGCACAGGGCCGAACCGGACATGGTGGTGGAGCGCCTGACCCAACCCGACGGTTCGCACTTTGCCGTCAAGGCCGATGTCACCCTGCCTGACGGCAGCAGCCCGACGTTGTACGTAAACCCGTACACCGGCGCGATCCAGGGCAAGACGCCCGACTTCAACTTCGAGGCCTTCACCCGTGCCCTGCACGGCTGGTGGCTGGTGCCGTTCACCCATGGCTTCAGCTGGGGCTGGTACCTGGTGTCGCTGCTCGGCCTGCCCATGCTGGCGTCGCTGGTCACCGGCCTGGTGGTGTACAAGAAATTCTGGAAAGGCTTCTTCAAGCCGGTGCGCACCGGCCATGGCTCGCGGATTTTCTGGGGCGACCTGCATCGCCTGGCCGGGGTCTGGTCGATCTGGTTCATTGCGGTCATCTCCATTACCGGCACCTGGTTTCTGATCCAGGCGATCCTGTTCGACAACCACATCACCATTTCCAGCCGCCCGGTCGTGCCGGTGATCGCCCGCGAGGACGTGCCGCAAAGCCCGGATGGCAGCCCGGCACCACGCATCGACCTGGATGAAGCCGCGCGTATTGCCGGCCTGGCGGTGCCGGGGCTGCAGATCAACTTCATCACCCTGCCCGCCTCCGCCTACAGCCACGTCACCCTGGCCGGGCCGGGCTGGTACCCGCTGATGTTCCAGAGTGCTTCGGTGAACCCCTATACGCGCAAGGTCGACAGCCAGTTCCTGCTCAGCGACCGCTCGGCACTGGAGTTCGTCACCGAATCCATGCGCCCGTTGCATACCGGCGATTTCGGCGGCCTGCCGATCAAGCTGGTGTGGTTCTTCTTCGGTTTGATCCTCACCCTGATGGTGTTCAGCGGCTTGCTGATCTGGACCAGACGCACCGCCCAGGCCACCGCCGCCGCGCTCAAGCGCAGCGAACGCGCGCCGCGCCCGGCACACCCTGACACCACCGCGGGGGTGCACCCATGAGCAAGGTTCAAACCCTGCCCGGCAGCCCGCTGAAGCGGCTGTGGCTGAAATGGCGCTTCCACCTGAATGCCCTGCTGATTCTCATCCCGCTGGGCTTCATGCCGAAGTACTTCGCCGATGCCAAACTGTTCCGTGGCGAAGCCGGCCTTGGCGCCAATGTGATCAGCGACATTCAGGTCGGCCCCTACCGCCTCGACCTGGCCGAACTGCGTGACGAGGCCCCCCGCGTCGACGGCCCGGCCGGGTATTTCAAGGTATTCAACGCCGCGTTGTGCAAGGCCTGTATCAAGGAGGTCAAGGCCGCTTACCTGCGCATCGGCAAACCGCGCAGCTTGCGCGCCGCCGGCACCATTTTCTTTGGCGCGCCATACCACATGGGCACTTCGCTGCCCATCCCACCCCGCACCCGCGCGGACGCGCAGATCTGGATCACCCTGGAAGGCTGGGACGGCAGCCTGCACCAGGCGTCAGTGCCCCTGGCCAAGGCATCGCCAGCCACCGTGGCCTGGCTCGAGAAACAAGGAGGCAAGAAATGAAACACCTGTTGCGCATCCTCGCCCTGCCTGTGCTGGTGCTAAGCGCCGGCCCAGCCCTGGCACACAACCCGATGTGCGAGTGCGAAGGGCTGGCCGGTGGCCAGGTCAAGTGCACCGGCGGCTTCTCGGACGGCAGCGGCGCCCCCGGGGTGACTCTGGATGTGATCGGCTACGACGAACAGGTACTGGTCGGCGGCAAGCTCGGCGATGATTCGACGCTGACCTTCAAGCGTCCGGACGGCGAATTCTATGTGCTGTTCGATGCCGGCCCCGGGCATGTGGTGGAAGTCGACCATGCCGATATCAGCCAGCCATGAGCCGCTGCCAAGTGATCCGCCCGGCCGGTGCCGGGCACGAAACCCTGTACGTGCTGCTGGTCAGCCTGCTGATCGTGGTGCTCGCCGCCAGCGTGGTGCTGATGCGTGGTGAGCGCGAGGACGAACAGGCCATCGCCAGCCACCAGATCGATGCCCGCCGCGACCTCACCGCTGCCGAGCAAGGCCTGTACACCGACCTGCGGGTGGCCTTCGACGAAATCCGCCTGCTGCATGAAGAAAACGCCGCCGTCCCCAGCGTAAGCACCCTGGCCGAGGACGGCCTGCCGCCGTTCGTGGCCGACGCCGGCAGCCAGCGCCGCGGCAGCCATCAGTGGTCGTGGCTGCAGGCCGGTGCCTACCTGGGTCGCAGCCAGGCCCCGGAAGTAGCCGGCAGCCTGTTGTTGATCGTACCGAACGACAGCGCTGGCGAAGCAGATATCTGGCTGCGCCGCGACACCGCCGCCGCGCCCCCGGGCGACCTCGGCCAGGCCGCACTGATCGCTGCCGGCTGGCGGCAAGTAGTCAGTCATTACGACGCCGGGGTCACCCGCGAACACCGTCACTGAACCCAAGGACTCCCCCATGTTCCGCTCCGCCCTCGCCCTGCTCCTGGCTCTTGCCCTGCCGGCATCGGCCATGGCCGATAACGGCAAGCCGCTGCGCATCGGCATCACCCTGCACCCCTATTACAGCTACGTGAGCAACATCGTCGGCGACAAGGCCGAAGTGGTGCCGTTGATCCCGGCAGGTTTCAACCCGCATGCCTACGAACCACGGGCGCAGGACATCAAGCGTATCGGTACGCTGGATGTGGTGGTGCTCAACGGCGTGGGCCATGACGACTTTGCCGGGCGCATGATCGCCGCCAGCGAAAAGCCCGCTATCCAGACCATCGAGGCCAACCAGAACGTGCCGTTGCTGGCGGCCACCGGCATTGCCGCCCGCGGTGCCGGCAAGGTAGTCAACCCGCACACCTTCCTGTCGATCAGCACCAGCATCGCCCAGGTCAACAATATCGCTCGCGAGCTGGGCAAGCTCGACCCGGACAACGCCAGGCTGTACAGGCAAAATGCCCGAGCCTACGCCAAGCGCCTGCGCATCCTGCGGGCCGAGGCCCTGGCCAAGGTCACCGAAGCACCCGGCGCCAGCTTCCGGGTGGCCACCATCCATGCCGCCTACGACTATCTGGTGCGCGACTTCGGCCTGGAGGTGACAGCGGTGGTCGAGCCAGCCCATGGCATCGAGCCCAGCCCGGCCCAGTTGAAGAGAACCATCGACCAGCTGAAGGCCCTGGATGTGCGGGTGATTTTTTCGGAAATGGATTTTCCGTCCGCCTATGTCGAAACCATCCAGCGTGAATCCGGCGTGCGCCTCTACCCGCTCACGCACATTTCCTATGGCGAATACACCAGGGACAAGTACGAAGTGGAAATGCAGCGCAACCTCGACACTGTCGTGCGCGCCATCCAGGAGAACCGCACATGACCGCCGCTGCCAACCTGCTGGCGACCTGCGGGCCACGCATTGAGTTCGCCGGCATCGACCTGACCCTGGGCGGCACCCGCATCCTTGACCAGGTCAGCTTCAGCGTGGCCGCCGGCAGCGTGCACGCCATCGTCGGCCCCAACGGCGGTGGCAAGAGCTCGCTGATCAAGACCCTGCTCGGGCAGATGCCGCACCAGGGCCGGTTGGCCTTGCACTGGCCCGCAGGGCACGAGGTGATCGGTTACGTACCACAGGCGCTGGAGTTCGACCGTGGCCTGCCAATGACCGTGAATGACTTCATGGCCGCGCTGTGCCAGCGCCGCCCGGCCTTCCTCGGCCTGTCGCGGCAAGTGCAGCCGGCCATCGACGCGGCTCTGGCGCGGGTCGGCATGCTCGACAAGCGCAAGCGGCGCATGGGTGCGCTGTCGGGTGGCGAACGCCAGCGCGTGCTGCTGGCGCAGGGCCTGGTCCCGGCGCCGCAGTTGCTGGTGCTGGACGAGCCGATGTCGGCCCTTGATGAAGCCGGTATCCAGGTGTTCGAACAGTTGCTGCGCGGCTGGCGCCAGGCCGGCACCACCGTGCTGTGGATCGAGCACGACCTGCAGGCCGTGCTGCGCCTGAGCGACCGGGTGACTGGCCTGAACCGCCAGGTGCTGTTCGATGCCCCACCGGCCCAGGCCTTGACCCCGGAGCGTCTGCTGGGGCTGTTCTCCGTTCACCCGCGCAGCGAGGGGCGTGCCTGATGAGTCTTGAATCCTTGCGCCAGCTGGTCCAGGGCTGGGCCACGGCCGGTTACCTGCCCGAGGCGCTGGCCTACGGTTTCGTGGTCAACGCCTTGCTGGCAGGCCTGATGATCGGCCCGGTACTGGGCGGCCTGGGTACGCTGGTGGTGGTCAAGCGCTTCGCCTTTTTCTCCGAGGCAGTCGGCCATGCCGCGCTGACCGGTGTGGCCATCGGCATCCTGCTGGGCGAGCCCTATACCGGCCCGTACGGCAGCCTGTTCGGCTACTGCCTGCTGTTCGGCATCCTGCTCAACTTCCTGCGCAACCGTACCGGGCTGTCGCCGGACACGCTGATCGGTGTGTTTCTCTCGGTATCGCTGGCGCTGGGCGCCAGCCTGCTGTTGATGCTGGCAGGCAAGATCAATGTGCATATCCTCGAGAACGTCCTGTTCGGCTCGGTATTGACCGTCAGCGGCCAGGACCTGCTGGTGCTGGGCATCGTCGCGCTGCTGGTACTGGCCCTGGCCGTGCCCCTGTACAACCGCATCATGCTGGCCAGCTTCAACCCGCAGCTGGCGGCAGTGCGCGGGGTGGCAGTGAAGACCCTGGATTACCTGTTCGTGGCGTTGGTGACCTTGGTGACTGTAGCGGCAGTCAAGGTGATCGGTGCGATCCTGGTCGGGGCGCTGCTGGTGATTCCGGCTGCCACTGCGCGCCTGGTCAGCCAGTCGCTCAAAGGGTTCTTCTTCCTGTCGGTGCTGATCGCCACCTTGAGTACGCTGCTCGGCATCCTGCTGCCGATCGTCTTCGACCTGCCGGTGCCATCGGGTGCCGCGATCATCCTGGTGGCCGGCATCTGCTTTGCCCTGGCTGCGCTGGCCCGCGCCCTCATTCCCCGCCTGCAAGGAAACCCGGCATGAACGTTAAACGCCTGACCCTGGCGCTGGCCCTGGCCGGCCTGCCATCGCTGTGTTTCGCCACCCAGGTGCTGACCAGCTTGCCGGTCACCCACAGCCTGGCCAGCGCCCTGCTCGATGGCACTGCGGTACAGCTCACGCGCGCGGCACCGGCCAACCTGCCGGCCAGCCGCCAGCCTTCGTATTTCAGCGGGCGTGGCGGCGCCAGCCTGCATGAGGCCGCGCAGCAGGCCGACGCAGTGATCGGTGTACGTTCGATCTGGCGTGACGACCCGCTGTATCCGATGGCGCGGCGCAGCAATATCCGCATTGTCGAAATCGACGCCGCACGGCCTGTGGACGGCGCGCTGCCTGGCATTGCCGTCACCGGCGATGATGCCTATGGCGCCTACCCCTGGCTGAACCCGACCAACCTCGGGCGCATGGCCGACGTGATAGCCAATGACCTGGAACGGCTCGTGCCGGACGCCAAGGCGACGATCCAGGGCAACCTGACCAGGCTCAAGCGTCAGTTGCTGGAGCTGACCGCCAGCAACCAGGCACGCCTGGCCAAGGTCGACAACCTGACCGTGGCGAGCCTGTCGGAGCGCCTGGGCTACCTCGCCAGCGGGCTGAACCTGGACGTGGTGGAACAGCCGCTGCCGGCCACATGGGATGCAGCAGCGCTGCAGGCGCTGGAGCAGAACCTGAAGACCCAGGAGGTGGCGGTGGTGCTGGACCATCGCCAGCCGGAGCCGGCGGTAGTCGAGGTGATCAGGGCCGCTGGGGCGAAGTTGGTGGTAGTGGAGAGTGACCCTGAAGATGCATTTGCCGGATTGCAGGCCAGTGTCGACCAGGTGGTGGGCGCACTGAGCGGGGGCTGAGACCGATACAGGCGCCCCACTGCTAACGCTTCATGCACCGCTGATAGCGCTCATCCACCCGCCCGGCAAACCACGCCGTGGTCAGCTTGCGGGTGATCTTCGGGCTCTTCAGCTCGATCCCCGGCAACACCGCCCGCGGCAACGGTTTGCCCGCCGCGGTATCGGCCAGGGCGAACACCCCGCTGTACAGTTCGCTGTCTTCGAATGCCAGGCGGTCGCCCTGCTCAAGCTGGCTGCGAATCTGCGGGTTGCGCAACCCGAGCCGGGACCCCAGCTTACGCGCCGCCCGTTCCGTGGCCCCCGGCATGATCGAACCCGGTGCGATCAGGTCACCGTCGAGGGCCAGTGTTACCCCGGTCGCCTTGCTCAGTGCTGCCTGGAAGGCCGCGTTGCGGCTGGCGTACCACCCCGCATTGAAATCGGCAAAACGATACAGCTGGCGTTCGTAGCTCGCCGGGTAGCCCAGCAAGTGGGCGATGCCGAAATACATGCCGCCACGGCGGGTGAAGACTTCCTGGCGGATGCTGCCGGTGTGGCTGTAGGGGTAATCGCCTGCGTGTTTTTCGGCAAAATCGATGCTGACCTGCATTGGCCCGCCGGTATGCACCGGGTTCAACCCACCGAGCAAGGTCTTGCCCAGCGGCACGCGGGCGATGACCTCATCGTACAGTTCGCTCAGTTGCTTCTCGCTGCGCACCGCCTGCAACCGCTGCTGGTAGCTCTTGCCATTGGCCGAAGGTGCCTTCAGCGCACCGTCGACCAGCAGCCTGGGAATATGCAGGCGTGCGGCACGGCGGTCGATTTCCTGGCGGGCAATGCGCCCCAGGTTGGGCACCTGCGGGTCGGCGTTGAAGGTCGACTCCTGCTCGGTCACGGCCAGCACCGCGCACAGGTTGCTCTTGCTGGGGGCAATGCGCTGGCTTTCGAATGCCTGCTGAATGTCCCGGGCCCAACCCTCGCGGTCGCTGGCCTGGGCGGGCAACAACCGCAGCAGTTGCGCGCGGACCTTGGCGGGGTCTGCTTCGGGTGCTGCCTCACGGCGCCCGGCGCAACCTTGCAGCAGCGCCAGGGCCATCAGCCCGGCCGCCAGAATCCGGCCGTTCAGGGCTGTTCACCGACCAGGTAGGTCTTGCTGATGTGACGGAACAGTGAGTGGCCGGCACTGCCCATCAGCTCGAACACCACCATCTCGCGGGTCACCACCTGCGCGCCCGCAGCACGCATGCGCGCCAGGCCGGCGGCCTTGCTCGCCGGGGTGCGGCTGTCACAGGCATCCTCGACCACGAACACCTGCTTGCCCAGCGCCAGCAGGCCGAGCACGGTCTGTAGTACGCAGACGTGGGTTTCCATGCCGCAGACAATCACTTGCTCGCGCGCCATCAGGCTCGCTGGCAGGCACGCAGCGGCCACGCAGGAAAAGTGGCTTTTCTCCACCACCTCAGCGGCTGGCGCCACGGCCAGCAGCTCGGCCAGGGTGTGCCCCAGGCCCTTGGGATACTGTTCGGAGATCACCGTCGGCAGCTCCAGTTCGGCCGTTGCTGCCAGCAACCAGCGTGCCCGTGCGCGGGTGCCTGCTGGGTCGCTCATGGCGCCGATGAGCTTTTCCTGAATGTCGACGACCAGCAGCGTCGCCTTGCGTGGATCGATCAGCATTGCCTGCCCCTACCCGAAAAAAGGCCTAGCCTCCCCCAGGCAAGCGGTGACGTCAATCAGGCGGAAAGCCGAAGCGGTTCGAGCGATGCGACCAGCGCAGCGAGCACCTGGTCCTCCTGTTCGTGGATGAAGAAGTGCCCGCCCGGGAACATCTGCAGAGAGAATGGGCCATGGGTTTCCTGGCGCCAGGCCTGCAGTTGTTCGTCGCTGGCCCGGTCGACCACGCCGCCCAGCACATGCAGCGGGCACTGCAATGCAGGGCGCTGGCGATAAGCGTAGGTACCGCAGAGCAGGAAGTCGGCACGCAGGATGGGCAAGGTCAGGCTCATCAGCTCGGCGTTTGCCAGCACTTCCTCGGGCGTGCCCTGCAGCTCGCGCAATTCGCTGATCAGCTCGGCGTCAGCCTTGGGCTCGCGCCAATGGTTGCGCTCGTAGTCCTCGCGGCGGGTTGGTGCAGCGGTTCCACAGGCGAACAGGGCCAGGGGCGGCGGGCAACCCAACGCTTGCAGCTCGTGGGTTAGCTCGAAGGCCAGCAGCGCACCGAGGCTGTGGCCAAGCAGCGCATAGGGGGCACTCGCCGCCAGGCGTTGCTCGGCGGCCAGTTGCCGGGCCAGGGCCTGCAGGTCGGTGTGCAGCGGCTCGGCCATGCGCGCGCCGCGCCCGGGCAGTTCCACCGGGCGCACTTGCAGCCACGCCGGCAGCTTGCGCCGCCAGCGGCTGTAGACCATGGCGCTGGCGCCTGAATATGGCAGGCACAGCAGGTTCAGTGCAGTCACTGGGCGGCGGCTTCGTTCATTTTCTGGCGCAGGCTCAGCGGGCGCATGTCGGTCCAGACTTCCTCGATGTAGGCCAGGCAGTCTTTCTTCAGCCCGCTCTTGCCGACGGCGCGCCAGCCATTGGGGATGGCCTTGTAGTCGGGCCAGATCGAGTACTGCTCTTCGTGGTTGACCACTACCTGGAACTGAATATCGTCGCGGTCGAAAACGGAAGTCATTGCCTGTCTCCTTGAGTGATGGTTGCCACTGCGCGCGTGGCGCAGGGGAGCTTTGTGGTAGACGTAGCAAGCTGCAGGAAAATTAGGGGCCTGGTAACTTGCAGGAACGCGCCTGGCTGGCCCTCAGGTATCCCGCAGCAAATCATGGGTATCGAGCAGACGGAAGGCAACCTGCGGGTTGCGTTCCAGCCCCCGGCGAATCGCCGCCGGAATCGACTGACGGGTCTTGCGGCACAGCCCGAGCTGGTCGTCCAGTTCGATGATGATGCCGCGCATGGTTCGCACTTCGTTGAAACCGGGGGCGATGTGCACACGGATGCCGAGGTTTTCGTACATCCGTTGCTGCAGGCGTTGCAGGTCTTGCAGGTCCTTGAGGTTTTCCAGGCGTTCGAGCAGGCGCTTTTCCTCCTGACGGGTCAGCAGGAGGATGCGCTGGGCGGCCTGCGGGTGGTCGACCAGCTGTTCGCGGCCGCAATCGCAGGCGCCAGGGGGGCAAGGCTGGCGCAAAGGGGGCGGTATGCTCATGCCAGCAAGCATAGCCCGTGGCGGGCTCTCCAGCTTGTCACAGCTGCACCAACCGCTCGCGCAGGAAGGCCACAAACCCCTGTACCGGCCGCGCCACCTGTCGGTGTTGCGGGTAGACTGCCGACAGCTGCAACGCCGGCGGCCGCCACTCATCCAGCACAGTCACCAGCCGCCCATCGGCCAACGCCTGCCCAACGATAAAGGTTGGCAAGTAAGTCACACCCATCCCGGCAATCGCCGCATCTCTGAGCAACTCGCCATTGTTCGCCCGCATGCGCCCGGTCACCTGAAGCGCCTGGGCCTTGCCACCCTGGCGAAACTGCCACTGCACCTGCCGCGAATGCCCGTAAGGCAGGCAGTCGTGCCCGGCCAGCTCGTCGGGACGGCTCGGTACACCCCGCGCTTGCAGGTACGCCGGGCTTGCGCAGTAAACCCGCTCGACACCCGCAATACGCCGCGCAATCAGGCTGGAGTCCTCCAGCACGCCAATCCGCAGCGCCAGGTCATACCCCTCGCCGATCAGGTCCACGGCACGGTCGCTCAAGTCGACTTCCACATCCACCTGCGGGTGCAACTGCAGGAATTCGGTCAACAGGCAGCCCAGGTGGGCCATGGCGAACGACAGCGGCGCGCTCAGGCGCAAGGTGCCACGCAAGGCCTGGGCCTGGCCGCTGATGTCGTGCTCCACCTGCTGCACCTCACCCAGCAGGCGCAGCGCCGACTGGTAGTAGTGCTGGCCCAGCGGTGTGGCGTCCAGGCGCCGCGTGGAGCGGTTGAGCAGGCGCACACCCAGGCGCTCTTCAAGCTGCATGAGGCGCCGGCTGACCGACTGCTTGGACATGCCCAGGCGCTCGGCAGCGGCAGTGAAACTGCCGGCCTCCATCACTTGGGCAAAGATGCGCATGTCTTCGTAAGGGTTCATTGTCTCGCTCTTGATGACAGTCAAACGCTTTATAGCGGCTTTTTCCCATCAGTGCATCTCCCTAATCTACGCACAGGTCGCAGCGATGGCCCTCCAGGCCAGGCAAAACGCGCATTACCAACACTTGCATAGAAAAGGATTCGCTCATGAACATTGTCCACAAAACCCTCACCGCTTCCCTGCTGGCACTGTCCGTTTCCAGCGCTTTCGCGGCCGGCAGCCCGGGTGTCGAAAGCCACACCCAGGCGTTCCTCGAAGCGTTGCAACAAGGTGGCGGCAAGCCACTGGAACAGCTCAGCGCGAAAGACGCCCGTGCCGTGCTGACCGGCGCCCAGGCTTCGGTCAAGGTCGACCTCTCCGGTGTCGAGGTGAAGCAACACACCATCCAGGCCGATGGCCAGTCGATCAGGCTGCAGGTGGTACGCCCGGCCAATGTGCAGGGTGAGTTGCCGGTGTTCATGTTCTTCCACGGCGGCGGCTGGGTGCTCGGTGACTTCCCGACCCACCAGCGGCTGATCCGCGACCTGGTGGTCGGCTCTGGTGCGGTGGCGGTCTACGTCGACTACACGCCTTCACCGGAAGCGCACTACCCGACCGCGATCAACCAGGCCTACGCCGCGACCCGCTGGGTGGCCGAGCATGGCAAGGAAATCGGCGTGGACGGCAAGCGCCTGGCCGTGGCCGGCAACAGCGTCGGCGGCAACATGGCGGCGGTGGTTGCGCTCAAGGCCAAAGAAGCCGGTACCCCGGCGCTGCGCTTCCAGCTGCTGTTGTGGCCGGTCACCGATGCCAGCTTCGAGACGGCTTCCTACAAGCAGTTTGCCGAGGGGCACTTCCTTACCACCGGGATGATGAAATGGTTCTGGGACAACTACACCACCGATGCCAAGGCACGGGAGCAGATTTACGCCTCGCCGCTGCGCGCCAGCAGCGAACAGCTCAAGGGCCTGCCGCCGGCACTGGTGCAAACGGCCGAGTTCGACGTGCTGCGCGATGAAGGTGAAGCGTATGCCCGCAAGTTGAATGCGGCAGGTGTGACGGTGACGTCGGTGCGCTACAACGGGATGATTCATGACTATGGGTTGTTGAACCCGTTGAGCCAGGTGCCAGCGGTGAAGGCGGCGATGAGGCAGGCGGGCAGCGAACTCAAAGTGCATCTGCAGTGAGTCGATGAGCAAAAGACCCGCCCAGGCGGGTCTTTTGCTGCTATTGCGGAAATGGCCCGCAGGCTTCGATGAGTCTGTTGTCAGTGCGGCTGTCTATGGCACCGTCCGCACCGATGTAGATATCAATACTTGGTCATCTGGGTTTGGCCCGGATGCAGTGCGATTTCCCAAGGTTAAATCGCGCCCGAACGGTACAGGAACAGTCTTACAGGACACGTTGTATTGTCCTCCGCATCACTGCCCAGATAGTCAGTCTAGAAGAGACAGTAATTCACGTAGGCGCTTATTTTTAACAGACAAGCTGACAGTTAAACTTCTCCCATCAGCAGCCTGATGCCCCAGCGGATCAGGCTTATCAAGGAGAATCACCATGCTTACCGTACGCAACGCTCAAGACCGCGGCCTGGCCTTCCATGGCTGGCTGAAATCCTTCCACACCTTCTCCTTCGGCCACTACCGCAACCCGGACGAGCAAGGTTTCTCCGACCTGCTGGTGATCAACGACGACCGCGTCATCGCCGGCAAGGGCTTCGGCCAGCACCCGCACCGTGACATGGAGATTTTCTCCTACGTGCTCGAAGGCGCGCTGGAGCACAAGGACACCCTGGGCACCGGCTCGGTCATCCGCCCGGGCGACGTGCAACTGATGAGCGCCGGCCATGGCGTGGCGCACAGCGAGTTCAACCACAGCAAGGTGCTGCCGGTGCACTTTCTGCAGATCTGGATCGTGCCGAACGTGCAAGGCGCCACGCCGCGTTACCAGCAGCAGCACTTCAGCGCCGAGGAAAAGCGCGGCAAGCTGCGCCTGATCATTTCGCCGGAGGGTGCCGAAGGGTCATTGCAGGTGCGCCAGGATGCGCGGGTGTATGCCGGGTTGTTCGACGGTGACGAACGCGCCACGCTGACCTTGCCGGAACATCGCCATGCCTATGTGCACGTGGCCCGGGGCAGCATCGCGCTGAATGGGCAGGTGCTCGGTGAAGGCGATGGTGTACGGGTAAGGCAGGAACAGGTGCTGGAGCTGAGTCATGGGGTGGGTGCCGAGGTACTGGTGTTTGACCTTCGGCCGCATGAGCTGCCTGGCATGCCTTGACGCAGGTCCGCCCTCTTCGCGGGTTGAATCGCGAAGAGGGCATCAGGCACTCAAGGCTCGAACCCTTCGACGATGATCACCTCGGCTTGCGCCACCCCCTGGCGATGGCTGCACGCGTCCTGGTACAGCGCCGACCGGTAGCACGCCAACGCCTGCTCGTACGAATCGAACTCGATCACCACGCTACGCTGAGGGGTAGGCCGCCCTTCCATCGCCTCGCTGCGCCCGCCACGGGCCAGGAAGCGACCGCCGAACGCCTGGAAGGCAGCCGGGGCGCGCTGGGTGTACTGCTGGTATTGCTCGGGGTCGGTCACGTCCACATGGGCGATCCAGTAGGCCTTCATGCGCTGCTCTCCTGTTACGGCGATATTTATGTATGATGGTATACCATAATAATCACCCTATCACTGTGAGCGTGCAACATGGCATTCAACACCATCGAGGAGCTACTCGACGATTACCGGCAGGGCAAGATGGTCCTGCTGGTGGATGACGAGGACCGGGAAAACGAAGGCGACCTGCTGATCGCCGCCGAGCGTTGCGACGCCCAGGCCATCAACTTCATGGCCCGCGAAGCGCGCGGCCTGATCTGCCTGACCCTGACCGAAGAACACTGTCAGCGCCTGGGCCTGGAACAGATGGTACCGGCCAACGGCAGCGTGTTCAGCACCGCCTTCACCGTGTCGATCGAAGCAGCCAGCGGCGTGACCACCGGTATTTCCGCCGCCGATCGGGCGCGCACCGTGGCTGCAGCCATGGCCCCCGGCGCCCGCCCCGAGGACCTGGTGCAACCGGGGCACATCTTCCCCCTGCGCGCCCGCGAAGGCGGCGTGCTGACCCGCGCCGGGCATACCGAAGCCGGCTGCGACCTGGCGCGCCTGGCGGGCTTCACCCCGGCTTCGGTGATCGTCGAAGTGCTCAACGACGACGGCACCATGGCCCGCCGCCCCGACCTGGAAGTATTCGCCGCCCGGCATGGCATCAAGATCGGCACCATCGCCGACTTGATCCACTATCGCCTGAGTACCGAACAGACCATCAAGCGTATCGGCGAACGCGAACTGCCGACCGTGCATGGCAGCTTCCGCCTGGTCACCTATGAGGACCGCATCGAAGGGGGTGTGCACATGGCCATGGTCATGGGCAACATCCGCCGCGAACAACCAACCCTGGTGCGGGTACATGTGATCGACCCACTGCGCGACCTGGTCGGTGCCGAGTACGCCGGCCCGCCCAACTGGACGCTGTGGGCGGCGCTGCAGAAGGTGGCCGAGGAAGGTGCAGGTGTGGTGGTGATCCTGGCCAACCATGAGTCCTCCCAGGCCTTGCTCGAGCGCGTACCGCAGCTCACCCACCCGGTACGGCCTTACCAGCGAGGGCCATCGAAGGTGTACTCCGAGGTCGGCACCGGGGCGCAGATTCTGCAGGACCTGGGCGTGGGCAAGCTGCGCCATCTGGGCCCGCCGCTGAAATATGCGGGGCTGGCCGGATACGAGCTGGAAGTAGTGCAGAGCATCCCCTTCGAGCCTGGGCTGGTGGGCTGATACGCAGCCGCTCCTACACGGGTTCGCGACAGCTTGTAGAGGACGGAGTGATGGCCGGTAGCTCCATACCTCTTGCCAAAAGTTTGGAATACCATAATATGACATCCCGTAGACCTTAATTCTGCCGGCCGGCTCCTACAACTACAAACGGCCATCAGACACCTTGTTTTAGCGGCTCCCCGAACACGATTGGCGGGCGCACCACACAGGCCCCGCCTCGAATAACAAAAGCAACGAGGGCGTAACCATGCTGTTGAGCAAACGTGTAACCGCAGTGCTGTCCGCCAGCCTGCTGACCCTGGCCTGCCAGGCCGCCCAGGCGGCCGACAGCCTGAACTTCGTCAGTTGGGGCGGTACCACCCAGGACGCCCAGAAAGAAGCGTGGGCCGTACCCTTCACCAAGGCCACCAGCATCAAGGTGGTCCAGGACGGCCCCACCGACTACGGCAAGCTCAAGGCCATGGTCGAAAGTGGCAACGTGCAGTGGGACGTGGTCGACGTCGAAGCCGACTTCGCCCTGCGGGCTGCCAGCGAAGGCCTGCTCGAACCCCTCGACTTCACTCAGATCAAGCGCGACAAGATCGACCCGCGCTTCGTCTCCGACCACGGTGTCGGTTCGTTCTTCTTCTCCTTCGTGCTCGGCTACAACGAAGGCAAGCTCGGCGCCAACAAACCACTGGACTGGACCGCGCTGTTCGACACCAAGACCTACCCCGGCAAACGCGCCCTGTACAAATGGCCCAGCCCTGGTGTGCTGGAACTGGCCCTGCTGGCCGATGGCGTAGCCCCCGACAAGCTCTACCCGCTGGACCTGGACCGCGCTTTCAAGAAGCTCGACACCATCAAGCAAGACATTGTCTGGTGGGGTGGTGGCGCCCAGTCCCAGCAGTTGCTCGCCTCAGGTGAAGCTTCGCTCGGCCAGTTCTGGAATGGCCGCGTCTACGCCCTGCAGCAGGACGGTGCGCCGGTGGGCGTGAGCTGGAAGCAGAACCTGGTCATGGCCGACTTCCTCGTGGTGCCCAAAGGTGCCAGGAACAAGGATGCGGCCATGAAGTTCCTGGCCAACGCCAGCAGCGCCGAAGGCCAGGCCGAGTTCGCCAACAAGACCGCCTACGCGCCGGTGAACGTCGACAGCGTGGCCAAGCTGGACAAGGACCTTGCACAGAACCTGCCCACCGCCTACGCCCAGGACCAGGTCACCCTCGACTTCGCCTACTGGGCCAAGAACGGCCAGGCCATCGCAGCCCGCTGGAATGAGTGGTTGGTCAAATGAAAGTCGCCATCAACGCCCTGCATAGCGCGCAAGGTGCCCCCACGGGCACCGGCGCACCGGGCGCGACCGCGCGCCGCACCGGCCTGAGCCAGCGCTGGAAAGGCAGCCGCAATCTGTTGCCGGCCCTGCTGTTCCTTGGCCTGTTCTTCTTCGCCCCACTGGCCGGCCTGTTGCTGCGCGGGGTGCTGGAGCCGACGCCGGGCCTGGGCAATTACGAGCAGCTGTTCGCCAACTCGGCCTATGCGCGGGTGCTGTTCAACACCTTCTCGGTGGCTGGCGTGGTCACCCTGATCAGCGTGCTGCTGGGTTTCCCGCTGGCCTGGGCAATCACCCTGGTGCCCAAGGGCTGGGGCCGCTGGCTGCTGAACATCGTACTGCTGTCGATGTGGACCAGCCTGCTGGCACGCACCTATTCCTGGCTGGTGCTGCTGCAGAGTTCGGGGGTGATCAACAAGGCGTTGATGGCCATGGGAATCATCGATACGCCACTGGAAATGGTGCATAACCTGACCGGCGTGGTGATCGGCATGAGCTACATCATGATCCCGTTCATCGTGCTGCCGCTGCAGGCCACCATGCACGCGATCGATCCGATGGTGCTGCAGGCCGGCTCGATCTGCGGCGCCAGCCCGTGGACCAATTTCTGGAAGGTGTTTCTGCCACTGTGCCGCTCGGGGCTGTTCTCCGGGGCGCTGATGGTGTTCGTGATGTCGCTCGGTTACTACGTCACCCCCGCCCTGCTGGGGGGTGCGCAGAACATGATGCTGCCCGAATTCATCATCCAGCAGGTGCAGTCCTTCCTCAACTGGGGCCTGGCCAGCGCCGCCGCCGCACTGCTGGTGGTGATCACGCTGGTGCTCTTCTACCTGTACCTGAAGCTGCAGCCGGAATCCCCGGTCGGCAACGCGAGGTAACCGCCATGCTCCTGTCTCCCAATGCCATGGGCCGCCCGCTACGTACCGGCCTGTACCTGACCACCGGGGTGATCGCGGCCTTCCTGCTGCTGCCGGTGGTGTTCATCGTGCTGCTGTCGTTCGGCTCGTCGCAGTGGCTGGTGTTCCCGCCACCGGGCTGGACCTTCAAATGGTATGGCCAGTTCTTTTCCAACCCGGAGTGGATGGACGCTGCGCTGGCCAGCCTCAAGGTGGCGCTGCTGACCACCGTGGCGGCCGTGCTGCTGGGCCTGCCCACTGCGTTCGCCCTGGTGCGTGGCCGTTTCCCTGGCCGTGAGCTGCTGTACGGGCTGTTCACCATGCCGATGATCGTGCCGCTGGTGATCATCGCGGTGGCGGTGTACGCGCTGTTCCTCAAGCTTGGCTACACCGGCACGCTGTTCGCCTTTGTGGTCAGCCACGTGATCGTCGCCCTGCCCTTCACCATCATCTCGATCATCAACTCGCTGAAGCTGTTCGACCAGTCGATCGAGGATGCCGCAGTGATCTGCGGCGCCTCGCGGCTGCAGGCGATCTTCAAGGTGACCTTCCCGGCGATTCGCCCGGGCATGATCGCCGGCGGCCTGTTCGCCTTCCTGGTGTCGTGGGATGAAGTAGTGCTCAGCGTGATGATGGCCAGCCCCGACCTGCAGACGCTGCCAGTGAAGATGTGGACCACCCTGCGTCAGGACCTCAGCCCGGTCATTGCCGTGGCCTCGACCCTGCTGATCGGCCTGTCGCTGCTTGTCATGTTCATTGCCGCCGCCTTGCGCCGGCGCACCGAAGTCAACGCCTGAGCGCGCGGAGAAAACAACAATGAGTGCAGTGATCAAAGCAACCGCGCCAGGCAAGACCCTGGTCAGCCTGCGCGGCCTGAACAAGCATTACGGCGACTTCACCGCCGTCGACAACCTCGATCTGGACATCCAGGAAGGCGAGTTCCTCACCTTTCTCGGCTCCAGCGGTTCGGGCAAATCCACCACCCTGTCGATGCTGGCCGGTTTCGAAACGCCCAGCAGCGGCGAAATCCTGGTTGACGGCCAGTCGCTGGTCAACGTGCCGCCGCACAAGCGCGACATCGGCATGGTGTTCCAGCGCTATTCGCTGTTCCCGCACCTGAACGTGCGCGACAACATCGGCTTTCCGCTGGCCATTCGCAAGCTGAGCGCCGCCGAGACCAGCAAGCGCGTCGACGCCATGCTCAAGCTGGTGCAGCTGGAGCAGTTCGCCCACCGCAAGCCGTCGCAGATGTCTGGCGGCCAGCAGCAACGCGTGGCGATCGCCCGGGCGCTGGTGTACGAGCCACGCATCCTGCTGATGGACGAGCCGCTGGGCGCGCTGGACAAGAAACTGCGTGAAGACTTGCAGGACGAACTGCGTCAGCTGCACCGACGCCTGGGCATCACCATCGTCTACGTCACCCACGACCAGGAAGAAGCCATGCGCCTGTCCCAGCGCATCGCCATTTTCAGCCATGGCAGGATCGTCGGCCTGGGCACCGGTTACGACCTGTACCAGAACCCGCCGAATGCCTTCGTCGCCTCGTTCCTCGGCAACTCCAACTTCCTGCGGATCAAGGCCAGCAGCAATGGTGCAGGCAGCTTCGAAGGGCAGCCAGTGGCGATCCGCCTGACGCCGGGCCTGGCCGCCGCGCAGGAGGTGCTGATCATGGTGCGCCCGGAAAAGGCTCTGGCCCTCACCACCGAGCAGGCCGCACGCGAGCCGCTGCCGGCGGGCTGGAACGAGGTCAGCGCCAAGGTTGGCGAGGTGTTGTTCCTGGGCGAAAGCCAGACCTGCCATGTGGTCACTGCGGGCGGCACCGAGCTGACCGTGAAGGCACTGTCGGCTGCCGGCATGCCGATGCGGCCAGGCGATACCGTGAAGGTGCGCTGGGCGGTGGCGGATGCCTGCGTCTACACCGAATGGGCCGAGAGTGACTTGAGCAAATCCGCCGGGGCGCATTGAAATAACCGGGGCCGCTACGCGGCCCATCGCCAGCTTCGCAAGTATTGCCCGGCAACTGTCACATTATCATCACGCTACTGTCGTAATCTGCCGGCCAACTCTATGCCACAGGGCTAACCGGCATGCCCCGCCTGCTTGTCTTGCTGCTTTCCCTGCTACCGCTGACGGCCCACGCCGAGCACCTGCGGGTGCAAGGATCCAACACCATCGGCGCAGCGCTGCTGCCGGCGTTGGTCCAGGCGCAATTGCGCGCCCGGCAAGCTACTGCGATCGAACAGCACCCCGGGCAACTTGCCAATGAAACCGTGATCACCGCGCGTGATGCTAAAGGGCAGCCTATACGCGTCGATATCGCCGCCCACGGTTCAAGTACCGGCTTCACCGCCCTGGGGCGTGGCGAGGCCGACCTGGCCGCCGCTTCGCGGCCGATCAACGACAGCGAAGCGGGCCAGCTGCGCGCACTCGGCGACCTGCGCAGTGCCGCCGCCGAGCAGGTGATCGGCCTCGATGGCGTCGCGGTCATCGTCCACCCCGACAACCCGCTACCCCAACTCACTACAGCACAACTGGCCGAGGTCTTCTCCGGCCAGATACAGCGCTGGGAGCAACTGGGCATTGCCGGTGGAACCATCCATCTCTACGCCCGTGACGACCGCTCCGGCACCTACGAAACCTTCAAGGCGCTGGTGCTGGAACCGCAGGATCGGACGTTGTCGGCCACGGCCAGGCGCTTCGAGTCCAGCGATGAGCTGGCCGCGCGAGTCAGCGCCGACCGCCAGGCCATCGGCTTCAGCAGCCTGCCGGCCGTGCACCGGGCCAAGGTGCTGGCGGTGGCTGAAGGTGACGCGCCGGCGATGCTCCCCGAGCGCGCGCTGGTGGCCAGCGAAGACTACCCACTGTCGCGGCGCCTGTACTTTTACCTGCCGGCAAATCCGAAACCGCAGGCCAAGGCCCTGGCAGACTTCGCCCAGAGCCCGGCCGGCCAGGCGATCGTCGCCCAGCAGGGTTTCGTCTCGCAGCAGATCAATGCCCAACCTGTGGTGCCGCTGGCTGACATGCCGCCACGCTATCGCGCCCTGGCCCAGCAAGCGCAGCGGCTGAGCGTGAACTTCCGCTTCCAGGAGGGCAGCGCCAGCCTCGACACCAAGGCATTGCGCGATGTGCAGCGAGTGGCCGAGTACCTGCGCCAGGCCGGCAAGCTGAACGGCAAGGCGGTGCTGGTGGGGTTTGGCGACCCCAAGGAAACGCCCGGCCGTGCCGCCCTGCTTTCCCGCCTGCGCGCCCAGGCGGTGCGCCGCGAGCTGGCGCGCGATGGTGTCGAGGTGCTGCAGGTGATGGGCATGGGCGATGAACTACCGGTGGCAGGGAACGAACGGGAGCAAGGCCGCCTGCGCAACCGCCGGGTCGAGGTGTGGGTGAACTGACCGCCGCTGCGGTTCGGCGCTGTACAGGTCCCGGCAAAAAAATGTAACAGCTCCCCATTCGGCATCCCCGGCAATCAGGTCTAGGCTCAAGACCATGTGATACCGGGCCCCTCTGACGGCTGCCAGGCCGCCATGTCGGATCACTGTTGCCATGCAACGTCGACATTCAAGGAGGGGCTCATGACAGCTCTACACACAGTCCTCACCACCCCGTTCCTCGGTACCAGCGCCTGGTTGTGGCTGCTGTTCGTGGCCATCGTCGTCGGCCTGCTGGTGCTCGATCTTGGCGTGCTGCATCGCCACGACCGGGAAATCGAAATGCGCGAAAGCCTGTTGCTGTATTCAGGCTATTTCAGCGTCGGCGTGCTGTTCGGCCTCGGGGTCTGGTATTACCTGGGCGTACAACCGGCGCTGGAGTTCTATACCGGTTTCCTGGTCGAGCAGTCGCTGTCGATGGACAACGTGTTCGTCATGGCGATGATCTTCAGCTATTTCGCCATCCCCCGCCGCTACCAGCACCGCGTGCTGTTCTGGGGCATCCTCGGCGTAGTCGTGCTGCGGGCGATCATGATCGGTGTAGGCGCGGCGCTGGTGCAGAACTTTGCCTGGGTGTTGTACATCTTCGGCGCGTTCCTGCTGTTTACCGGCGTGAAGATGGCGCTGTCGAAGGAAGACCACCGGCCGGACCTGGCCAACAACCCGATCCTGAAGTTCGTGCGGCGGCACATGCGGGTCACCGAGGAGATCCACGGCGCGCATTTCTTCGTACGCCTTGCTCCGCCCGGCCAAAGCAAGGCGCTGCGCCATGCCACCCCACTGTTCCTGGCGCTGGTGCTGATCGAACTGGCCGACCTGGTGTTCGCCGTCGATAGCGTGCCAGCGATCTTCGCGATTACCCAAGACCCGTTCATTGTCTATACCTCGAACATCTTCGCCATCCTGGGGTTGCGCTCGCTGTATTTTGCGCTGGCGGCGCTGATGCACCGGTTCGTTTATCTCAAGTACGCGCTGGCGATGGTGCTGATCTTCATTGGCTGCAAGATTTTCTACCACGGCATGGTGGGCAAGGTGCCGGCGTTGCTGTCGTTGGGGGTGACGTTCGGGTTGCTGTTGGGTGGGGTGGTGGTTTCGTTGGTCAAGACGCGGGGGGAGAAGGTGGCTGTCGTAGATCAGTCAGTCGAACAACCTGCAAATTCCAATCGTACAATCGAGCAGAAAGAGGAAGACCCGCAGATGCGGGTCTGAGGTTTCGTTATCCTTTAATCATAAGGTAACCCACCAACGACCAAAGCAGCGCAATAAGAATCATCCACAACGCAATAATCATCTTTCGCTTCAAGCACGGCGGAAAGTCCTTCAGCTCCTGCTCATCAAGCCAGCCCATATATAGGTGCAACTTGGGAAACGCAACCAAGGCGCTCACCGTACTTAACAACAAACAGCGAGACCTCAGGCTTCCTCCCCCCCAAACAGGCTTCATTTGTTCCAGATAAGGGTTGCTTGTGATAGCGGACAACGCGACTTTATAATCGCGAGACACCGCGATTTGCACATTAATAGCAAGACCTAAGAACCCAATAGCAAACGGCCCAATCAGGAATGCCAGTTTAAATAGCGGCGGCCAACTGTCAAAGTCAGTCATTTGTCACCTCATACAGCATTTCACCAGACTTCTCTCCTAGTGCACCAATGCCGGTAGAGCCTGCCGCAGAAGCGGCGCCAACAATGACAATCCCGCAGACCGGAACGCCAAGTCCACCAGTACCTATCGCGAAGACACCGCAGAGGGCAGTTGCAGCAGCACCTCCTCCCCATGCGCCAAGCATGCCGCCCCCCAGACCGCCAGCGAAGCTACCCGTTTCAGTGAACCGAATCTTTTTACATTCCTCTGTCTCACCGGGCCGACACACTTCCTGCACTTTTAGATAAGAAGAAGTCCCACCCAACCCAATCGCAGCATACCCGCCATATTCAAGGTACTTGCTGAGCCTTGCCACCTTGTCCAAGTGTGTTGCATACCCCGGAATCTGCCCTGGCCCGCCAGCCTTCGACCAATGGTGTACAAGGCTCTTGGTCGAAATATTCAAGCTTTTCTTCAGCCGCTCATAGCTGCCCAAGTAAAGCTGTTTGTTAAGCAGCGCCGCCTTCAACTGACCATCCAGTTGCTGCAGCAACTTTCGCCGCTCGGCAAAGAAGCTCGGGCTGTTCAGGTGGCCATGCTGCATGAACTCGCGCTGGTGCAATAACTCGATACTGGTCAGCGTATTACTGACCTGCTTTAACCCTTGTTCCAGCATGTCCTTGCCCACGCCCATGGACTGGCTGGCATTGCTGAGCAAGCCGGCGATTTCGGCCTGGTGCTCCATCATGAAGTCCGCTTCGGCGAAATCGAGTACTGCCAGCGCACGGCGTGCATGCTCGGCCGCCGCCATCAGCTGGCCTTCCTCACGGGTGCAGGCATTACCGTTGTCAGGGTCACCGATGACGAAGATTTCCCCTGCCTTGAAGCCCTGTTCAAACGTCGGGTTGAGCCGCTGCAGCCGTGAGATTGGCAACGTGGCATCGTGCTCGGCCAATTGCAGCAGCACCTGCGCGAACGACATGCGCCGTGGCACTACGTAGAACCCGGGCTCCAGCGTACCGGGCAACGCCCCCACTACCGGTTGGGAGAAGTGTTCGGGGTACAAGACGTTTGACGGCTCGGCAAAGTGGGTATTGGCCCGGCCCGCAACAGGCTGCGTAGACGGCGGTGCCTCATGCAACGGTGCGACAACCCGATTACTGCCCGGCGGGCAGCCACAGAGCACCAGCGCACCGTCCACGGCCACCCGCTGGCCGCCGGAAATAAAGTGGTCCACGCCTTCGGCGACAGTGCCCACCTGCCCGCAGAGCGGGCATGGCGTGGTGCGGTCACCTTCGCGAAGCACCATTCGACCCTCGGCGAGATAGCCGGCGTTCGTCGCAATACAGACAGCACCCGTAGTGGTGACATCACCATCGACTGCCTGCCCTCTTCCCTCCAGATTGACGCGCATCCACAAGTTCCCTGTACCCGGTTCAGGGATGGAAACCTAGCATCCGCAGGGGGGCTTCGAGGACAGGGAGTCAAAAATCAGAAGTTTCCTACGGGCTGGCCAAGCTTGCAGTTTCGCCTGGCTTCACCTGCCTGGGCAGGCTAACGAACCAGCCAGTTCTCAACTTCATCAGCGCCATGTTCAGCTTTCCAGGCCTTCATCTTCGCGTGGTTGCCGCCCTTGGTTTCGATCACCTCCCCCGTATGCGGGTTCTTGTACTGTTTCACCTGGCGCGCGCGACGCCTGGCTTTCGGCGCAACGGCGGGCTGGGCCGGGCGCCGACCGCCTTGCGGATCCAGCAGGCTGATGATGTCGCGCAGGCTGAACTCATACTTGGCCAACAAGTTGCGCAGCTTGGTTTCGAACTCGATTTCTCTTTGCAGTTCGGGGCTGCCTTTCATGGCTTCCAGTTCGGCAAGTTGAGCAGCCAGTTTCTGTTCCAGCTGGCGGAATTCTGCAAGACGGGACATTAGCGGTACCTTCCTCAGGACGGCCTGGATTGTCTGGGTTGACAACAGATCAGTGCAGCCGGCCAAGGAGTAAGTTCCAGGCCATTGCACCAGCCGTACCGCCCGTCCCGTAAATTCAATGTTATGCAGCAACTGGCGGTCTTCTGCCCACACCCCATGGAGACCGATTACATGAAGTTCATCACATGCTGCCTGGGCCTTTCAGCCGCCTGTCTCGCCCTCTGGGGCTGCTCGACGCCCCGAACAGTATCGCCGGTCGACGCACCCGGAAACGCCGAGTCCGGAACCACCAAACTGCTGGAGGCAGGCGCAGCGCTGTTGCAGGACAAGCCCCCCATCGAAGCGCTCAATGCCTATCTGGATGGCTTCCACTTCTACAATGGCCACCCCGACATCCAGATGGAAGCCCACCATTACTGCTCGGTGCTGAGCGAGGATGCCATCCAGTGCGTGATCTACGACGGCAATACCCGTAGTGCCAAGATCATGGGTGTCGAGTACATCATCGACCAGAAGCTGTTCAGCCACTTGCCGGCAAAGGAGAAAGCCATGTGGCACAGCCATGGCCATGAAGTATCGTCTGGCCAGTTGGTTGCGCCAGGCATCCCCGCACCGGCAGAGCACGCGCTGATGCAGCGCCTGGCGCATACCTATGGAAAAACCTGGCATACCTGGCACACCGACCAGGACAAGGCGCTGCCGCTCGGCGTCCCGCAATTGATGATGGGCTTTACCGCCGATGGCCAGGCCAACCCTGCCATGGTCGAGCAACGCAACCGGCGCCTGGGTATCGATGCGGCCAAAAGCAAGGCGCAACGGGCCGACATCAGGGTACCCACGCCAGACCCGCAGGCCAACGGCTGGCAACGGGGCGATGTGATCCAGATCGTCGACCCGACCGGCGCCCACCTGCACCGCCCCACCAGGGCGACACCGGAAAACACCAACAGCCGTTCCAGCCGCTAGCCTGGCTGCGCCGCTTCAATGGCGCAGGCGTAGCCGCGAAGCGCTCGACGCCGGCGGGCAGAATCACTGCTCGCCGTGCCCCTTGCGCACCGGCATGTGCTTGCCGATTTCATACTTGCCAATCGCCGCCCGGTGCACCTCGTCCGGCCCGTCGGCCAGGCGCAGGGTACGCTGCATGGCATACATGTAGGCCAGCGGGAAGTCGCCGCTCACCCCAGCCCCGCCATGGATCTGGATCGCCCGGTCGATCACCTGCAACGCCACGTTCGGCGCCACCACCTTGATCTGTGCAATCTCGCTGCGCGCCACCTTGTTGCCGACCGTATCCATCATGTACGCCGCTTTCAGCGTCAGCAGCCGGGCCATGTCGATCTCCATGCGCGAGTCGGCAATCTTGTCGACGTTGCCGCCCAGGCGCGCCAGCGGCTGGCCGAAAGCGGTGCGCTCCACCGCGCGTTTGCACATCAGCTCCAATGCGCGTTCGGCCATGCCGATCGAGCGCATGCAGTGGTGGATACGGCCCGGGCCAAGACGCCCCTGGGCAATTTCGAAGCCGCGGCCTTCGCCGAGGATGACGTTTTCGTACGGCACCCGCACGTTTTCAAAGAGGACTTCGGCATGGCCGTGGGGCGCGTCGTCATAGCCGAACACCGGCAGCGGCCGAACGATCTTCACCCCGGGCGCATCGGTGGGCACCAGCACCATCGAATGCTGCTGGTGGCGTGGCCCCTGCGGGTCGGACAGGCCCATGAAGATCATCACTTTGCAGCGGGGATCGCAGGCGCCCGAGGTCCACCACTTGCGGCCATTGATCACCCATTCGTCACCGTCACGCACAGCCGTGGCCGCCATGTTGGTAGCGTCCGAAGAGGCCACGTCTGGTTCGGTCATGGCGAATGCCGAACGGATCTCGCCGCGCAACAGCGGCTCCAGCCACTGACGTTTCTGCGCTTCGCTGCCGTAACGCACCAGCACTTCCATGTTACCGGTGTCCGGTGCCGAACAGTTGAACGGCTCTGGCCCGAGCAACGAGCGGCCCATGATCTCTGCCAGCGGGGCATATTCCAGGTTGCCAAGCCCGGCACCGTATTCCGATTCAGGCAGAAACAGGTTCCACAGCCCCTCGGCACGGGCCCTGGCCTTGAGTTCCTCCATGATCGCAGTGGGCTGCCAGCGGTCGCCCTCGGCGACCTGCTGCTCGAACACCGCCTCGGCGGGGTAGACATGGGCGTCCATGAACGCGCTGACGCGCTCACGCAGTGCCTGGACCTTGGGCGAATAGGCGAAATCCATCGGGGCTACCTTCACGGTTCAAAGTACATGGGGCAGAGCCTAGAGCAGCCTGCCCCATCCACCTAGTCTATTTTCCGCGTGTATAAACATTCATAACCGATATATGATCGGCCGATAATTCCAACAAAGAGCGGCGCCCATGAACCTCAGCAAGGTCGACCTCAACCTGTTCATCGTGTTCGATGCGATCTACACCGAAGCCAACCTGACCCGCGCCGGGCAGATTGTCGGCATCACCCAGCCGGCGGTGTCCAACGCCCTTTCGCGGCTGCGCGAAACCTTCAACGACCCGCTGTTCGTGCGCACCGCGCAAGGCATGGTGCCCACGCCCATGGCGCAGAACATCATCGGCCCGGTGCGCAACGCCCTGGCGCTGCTGCGCACTTCGGTGCAGGAAAGCCGCATCTTCAACCCGCAACAGGCCAACAAGACTTTCCGCATCAGCATGACCGACCTGACCGAGGCGGTCATCCTGCCGCCGCTGTTCCAGCGCCTGCGCCGCCTGGCACCGGCGGTACTGATCGAAAGCTTCCTGTGCAAGCGCCGCGAGACCACCAAGGAACTGGCCGCCGGCCGCCTGGACTTCGCCATCGACGCGCCATTGAATACCGACCCGCAAGTCCGCCATGTCAAGCTGATGCAGGATCGCTATGTCTGCGCCCTGCGCCAGGGCCACCCATTGGCAGACAGCAAACTGACCCTCGAAAGCTACCTGGGCATGACCCATATCCATATCTCCAGCCGCCGCAACGGCCTGGGCTATGTCGACCTGGCCCTGGGCAAGATGGGCGTGCAACGCAAGGTTGCCTTGCGTTCGCAGCATTACCTGATGGCCTCGCAGGTACTGCAACAGACCGACATGGCAATGACCGTCCCCGAGCGCTTCGCCCGCCGTCATCAGTTGCGCTACCAGCCACTGCCGGTGGAAGTGCCGGCACTGGAGACCCACTTGTACTGGCATGAAAGCACCGACCAGGACCCGGCCAACCGCTGGATGCGTGAACAGATCACCGAGTTGTGCGAACGCGTCGTCGCCGAGGAAGAGAAGGCGCTGACAGCGGCCTGAAGGGATAGCCCATTGGGCTTTGGGTGAACCGCAGGCAGCCGAGAGAAAATTTTTCTACGAATTTATCAACAGGTAGAATTATCTGTTCGATGATTTGGAAAAAAGGCCGCAAGAAGCGAAAACCATCGCCGAAGTGGCGGGTACGCTTGCTCCAACGATCGCCGATTTCACGGCAGCAGACACGGACCCGCCCAATGCCTAGCGCCCCGCTCTACTTCGACTACGCCGCCACCACTCCGGTCGACGACCGGGTCATCGAAACCATGCTCGCCTGCCTCGGCAGCCAGGCCAACTTCGGCAACCCGGCCTCCACTGGCCACGCCTTCGGCCAGGCCGCCCGTCAGGCTGTCGAGCAGGCCCGTCAGCAAGTGGCCGAACGCGTCGGCGCGCAGGCTGACGCACTGGTCTGGACTTCAGGTGCGACCGAATCCAACAACCTGGCGCTCAAGGGCATCGCTCAAGGCCTCGGCAAGCCCGGGCACCTGATCACCAGCCAGCTGGAACACAAGGCCGTGCTCGACACCGTGGCCGAGCTGGAGCGCCAGGGCTGGGCCGTCACCCGCCTGGCAGCGGATGCTGCAGGCCTGATCCAGCCTGCAGCCGTGCGGGCGGCGTTGCGCGCCGACACTCGGCTGGTGTCGCTGATGGCGGTCAACAACGAGCTGGGTACGCTCACTGACGTCGCCACGATTGGCGAACAGGTGCGCACCCACGGGGCCCTGCTGCACGTGGACGCGGCGCAGGCGGTGGGCAAACTGGCCATCGACCTGAGCGTGATGGCCGTGGACCTGATGTCGTTTTCGGCGCACAAGGTATATGGCCCCAAAGGTATCGGTGCACTCTACGTCGGGCCGCGCGCGCGCCCGCTGATGTGCGCGCAGATGCACGGCGGCGGGCATGAGCAGGGGCTGCGATCCGGTACCCTGGCAACCCACCAGATCGTCGGCATGGGCAGCGCTTTTGCCCTGGCCGGCCAGCCCGGTGATAGCGAGTACCAGCGCCTCGAGCAGTTGGCCGGGCGCCTGCGCGAGGGCCTGTTGGCGCTGCCTGGCGTCACCCTCAATGGCTGCGCCCACCAGCGCATTCCGCATTTGCTGAACCTGTGCATCGACAACCCGCGTTTCAACAGTGCAGCACTGGCCAGCGAGCTGGCATTGTCGAGCACCTCCGCGTGCAATTCGGCAAGCAATGCGGCCTCGCACGTGCTGCTGGCACTGGGGCTGGACGAACGCCGGGCACGCAATAGCGTGCGCCTGAGCATCGGGCGTTTCAGCAACACGGCTGAAGTGGACAAGGCGATCGAAGTGTTTGCCAGGGTGCTGGCGGCGGCAGCGGCGGCGCTCTGGTAGGCACGCCCTAGAACAGCCGGCTGTCCGGGGTGAAGTCCTCGACTTCGAGCCTGGCACTGTGCGCCTGCGGATGCCGTGGGTTGAACAGGTAATTGGTAGTTCTGGGCATGATCGCGCTGGGCACCGGCAGCAGCAATGCCGAACAGTCATCGAGGAAACGATTGCCCAGGCCCCGGGTAAATTCGATCTGCGTCGACCAGCCGGGCTGCAAAGGTGGCAGGTGCGCTTGCGAAACCGTGTCGGGCAACTCGATGCGCAGCAAGCGCATGGTAGTGGGAAAATCCTCGGGGTCGATCTCCAGGTGTACCAGCACCTCGAGCATGGCCCCGGCCGGGCTGGTGGCGGCATACACCACTGGCCGGCCAGCCTGGTGCCAGCGGCCGCTGACACGCAAACCGCCGGTGCCGCTCAGGTCCGCGTAGGCGCTGATACGCCACAGGATCACAAGCCAAAGCCTTCGGCGATCTGCAGCAGCATTTCCTCGACCTGGGTGGTGCCTTGCTGGGTGGTGAGCATCTGCATCGGCGTCAGCCCCGAAAAGCGTTCCTTGGGCTTGGACAGCCAGCGCTTGGCCTTGACCGCGTCGCCGAACACGGCTTCGGCCATGGCGGTGATGTGCGCCGAGCGGAACAGCCGGTCACTTTCCTCGACAGTCAGCGGCTGGTCACGCTGGATGCGGGACTTCAGGGTGCGTAGCGGAATGATCTGGTCACGCTCCACTGGCGTGAACACGCCGAGCTCGGTCAGCTTTACCAACCAGGTGGCGGCAAAACCATGGGTGATGCGCGTGTGGATCTCGAAATCACTGGCAAGCTCGGGGATTTCCAGCAGCGCATGCAGGCGCGCCCGGTACTCGTGGTAACCGTTGTCGCGAAGCACTTCGGCAAGCATGGCAAGCTCCTTTCCGGCGTTTGCCGACAAGTATGCGGTATATGCCGGGCGCTTGCCAACCAGGATGCCGAGCGGTCGAGCGCACCTCCTTGGTAAATGGCCGGGCCGCAGAGCGGCCCCGGCAAATGTCACAGGAAGGTGAACACCTGCGAAGCTGGCAGGCGCGACTTGTTCAGCCCGGCATTGAAATCCGTCTCGCTGCGATAACCCAGGCTGAGGATCACCACGCTGGTGAACCCGCGTTCACGCAAGCCCAGTTCGGCATCGAGGATCTTGCTGTCAAAGCCCTCGATCGGTGTCGCGTCCAGGCCATGGGCTGCAGCCCCCAGCATGGCCGTCCCGAATGCAAGGTAGGTCTGCTTTTCCATCCAGTGCTGCAGGTCTTTCTGGTCAAAACGGTGCAGGTCGACGTAGTGCCGGCGGCTCTGGTTCTGCGCGGCGCGCGCCTGCTCATCGCGGAAACGCCCATCCGCTGCCTCCTGCTCGAGCAGGGCGTTCAGGTGGGCCTCGGTCATCTCGGTGCGGGTACAGAATACGATCACGTGCGACGCATCGAGGATCTTCGGCGAGTTGTAGGCAAACCGTTCCGCAGTGCTCTTGGCCAGGCGGGCCTTGCCTTCGGCAGTGTCAGCAACGATGAAATGCCACGGCTGCGAATTGACCGAAGACGGGCTGTGCCGCAGTTGCTCGAGCAAAGCGTCGACAGTGGCCTGGGGAATGCGGCGCGAGGCGTCGTAGGCTTTGGTGGTGTAGCGGCGCTTGGCCAGCGAGACGGTATCCATGCAGCAACTCCTGAAACGAACGGGGGATGTGCCGGCAATCCTATCTTCCCCGCAAAAAAGAAAAACCGGCACAATGTAACAACACTTTAATTCTAGGAGTGAAAATGCTGCGCCTCGCCGACCTCGAACTGTTTGTCCGCAGCAGCGTGCTGGGCAGTTTCACTGCCGCCGCCCACGAGTCCGACCTGTTGCCCGGCCAGGTGGCCGCCGCGATCAAGCGCCTGGAACGCGACCTTGATGTACGCCTGTTCGCCCGCACCACCCGCAGCCTGCGCCTGACAGCCGAAGGCGAGCTGTATCTGCCGACTGCGGTGAATGTGCTGGAAAGCCTGCGCCAGGGCCGCGAAGACCTGCATGGCAACTCCAGCGTGCTGCGCGGCATCCTGCAGGTGTCGGCACCTTCAGACCTGGGCCGCAACATGCTGCTGCCGTGGCTGAGCGCCTTTCGTCGCGAGCATCCGGCGCTGCACCTGCGCTTCTTCCTGTCCGACCAGATCGCCGACCTCAACCGCGACCCGGTGGACGTGGCCATTCGCTACGGCCTCAACCAGGACGCCAACTACATTGCCCTGCCGCTGGCCGACTGGAACCGCCGGGTGTTGGTCGCTTCACCCGAGTACCTGGCCCGCCACGGCCGCCCGCTCACACCAGAAGCTCTGCAACAGCACGCCTGCCTGCTGTACATGCAGCACAACCGGGTCTACGACAAATGGCGGGTGGGCAGCCATACCGTGCAGGTGCGCGGACCGCTGGTCAGCGACGATGCCGACGTGATCCGCCGCCTGGCCCTGCAAGGCGAAGGTATCGTCTACAAGTCGTGGCTGGACGTGAGCGCCAACGTGGTAGCCGGCGAACTGGAAATCATCCTGCCCGAGCACCTCGGTGAGGCTGCCCCGGTCGCCCTGGTATGTCCGCACCGCAAGCAACTCACGCCCGCCATCAGGCAATTGCATCTGTGGCTGCGCGAACGCTTCGAGGCCCTGCGCACACGGGCCCTGAGCAACGGCTGCACAATCGTTCCAGACTGAGCCAGGCCATTACGCTAAGGTAGTGATTTCCGCCAGGGCACGCCGCCAATGAGTAACTGGATCGACCTTAGACAGGACGCCGATACCGGCATCGAGTCGGTCCGCGCGCATTTCGTCGGGCATGCCTACGACCCGCACTGGCACGACAGCTTCCTGGTCGGCGTGACCGAACAGGGTGTGCAGCAGTTCAACTGTCGCCGGGTGCGCCATCGCAGTACACCGGGGCAGGTGTTTCTGCTCGAGCCCGGCGACATCCACGACGGCCTGGCACCGACTGCGGAAGGCTTCACCTATTCGACGCTGTACCTGCAGCCAGCCTGGCTCGACCAGCAGCTGCGGGCGCTGTTCGAGCACGTGCCAGGCGACAGCCTGCCCAGCTTTGCCGATACCCTGTGCCAGGACGCGCGCCTGGCCCGGGCCACCGCCCTCGCCTTCCGCGCCGTGCACGAGCAGGACTGGCGCATTGTGCGCCAGACGGCCATGGACGACCTGCTGGGCTGCCTGACGCGCCATCTGCACTGGCGCCGGCACATCGACCCCGACCCGCGCCTGCCGCTGACTGCACAGCGGGCGCGGGATTACCTGCACGCCAACCTGGGGCGCGACATTGGCCTGGAAGACCTGGCTCAGGCCTGTGGCATCGACCGCTTCCGCCTGACGCGCGCGTTCAAGGCCGCGTACGGCCTGGCGCCGCACGCCTACCTGATCCAGCTGCGCCTGGCCCGCGCGCGGCGCCTGCTCGCCGAGGGCCAGACGCCCTCCGAGGTGGCCATGGCCCTGGGCTTTGCCGACCAGAGCCACCTGGGGCGCTGGTTCCGCCGCGCCTACCGGCTGACCCCGGCCGACTACCGCAAGCGCTGCTCAAACCTTCCAGACTGAACGGCCGCAGCCAGCCAGCATGGTGCTTCGTTCATCCGGAGCCCTTGATCATGACGCAGTCGCTGTTGCCTTTCATCCTGTTCGCCCTGGTGTCCAGCATCAGCCCCGGGCCGACCAACCTGTTGATCCTTGCCCATGGCGCCCGCGCCGGCCTGCGCGCGAGCCTGGCGCCGATCGTGGCAGCCTGTGGCGCAGCTGCCGCGATCGTGCTGATGGTCGGCCTGGGGCTGGGTGAGCTGCTGCTGCGCCACCCGCAGGCCCAGCAGTTGATGAGCGGCGCCGGAGTGCTGTGGCTGAGCTGGCTGGCGTGGAAGATGCTGCGCAGTGCCGCCGCCCCGCTGCAGGCGGCCACGGTACAAGGTTTGAGTGCGCTCAGTGCGGCCGCGTTGCAAGTGGTGAACCCCAAGGTGTGGCTGATGGCCGTGGCGGTGATCGGGGTATTTGCCGCACCGTCGCGACCGGTGTGGCAACTGGCGCTGGTGTTCCTGCTGATCGCCTTGCCGAGCATGACGGCATGGGCGCTGCTGGGGGCAGGCAGCGCGCGGTGGTTGCAGGCGCCGCAGCGGTGGCAGCTGTTCAACCAGGTATTGGCCGGGATGTTATTGATTGCTGCATGGGCTGGCGTATTGGTTTGAGCTTTCCGGGGCGCATTCAGGAATGCCCAGGCATCCCGCCCAGCGCCTCACGGAACCGCCTGCCGCTGGCAATGGCCAGCAGCAGGCCCAGCACGGCCACACTACCGCCTACCAGGCCGATGTCCGCTACATCCAGCTGGCTGCTGACGATACTGCCCAGTAACGCGCCACCGCCGATGCCGATGTTGTAGATACCCGAGAACAACGCCATGGCCACGTCGGTGGCATCGGAGGCCAGCTTCAGGGTCTTGGACTGCAGCGACAGACTGAAGCTGAGGATTGCCACCCCCCAGAACATGCTCAGCACGGCGAACACGTAGAAGTTGCCCGACAGCGGCAACAGTAGCAGCAGGCAGGCCGCCAGCAGGCCGATCGAACCGACCAGGAAGCCATGCGGGAAGCGATCGCTGTAACGGCTGAACAGCAACGAGCCGAATACCCCGGCGCCACCGAACAGCAGCAATAGCAAGGTGGTGCGTTCACCGCCGATCTGTGCCACGTGCAGGGCGAACGGTTCGATGTAGCTGTAGGCGGTGAACTGCGCGGTAATCACCAACGTCACCAGCACATAGGTGATCATCAGCGCCGGGCGCTTGAACAGGATCGGCAGGCTACGCAACGAGCCGGAGTTCTGGCTGGGCAGCAGTGGCAGCGACTTCATCAGGCACAACATGGTCGCCAGCGCCACGCCAGCAATGCTCAGGAAAGTCACCCGCCAGCCCAACGCCTCACCCACCACACGGCCCAGCGGGATACCCAGGACCATGGCCAGCGTAGTGCCCGTAGCCAACAGGCCCAGCGCCTTGGCCTGCTGGCCCGGCGGCGCCACACGCACCGCCAGCGAGGCCGTGATGGCCCAGAACACCGCATGCGCCAGGGCAATGCCGATACGGCTGACCAGCAACATGGCAAAGCTCTGTGCCAGCCACGACAGCAGGTGGCTGACAATGAACACCAGGAACACCAGCAGCAACAGGCGCCGCCGCTCGATGTTGCGGGTCAGCAGCATCATCGGCAACGAGGCCAGCGCCACCACCCAGGCGTAGATGGTCAGCATCAGGCCGACCTGGGCGGTGCTCATGGCGAAGCTGCGGCCGATGTCGCTGAGCAGCGCCACCGGGACGAACTCGGTGGTATTGAAGATGAACGCCGCCAGGGCCAGGGCAATCACGCTCAGCCAGCTGCCGTTGCCTGCTGTGGGGGGCATGTGGGTGGGTATGGGTCCATTCATGGGTTGAAACCGGTTCTCCGCAGACAAGGCAACAGACCGCGCGCCGGCCACCCGGTTGCACCGGTGTCGACGTACGCTTTGTTATTGGAAGGAATGCCCGGCATGGTACGCGTCACATCCGGGCCTCACAACCGCGGGGCAGGCAGAAGGGGTACCATGCGCGCTTCATGTGAGACGCGTGTGCAACCAGGAGCCTTTCCCACGCATGGACAAGCAACTTCCCCAACAGCAGTGGCTGCAGGCAGTCACCGCCTATGCCCAGGCCGTCAATGACTACGTCACGCAGGGCCGCGCGCACGGCTGGGACCACCTCGAAGCACCGCAGGCCGCCGCGACCGAGCACTTGCTGGAGGCCTGGCTGGCAGCCCTGCAGGCGGCCAACCGCCCCGGCGTCGATGACCAGCAGCGCCGGGCCTTCCGCGAGGCCTGGCCGCCTGCGCACCATCCCTTGGTGCCGTTGCTCGATACCCACGGCCAGGCTATCAGCAGCCTCCTGCTGCTGGATGACGGCAGCCTGCTGGCGCGCATTGGCATGCCCTATGAAAAAGGCCAGGTCGTGCGTATCGATGACCTCGGGATAACGCCGGTGATTGGTGTCGAGCATTTCGGCCGCTGCCCTGGGCGTCGCTACTTCGCGTTAGCCAATGCCGAAGGCGTACGCGTGACCGATGGCTGGGGCGGTCGCCAGGTGCAGCGGCTGGCCTGGCCAACGGGGCTGGAGGGGTTGCCGCCAGGTTACCCGTTCGAGCCGTTCGAGCTACCGCCCACCCCCACCGCACTGATCCCCTTCCCGGATGGCCAGCGGGTATTGCTGGTGAGTGCCGAGGGTATCTTCCTGCTTACCAGCCAGGGCGCGACCCGGCTGCTGCCGCAGCAAGCACGGGTACTCGATGAACTGGCCGAAGGCAGCGACCCGGACGACATCAGCCTGGGGCTGAGCATGGAGCACGGAGCGGTGTCGGCGGATGGCCGCTTGATCGTGATCGGTGAGCAGGGAAGCCGCCACCTGGTGCTGGACGACCAGCTCAGGCCCGTAGCCACAATCGGGCCTGCCAGTGAATACCCGCACTTCGCCCTGTTCAACCGCACAGGGGACCAGCTGATACTCAACGCGTGCCATTTCTACAGCGGTGCCACACTGGCGGTCAGGGTGGCCGACCTGCCGGGGCTGGATACCGATTACTACAGCCAGGACCCGCTTACCCCACAGGTGCAGGACGGTGCACGGGTATATGCCGCCGTGGCGCGCGATGGCGAATACATCGTCGGGGATGCCTATGGTTACCTGCGGGCATTTGGTGAAGATGGCGTGGAGCACTGGCAGCATTACCTGGGCTCGACCATCAGTGCCATGGATATCAGTGCCGACGGGCGGACGCTGGTGGCGGCCAGCCATGCCGGGTTCGTTTCGCTGATTGCACTGGATAGCCAGCGGCCAGCCTGGCAGATTGGCACCGGAGCACATGGCGAGGTGCGGCGCTGGTTGTTCTGGAAAGGCTGGGACAAGCCGCTGGCCTGGTAACCGCACGCGCTGGCCCGCTTCCATCGGCACTGGCCCTGTGGCAGCGGGCGTGCCCGCGACGAGGCCGCCAGGCAAGTGTTCGATCAGCCCTGGAGTGTGGCCATGTCGATGACGAACCGGTACTTCACATCGCCGGCAATCATCCGCTCGTAGGCCTGGTTGATGGTGCGGATATCCAGTAGTTCGATATCACAGCGAATGTCGTGCTCAGCACAGAAATCCAGCACTTCCTGGGTTTCGGCAATCCCGCCGATCAGAGATCCGGCCAGCACCCGACGCTTCAACACCAGATTGGCCGCATGCAGCGCCGGGTCGATCGGTTCGATCAGGCCCACCAGAATATGCACGCCATCGAACTTCAGGGTTTCCAGATAGGGATTGAGGTCATGCTGGACCGGGATGGTGTCGAGCAGGAAATCGAACCGCCCGGCAGCCGCGCACATCTGCTCGGCATCGGTGGACACGATGACATGGTCGGCGCCCTGGCGACGCGCCTCGTCGGCCTTGGCCTGCGAACGGGTGAACAGCGTGACCTCGGCGCCCAGGGCCTTGGCCAGCTTGATACCCATGTGGCCCAGGCCGCCCATGCCGAGAATGCCGACCTTGTGGCCGGGGCCGACGCCATGGTGCTTCAGTGGCGAATAGGTGGTGATACCGGCACACAGGATCGGGGCCGCGCTGGGCAGGTCCATGCCGGCCGGGATGCGCAGCACGAAATGCTCGCTGACCACGATGCTGCTGGAGTACCCACCCATGGTATTGCTGCCGTCGACCCGGTCCGGGGTGGCGTAGGTCATGGTCGGGCCTTCCAGGCAGTACTGCTCCAGGTCCTTGGCGCAGGCTTCGCAATGGCGACAGGCGTCGACCATGCAGCCTACGCCAACCAGGTCACCGACCTTGTGCGCAGTCACCTTGTCCCCCACTGCGGTGACGCGGCCGATGATCTCGTGGCCAGGCATCAGCGGATAGACGGCAATGCCCCATTCGTTGCGTGCCTGGTGGATGTCGGAGTGGCACACGCCGCAATACAGGATTTCGATGGCGACGTCGTCCGGGCGCGGGCTGCGGCGTTCGAAGGTCATGGGGGCCAGGGGGCTGGTTGGCGTCTGGGCGGCGTAACCGATGGCAGTGTACATACAGGGCCTCGCTGTGGAGTGAAACGATTCAGGCGGCGGATTTTGCCCGCCATGTACCGCCCCGCCCACCGCTGATCCTCCGGCATTCATGCCTGTTTCTCCGAAAATGTGCTGCCGCAGCTGGCGCCCAGCCTACAATCTGCGATGATCAAACTGTCTGATTCTCTGCCCTGGTCCATCATGCAATTGACCCGCCACGTCGATGCCAATGCGTCGCTTTGCGCACTGATCCGCAGCCTCGCCACGCGTCCGGGCTTCGTGCCCACCTGCCTTCCCCAAGTCCAGGTCCTGAGCTGGGACCACTATGTGGCCAGCAGCCCGCAGATCTACGAACCCAGCCTGATGATCCTGGCCCAGGGCAGCAAGCTCGCGCGCCTGGGGCTGCGCACCCTGGAGTACGGTGCCGGGCATTATCTGGTGCAGGCCTTGTCGGTGCCGTTCATGTGTGAAACCTTCGCCACCCCCGAAGCGCCGTTGTTGGGCGTGGCGGTGCACATCGACCGTGGCGTGCTGGGAGAGCTGGTACAAAGCATGAACCTTGGCACCCATGCAGCAATGCAGGCGCAAACCCCGCAATCGATGACCTCGGCGGCCCTGGATGCACCGATGCGCGACTGCGTGGAGCGGCTGTTGCGCTGCCTGCAGGACCCAATGGATGCCAAGGTGCTGGGCCCGGCACGGGTACGCGAAGTGCTGTATACCGCCTTGCGTGGCCCGCAGGCGGATGTGTTGCGGGCACTGGTCGAGCAACAGGGGCATTTCGCGCGCATTGGCGCCGCCCTCGCCCACTTGCGCGAGCGCTATGCCGAGCCACTGAGCGTGGAAGCGCTGGCCGCGCGCGCCAACATGAGCGTTTCAACCTTCCACGAGCATTTCAAGCGCTGCACTGATATGGCGCCGATGCAATACCTCAAGCGCCTGCGGTTGCTCAAGGCACAGCAGATGCTGATTGGAGAAGGCCTGGGGGTGGCTCAGGCCGCACACCGGGTGGGGTATCAGAGCACCTCGCAGTTCAGCCGCGAATACAAACGCCAGTTCAACCGCAGCCCCGGAGACGAATTACCCTATCAAAGCTTGCCGGTTTGATGTGATGGGCTTTGCAGCCGGGCAATTTCAAGCCTTCACTGGCGCTCGACCATCGCCATGATGGCGGCCTGCAGTTCGGCCTTGGCCGCCTCAGCCTCCAGTTCTCCCGCCGCAGCCGCCTGGGACAAGGCATCTGCCGCCCCCACCAACAGGCGCATGCCAGCGGCCCCGACGGTACCGCTGGGCGAAAAACCGGCCAGTGCCTCCCGGCACTTGTCCAGGAATGGCTGCTCATAGGCCCGCTTGAGCGCTTCCATCTCCGGCGAACCGGCCAACGCGGCCGAGACGCCAGGTATTTCCAGCCCCTGGCTCATCGCGCAGTCGACGTAGGCTTCGGCAATCACCCAGGCGCGGCTGGCCAGGCTGGCGTCACAGCGCGCCAGGGCCTGCTCCAGCATCCGAGACTGGCGGGCATCGTATTCCTGATACAGCGCCACCAGCAGCCCGGTACGGGTTTCGAAATGGTCATAGACCACCGGCTTGGTCACCCCCGCCTGCTCGGCCAGACGGCCCAGGCCAAGGGCATCGGTGCCCTCCTCGCGTACCAGCTGCCAAGCCACATCGAGCAACTGGCGACGGCGCTCTTCGCGGCTGAGGCGCTTGCGCGAGCGGGTTGGATGATCGCTTGACATCGCCTACCTACCAAAAGTAACTTACTAAACGTAACTTACCTTGAGTATATAGCGCTGAAGGTGATCCTGCATCCCCGTTCTGGAGTGTTCATCATGCACGCCTTGATCGTTGTCGGTCATCACGACCCACACTCACTGACACACGCCCTGGCCCGGCAGGTCGCCAATGGCCTGGCCAAAGCCGGCCACAGCAGCGAAATCGCCGACCTGGCCAGTGAAGGTTTCGACCCGCGGTTCGGCCTGGCCGACCATGCCGTGCACCGCCGGCTGGCCGCCCCGCCGACGGATGTCCGCAAGGAGCAGGCACGTATCGATCGCGCCGATGCACTGGTACTGGTATACCCGATCTACTGGTGGTCACTGCCAGCCCTGCTCAAAGGCTGGGTTGAACGGGTGTTCAGCAACGGTTGGGCGTTCGATTTTGACGGCAGCACCACCGTGAAGAAATTGCGCGGCATGAAGGTGCACCTGGTCGGCGTCGCCGGCGCCGACCGTGGCACCTTTGAACGGCATGGTTATGGCGAAGCGATGCGCGTGCAGATCGAGCACGGCATCTTCGACTATTGCGGCGCCGAGGTGCTCAGCTCCAACCTGCTGGACGATAGCGAAGGCATGGACCCGACCCCACACTTGCGCACGGCACATGCACTGGGTGAACGCTTGTTCGCAGATTGCGAGGTGGCGGCCTGAATCAGTACGACAGCGGCCACTGCGCCAATGGCCAGTAGGCACCCTTGCGCGACTCGTAGAGGGTGAAATGGCGGACAGCGAGGTAGAAATCCGGCGCGCTGCCGGCCTCTGGCGGCTGGCCGCGAAAATCCCTTGCCAGTGTCAGGTGCGGGCGATAGTCGCGGCTGGCCGCTTCCATCCCTAGCGGCAACAGCGCCTGCTGCAGGCCGTACACCAATTGCAACAGCGCGCCAGGTGGTTGCTGTGCCTCCAGTACCAGGGCGTTGGCCCGCTGCCACACCTGCAAACGATCGAGTAGCAGGCGAGCTGGTGTGGCGGGTAGCGCCAGTTTATCGACCGCCGCGCAGATCGCGGGCACCTGGGCGACATCCACATCGCCGAGAAACAGCAGCGTCACATGGAAATTGGCAGCCGGCACCGGCTTGCCGCTGCGCAAGTTCAGGCTGCGTCGCCACTGGGCCAGCGCCCGTCGCTGGGAATCGCCTACCGGCAACGCGAAGAACAGCCGCTTGAAGGGGGTGCCAGTGCTTCGTACATCCTGAATCATGGGAACTCCCTAGCACGAAACGTTTGCGCAAGACTGTAGGGTATTACACCTAAGTCGCCCCGGTGTTTCGTAACAATTGATACAAACTACCCCCATGATTGTTTATGCTGGTGGGCTAATGCCATGGCGCATGGCCATTTTTCGACAAGTAAACGTCCATGAAAATTGCACTCGTACTCCTCTTCGTCCTCTCGATCGCCTATGTTCACCTGCGCGGTCGGGTACGCCACAAGCTGACCCGTCAGCTGGGCGATCACTCCAGCTTCCTGGCCCCGGTCAACAGCTTCCTGTACCTGTTTTCCACACACCCGGCCAAACCTTACCTGCCGGTGGAAGCCTTTCCGGAACTGCAGACGCTGCAGGACCACTGGCAGGAGATCCGCGAAGAGGCTCGCCAGTTGCTGCACGTGGGCGAAATCAAGAAGTCCGACAATTACGATGACGTCGGTTTCAATTCCTTCTTCAAGACCGGCTGGAAGCGCTTCTACCTGAAGTGGTACGGCGAAAGCCACCCATCGGCAATGACTCTGTGCCCGCGCACCACCGAGCTGCTCAAAGGCATCGGCACGGTCAAGGCCGCGATGTTCGCCACCCTGCCACCGGGCGCCAGACTGGTGCGTCACCGTGACCCGTATGCCGGCTCGTACCGCTACCACCTCGGCCTCGACACGCCCAACGATGACGGTTGCTACATCGACGTGGACGGCGAGAAGTACTCCTGGCGCGATGGCGAGGGTGTGGTATTTGACGAGACCTACATCCACTATGCGGCCAACACCACCGAGCACAACCGCATCATCCTGTTCTGCGATGTCGAACGCCCGCTCAAGTACCGCTGGGCAACCGCGTTCAACCGTTGGTTCAGCCGCAACGTCATGGCCGCGGCCGCCGCACCCAACGATGCTGGCGACAAGACTGGTGGCATCAACCGGCTGTTCACCCGTATCTACAAGATCCGCGAGCGGGGCAAAGCACTGAAAAAGCGTAACCGCACCCGCTACTACCTGGAAAAGTGGGCGTTCGTCGCTGCACTGGTGCTGGTGTTCATCTACATCTGACCGTCACGCTGGCAATTGCGCAAGCGGCCATGCCCGGCCGCTTCAAAGCTGGCCAGCACCAAAGTACAAGTCTCACTTCCCGCGCTTCGACTAGCCTGAAAGCTCCACTCGCAACCTTACCAAGGTGAAGACAATGAGCATGATGGACTGGGACGCCTACCGTAAGCAGTTGATGGCCGGCATCGGCGATCTCAAGCAACTTTCCCCCGACACCGTTGCCGGCTACATGACCGCCAGCGGCGCTGGCGCCAAGACCAACCACCTGGACGCCAAGACCCGCGAGCTGATTTCCCTCGCCGTGGCGGTGACCACCCGCTGCGACGGCTGCATTGCCGTGCACTCGCAGCAAGCCGTCAGGCACGGTGCCAGCCGCGAGGAAATCGCCGAGGCCCTCGGCGTGGCCGTGGCGATGAATGCCGGTGCCGCGCTGGTCTACTCGGCACGGGCCATGGATGCAGTGGGCAAAGCCAGCGACTGAGCGCAATCGGCGTCGCCGCCCTTGCGCGACGGCGCCGCGCCAACCAGACTGGGCGGCCCAGCCCTTGCAGGAACCCGCATGATCCACATCCGCCCCATGACGGCCGAAGACTTCGAACGCTTCTGGCCCACCTTCCAGGCTGTCGTCCAGGCCCGGGAAACCTACGCATTCGACCCGGCGCTGAGCTTCGAGCAGGCGCGCCAGCTGTGGCTGGAACTGCCGTTGCGCACGCTGGTCGCCGAGGCTGACGGCGAATTGCTCGGTTCGTACTACCTCAAACCCAACGCCGCCGGGCCTGGAGCACACGTGGGCAATTGCGGCTACATGGTCTGCGCGCGCGCCCGTGGGCAGGGCGTGGCGCGCTTGATGTGCGAACACTCACAGAAACTGGCGCGCCAGGAGGGGTTTCTGGCGTTGCAGTTCAACTCGGTGGTCGCCACCAACGAGGTGGCGGTGGCACTTTGGCACAAGCTCGGCTTCGAAACCGTTGGCCGTTTGCCCAGGGCCTATCGCCATGCCAGCCTGGGGCTGGTGGACTGCCTTGTGATGTACAAGTGGCTGGCGGATGAGCCGGTGGTGGAGAAACCGCCGCTGCTGATCGGGCGCAAGAATATCGAGGCGCGGGTTTCACGTCGCCGCGGGCGCTAAGCGCATCTTCCACGCGGTCACGCCCCGCCCCACAACTATCGGCCGCTCGCCAGGCTGGCGCCGTACCTGTGGGAACGGGCGTGCCGGCGAAGAGACCGGTGCAGGCAAAAACCACTACCAACCCGGGACGATTTAGTTATAAGATAACGTTTCATTTGACATTCATTCCTAGCAGCGACCCGTCATGACAAGCGCCAGTGCCCCCCCCACCCTGCTCACCCAGCGCCTGCAGAGCATCGATGCCCTGCGCGGCCTGGTGATCCTGTTCATGCTTCTCGATCACGTGCGCGAAACCTTTTTCCTGCACCGCCAGGTCAGCGACCCGATGGCCATCGACAGCACCGAGCCCGCGCTGTTCTTCAGCCGCACCCTGGCCCACCTGTGCGCCCCGGTGTTCGTCCTGCTGACCGGCCTGTCGGCCTGGCTGTACGGCGAGAAGCACCAGGGCCGCAGTGATGTCTCGGCATTCCTGTTCAAGCGCGGGCTGTTCCTGGTGGTGCTGGAGTTCACCCTGGTCAATTTCGCCTGGACCTTCCAGCTGCCGCCCAGCGTCATCTACCTGCAGGTGATCTGGGCCATCGGCATCAGCATGATGGCCTTGTCGCTGCTGGTCTGGCTGCCACGTGGCGCGCTGATCGCCCTGGGTGCAATCCTGGTCGCCGGGCATAACCTGCTCGACACAGTGCACTTCGATGTCGGATCGGCGCTGCATGTACCTTGGGCGATCCTGCATGATCGCGGCTGGCTGGAAGTCTCCGACAACCTGCGCCTGCGCACTTCCTACCCGGTACTGCCGTGGATCGGCGTGATCGTTCTGGGCTATGGCCTGGGCCCGTGGTTCGGCCGCAGCAGCGATAACGGCCTGCGCCGGCAACGCTTGCTGCTGGCCGGCCTGGTAGCGCTGCTAGGCTTCGTCGTGCTGCGCCTGTTCAACGGCTACGGCGAGGCACCGTGGAGCATTTACCCTAGCCTTACGCAAACCCTGATGAGCTTCTTCAACATCACCAAGTACCCGCCGTCGCTGCTGTTCCTGGCGTTGACCCTGGGTTGCGGCCTGCTGTTGCTGCGTGCCTTCGAACGCGCCGGGCAGGCGCGCTGGATCAATGGCCTGGCAGTATTCGGCGCAGCGCCGATGTTCTTCTACCTGCTGCACCTGTATGTGCTGAAGCTGCTCTACCTCGCCAGCGTGGCGCTGTATGGCCGCAATCAGGGTGACTACTACGGTTTCGATGGAATCACCGCCGTGTGGCTAGGCGCGGTACTGCTGGCGTCTGCACTGTACCTGCCAGTGCGCTGGTTCGCCCGGCTGAAGGCGCGGCGGCGCGACATGGCCTGGCTGAAGTACTTCTGAAAAGCGTTTTCAGCCGGCGGCGCGATGGTCTACCATGCCGGCCGCCGGTTTCCATCCACGGAATCAATAGGGAATCCCAGGCCCAACCAAACGGGCCAAACGGAACTGCCCCCGCAACTGTAGGTGCCGAGCCTGCTCCAACGACGCCACTGGGTGATTGCCCGGGAAGGCCGGAGCCAGGCTATGACGCACCAGTCAGGAGACCTGCCGGCCTACATTCACCAACCGGCGGGGTGTCCGGGATTGGCCATCAGTGTTGCCCCTGCTGCTGCCGCGGGGGCTCGGCGATGCCTGTCCGCGCGTTCCTCACCAGAACTGTCCGATAGGAGATCGCCCAGCATGTTGCCCCGTTTCGCCACCCTGCTCGCCGGCCTCGGCCTCGCCGGCCTGGCGCAGGCCGCAGCGACCCATTACCCGCTGACCGTGGATAACTGCGGCAAGCCGCAGACCTTCGCCCAGGCACCGGAACGCGCCGTCACCATTGGCCAGGCCAGCACCGAGATGCTCTACGCACTGGGGCTTGGCGACAGGCTGGCAGGCACTTCGCTGTGGTTCAACAACGTGCTGCCCGAGTACCAGGTACAGGATGCCAAGGTGCCGCGCCTGGCCGACAACGAGCCCAGCTTCGAGGCGGTGGTTGGCAAGCGCCCACAACTGGTTACGGTACAGTTCGAATGGATGGTCGGTGCCCAGGGCGCGGTAGCCACCCGCGAACAGTTCGACGAGTTGAAGATCCCCACCTACCTGCTGCCATCGGACTGCGAAGGCAAGGACAACCTGGTCGGTGCCGACGGCACCCGCCTGCAGGCGTTCCGGGTCGACAGTATCTACAGAAGCATCAGCCAGCTGGCCGAGATCTTCGACGTGCAGGCGCGCGGCAGCGCCCTCAACGCCGAGCTGAAGGGCCGCCTGGACAGCGCCAAGGCACAGCTCGCTGGCAAGGACTTGTCCACCACCTCGGCGCTGTTCTGGTTTTCCAGCGCCGACCTGGGCATCGCGCCCTATGTAGCGGGCCGCCAGGGCGTTGCCGATTTCATGCTGCGCACCCTCGGCGTGCGCAACGTGGTGACCTCCACCGAAGAATGGCCAACCGTCGGCTGGGAAACCCTGGCCAAGGCCAACCCCACCTGGCTGATCATTGCCCGCATGGACCGCCGCCGCTACCCTGCCGATGACTACCAGAAGAAGCTGGCGTTCCTGCGCAGCGACCCGGTAACCCGCCACATGGAAGCGGTGAAGCACAACCGCATCATCGTCCTCGATGCCGATGCCATGCAGGCCGGCATTCGCCTGTTCAGCGGCCTGCAGACCTTGTCGGCCGCCTTCGCCAGCGGTAACGCAAGCCAGTGATAATGCGCTTCTCATTTTCCATCACGGTGGCCCTGGCGGCATTGCTGGTGGCCGTGCTCGCCGGTACCGCCATCGGCGAGAGCAACCTGGCGCCTGGTGTGGTCGCCCAGGTTCTGGCCAACCAGCTGTGGCAGGCCGGTTACCCGGTCGATCCGATCGATGCCGGGATCGTCTGGAACTACCGCCTGACCCGCACCCTGGTTGCCGCAGCCTGCGGCGCCGGCCTGGCCACCTGCGGCGTGGTCCTCCAGGCGCTGTTGCGCAACCCGTTGGCCGAACCTTACCTGCTGGGGTTGTCTGCCGGCGCCTCGACCGGTGCAGTACTGGTCGGCCTGCTGGGCTTCGGCAGCCTGGCGTTGAGCATGTCCGGCGGAGCCTTCGCCGGTGCCCTGGCGGCATTCGCCCTGGTGCTGGTACTGGCTCGCGCGGCCGGCAGCGGCAGCAACAACGCCCAGGTGATCCTTGCTGGTATCGCCGGTTCGCAACTGTTCAATGCCCTCACCGCATTGCTCATTACCATGTCGGCCACTGCCGAGCAGGCGCGCGGCATCCTGTTCTGGCTACTGGGCAACCTCAGTGGCGTACGCTGGCCTTCGGTGTGGCTGGCCGTGCCGGTGGCGGTGTTCGGCTTGCTGGTGTGCCTGTGGCACCGCCGCACGCTGGATGCGTTCACCTTCGGTGCCGACTCGGCGGCATCGCTGGGCATACCGGTGCGGCGTACCCAGTTGCTGCTGATCAGCTGCGCGGCGCTGGTCACCGCCGTCATGGTGTCGATCGTCGGCGCCATCGGTTTCGTCGGGCTGGTGATCCCCCATGCGCTGCGTCTGCTGCTCGGCCCGGGGCACAGCCGCCTGCTGCCCGCCAGCGCACTGGGTGGCGCATTGTTCCTGATTGCCGCCGACATCCTGTCGCGCACCCTGATCCCGGGCCAGGTCATCCCCGTGGGTGTGGTTACCGCACTGATCGGCGCACCGGTGTTCGCGTTGATCCTGGTCAGCCGTCGGGGGCGCCCATGACCGCGTTGATCGCTGCGAACGTTTCGCCCCTGGTTTGCCAGGGTCTGTGCCTGCAGCTGGCTGGCAACGACGTGTTGTGCGAGGTAGACCTGCAAGTCGTCGTCGGCGAAACGCTGGGCATCGTCGGCCCCAACGGCTCTGGCAAGTCCTCATTGCTGAAGGTGCTGGCCGGGCTGCGCAAGCCAGGCAGCGGCAGCGTGCAGTTGCTGGGCGAACCGCTGGCACAGTTGCCCCGTCGGCGTATCGCCCAGGCCCTGGCGCTGGTCGAACAGCAGGCCGAAACCCTCGATGCGATCAGCGTGTTCGACGCCGTTGCCTTGGGCCGCACCCCCTGGTTGTCGGCGCTGGCGCCGTTCTCGCGCGAAGACCAGGCCATCGTCGAGCAGGCGTTGGCCGACCTCGACGCCCTGCACCTGCGCACGCGCCTGTGGGGTTCGCTGTCCGGTGGCGAACGCCAGCGCGTGCACATCGCCCGCGCCTTGGCGCAACGGCCGCAGGTATTGCTGCTGGACGAGCCGACCAACCACCTGGATATCCAGCACCAACTGAGCCTGCTGCAACAGGTGCAAGCGCTACCGGTGACCACCCTGGTGGCGCTGCATGACCTCAACCAAGCGCTCACCTGCGACCGCCTGGCAGTGCTCGACAAGGGCCGCCTGGTTGCCCTCGGCAAGCCACTCGAGGTGCTGACGCCAGAACGCCTGCTGAGCACCTTCGGCGTGCGCGCCCATTACCTCACCGACCCCTTCGACGGCGCGCGCATCCTGCGTTTTCGCGCCCCCTGAACAGGAAGTTCTACCATGTCGCGCCCTGTTGCCCTGCTGCTCGCCAGCACCCTGCTGGCCCCGACCGCGCTGGCCGATTCCGCGCAATCGCACAGCAATGGCTTTGTCGCGGATGGCAGCTGGAGCCTGCTCAACCGCAGCGTATTCGACCAGCGCGACTACAAGCACGGTGGGCGCAACAGCGCGGCGCGCAACGCCTACAAGCCGCGCAATGAACGTAACGGCAAGGCTGAGGAATGGGCCTATGGCCTGATGGCAACCTTGCAGTCCGGTTTCACCCAGGGGCTGATCGGCGTCGGGGTCGATGCCCACGCCTACCTGGGCGTGCAACTCGACAGTGGTGGCGGGCGGGCGGGCAAGGCGCGCCTGCTCGCGGTCGATAACGCCGGGCACCCCAAGAGCGATTACAGCCGTGCCGGCGCGGCACTGAAACTACGCCTGTCCGATACGGTGCTGTCCTACGGTGAGCAAAGGGTCAAAACCCCGGTATTCAGCGCCTCCGATAGCCGCCTGCTACCGGAAACCGTCACCGGCCTGTTGCTCACCAGCAACGAACTCGACAACCTCAAACTGGTGGCCGGGCACTTCACCGAGGACACCGACCGCAATGCCTCCAGCCACGACCAGGGCTTCGTGGTGAACTATTCCAACGGCCGCCAGGGCAACAGCTTCGACCTGGCTGGCGTGGCATGGGACCCCGGCGCCGCTTGGCGCGGCAGCCTGTACACCTCACGCTATCAGGACAGCTGGAACCAGCATTACCTGGGCAGCACCTTCAGCCACGCCCTGGACGAACGCCGTAGCCTCAGCCTGGACCTCAACCTGTACCGCACCACCGACACCGGCAAGGCGCTGTCCGGGCGCATCGACAACACCACCTGGAGCCTGGTCTCGCGTTACGACCAGGGGCCGCACGGTTTCAGCCTGGGCTGGCAGCAGGTGCACGGCAATACGCCCTTCGATTACGTGACGCGTGGTGCGATCTACCTGGCCAACGCGGTGCAGATGTCCGACTTCAACGCGCCCAACGAAAAGTCGTGGCAGGCACGTTATGACCTGAACATGGGCGCCTACGGTGTACCGGGTTTGAACCTGACGGCCTTGTATGTGCGCGGCTTCGATATCGATGGCACGCATGTCGACCCAGCGGGCGGTTATGCCTACCTGGGGTATGGCAAGGGAGGCAAGCATTGGGAGCGCGACCTGGAGGCGCGGTATGTGGTACAGGCTGGCAAGGCCAAGGGCACCGCGTTTTCGCTAAGACATAACGTGCATCGGGGGAATACGGCCCAGGCAGAACTGGACGGGGACCAGATCCGGTTGGCGGTGGAATGGCCGTTATCGGGTGCGTTCTGATGGGCCGCGTCAGCCGAATCGGGGCTGCCAGGCAGCCCCGGGGTCTCTCAGGCGAGCGAACTGCCGGCAGGCTGCAACCCCCACTGCGCCCGCTCCTGTGCAGTCATCGCCGCCACCACCTCGGCAAACGTACGCTCAAGCTCCGAACTGACATTGCCAAACGCCTGGTAATTGGTCAGCAGATAGCGCTTCACTGTCCTGGGCCAACGTCGTTCCTTGTGCGCCGCATTGATGATGCTCTTGGCGTCGTGATAGGTCGCCCCACGCCACAGGTCCATCAACCTGTTCTCGAAATCACCGAAGGTCCACAGGTCTCTGCGGTCTTCGAACTCATCCAGCAGTTTGAGCTTGTACAGGGCCAGGTGTGGCATCGTGAATCTCCTTGGTGCAATGAACAATCCGTGCACCCGGAAGGTAAGCAAGGCAGGCAGGTTTTGAAATGAACGCGTAGATCATCAACCCAGGACCTTTGTAGGCATTTTCTGAGCCGTCAACGCAGCAACAACTGCAGGCGAAGGCAAATGACGGGTCGTCGTGGCCCGGCTGACATCGGTATAATCCTCGCTATCACTGCCCGACCAGGCCACGCCATGCCTCGCTTCCTCACGTTGCTGTTGCCCCTGCTGCTGACTGCTACCCTCACCGCCTGCGACCAGAAGCCCTCGCGTGAACAACAGATCCTGGCCCAGTTGCCCCTGCAGGATGCCTATGTGCACAACATCGAGCGCATGGCCGCGCTACTTGGCCGCAGGCACCCGCAGCTGTCGCAGGCGACCATCGAAGATGTGCTACGCAAGCACCTGACCGTCGAAGACCAGCGCCAGGACCTGTTCCGCCTTTACAGCGAAAAGAACTTCAGCGATGCCGAGTTCGCCACCATCGTCGAGGCCACTCAGGATCCGGCCAAAGCCCGCGCCCTGGAAGACACCGAAGCCGGTAAGCGCCTGGGCGAGAAACTCTCTGCCCTGATGCGCGAGACAGCCCGCGACGCAAAAGTCCAGGCCCTGGCCGAGCAGCGCATGCGACAGGTGGAAGACGAACTCGACGCGCTGGAAAAGACAGGCTCGTGAATACGGTTTCCCATCGCGTTCATAACGCGTAAGGTTATTCCTATTTGGTAGATGCTTATTCCATTATTCGAGGTCAGGATTGCCACACAGTAAGCATGGAATTCGCCTGGATCTGCGCACACTCATCCTGGTGCTCTGCGCCCTTACCGCTTTGGTCATGCTGTGCGCCAGCTATTTTGCCAGCTACCGGGTGCAGCGCCAGCTGCTGATCGACCACGCCCTGGAGGCCAACCGGGTGTACGCGATGAAGCTGGCCAGCATTACCGAGACCTTTATCAGCAATGCCCAGCAACAGTTGTCGTTCAGCGCTGGCGTGCAAGGGCGGCAGCTAGGTGATGCCAAGGCGCTGCTGGCCGAAACAGACCGTGTCCTGAGCCAGAGCATGGCCTTCAACTCCACCTTTGTAGTCGATGCCAATGGTGTGCTGTTGGCCGTCTCTCCTGCGCCGCTGCGGCATCTGGTCGGCAACCGCGTACATACGCCCGGTGTCCAGGAGGCGTTGAACGCGCGCTCGCCATTGGTGTCGACGCCCTACATGTCAGCAGCCAACAACCTGGTAGTAGCACTGTCGCAGCCCATTTTCGACAGCGATGGTCGCTACCTGGGGTATGTCGGCGGCAGCCTTTACCTGCGTGAACGCAACATTCTCAACAGCCTGCTGGGCAAGCATTTCTACAAGGACGGTTCTTACCTGTATGTGGTCGACCGCAACCGTCGGTTGCTCTACCACCCCGACAGCCAGCGGGTGGGTACGGTGGTCGAAGGCAACGCACTGATCGACCAGCTGGCTGCGTTGAGCAGCGGGACCCGCCAGGTGACAAACAGCCAGGGCGTGGAGATGCTTGCCGGTTTCGCCACCGTGCCCAGCGCCGGCTGGGGCGTGGTTGCGCAGCAGCCCCTGGCGCAAACGATTGCGCCATTGAACCACCTGGTCCTGACCGTGGTGGGGACTTCCGCCCCCTTTGCGCTGATCGGCAGCCTGTTGCTGTGGTGGCTGGCCATGACCATTGCCCAGCCCCTCTGGCAACTGGCCGCCGGCGCCCGCTCGATGGACCGCGCCGGCACCGCCGAGCGCCTGCATCGGGTATCGGCCTGGTACTTCGAGGCAGCCCAGCTCAAACGCGCGCTGCTGTTCGGGCTCAACCTGCTGCATGAGCGCATCGGCCGGCTCAACCGCGATGCCCAGACCGACCCGCTGACCGGGCTGGGCAACCGCCGCGGCCTGGAGTTCAGCTTGTCATTGCTGGAGGCCGAAGGGCGGCCGTTTGCCGCCATCGTGCTGGATATCGACCATTTCAAACGGGTCAATGACAACCACGGCCATGAAGTGGGTGACCAGGTGCTGCGCCGGCTGGCAGAGTTGATGCGCCGCTGCTGCCGCGAGGGTGACCTGCTGTGCCGCACCGGCGGCGAGGAGTTTCTGATGCTACTGCCAGGGGCCAGCGTGGACGTGGCGGCGGTGGTGGCCGAGCGGTTGCGGGTGACCGTACAGGATACCCCGGTCGAGCCGGTAGGTGCGGTTACGATTTCGCTGGGAGTGGCACGCTGGGATGTTGAGACTGGTGGTGAGCCGGGGTATGTGCTGAGTGCCGCGGACCGGGCGCTTTACCAGGCCAAGCAAGAAGGAAGGAACCGGGTTGTCATTGCCTGAGGCCATGTACCGCGACGGGCTGCACGGCAGCGCTCGGCAACCACAGGCGAACGCGCTTCCCGTCCATTGATCCGGGTTCGCTGAAGGTGGTGTCGACCTTGGCACCGACACCACCAATCAAGACATCTCCTACATACGAACCCCATAAAGCCTCTGGGCATTGCCACAGCCGATACGGGCCCGCAAATCGGAAACGCATCGCCACAGCCATAGGCCGCCCCCTAGACCGAGGCCACCGCACCGATGAAATTCGCCAGCTCCGCCGTCTGCGGCGCAGCGAACACTTCACGGGGGTTGCCCATTTCATGCACCTTGCCCTGGTGCATGAACACCAGCTTGTCGCCCACTTCACGGGCGAAGCGCATCTCATGGGTGACCATGATCAGCGTCATGCCTTCGCTGGCCAGCTGGCGCACCACGCCGAGCACTTCGTTGACCAGTTCGGGGTCGAGCGCCGAAGTGATCTCGTCGCACAGCAACACTTTCGGTGACATGGCCAGGGCGCGGGCGATCGCCACCCGCTGTTGCTGGCCACCGGAGAGCCGGTCGGGGTAGGCATCGAACTTCTCCGCCAGCCCCACCCGCGCCAGCATCTGTTCGGCCAGGCGGCGCGCTTCGGCGCGGCTGGTCTTCTTCACCACCTGCGGCGCCAGCATCACGTTCTCGCCCACGCTCAGGTGCGGGAACAGGTTGAACTGCTGGAACACCATGCCCACCTTCTGACGCAAGGCGCGCAGGTCGGCGCGGCTGGCGTCGAGGTATTCCCCGCCCACCTCGATCACCCCGTCGCTGATCGACTCCAGGCCATTGAGGGTGCGCAGCAAGGTGCTCTTGCCCGAGCCGCTGCGGCCGATGATGGCCACCACCTCACCTTCCTCGATGCTGAGGTCGACGCCCTTGAGCACGTGGTTGTCGCCGTAGTACTTGTGCAAAGCAGACACTCTAAGCAGGGGCATGCAGCCTCCTTTCCAGGTAACGGGCGCTCAGCGAGAGCGGATAGCAGAGAATGAAGTAGCCCAGCGCGACCAGGCCGTAGACCATGAAGGGTTCGAAAGTGGCATTGGCCAGCATGCCGCCGGTCTTGGTCAGCTCGGTGAAACCGATGATCGAAGTGACGGCGGTGCCCTTGACCACCTGCACCGAAAAGCCCACGGTCGGCGCCACGGCGATACGCAGCGCCTGCGGCAGGATGACGTGGCGCAGCTGCTCCAGCCGGCTCAACGCCAGGCTGCCGGAGGCTTCCCACTGGCCACGCGGGATCGCTTCGACACAACCGCGCCAGATTTCGGCGAGAAAGGCACTGGTGAACAGCGTCAGGGCAATGGCCGCAGCCAGCCACGCCGAGACATCGAGGCCGAACAGGGCGATACCGAAGAACACCATGAACAGCTGCATCAGCAGCGGCGTGCCCTGGAACAACTCGATATAGCCACGCGCCAGGCCGCGCCACAGACGCTGCCCGGACAGCCGTGCGACCAGTACCAGCAAGCCGGCCACGCTGCCGCAGAGAAACGCCACCAACGACAGCAGCAAGGTCCATTGCAGGCCGATCAGCAAGTTGCGCAGAATGTCCCAGAAGGTGAAATCCATCAGCGTCTCCCCATCAGCAGGCGCTGCCCCAGCCACGCCAGCAACTGGCGCAGGAGAATGGCCATGAGCAGGTACAGTGCAGTGGTCAGCAGGTAGGTCTCGAACGCGCGGAAGTTGCGCGACTGGATGAAGTTGGCGGCAAATGACAGCTCTTCGGTGGCGATCTGCGAACACACCGCCGAGCCCAGCATGACGATCACGATCTGGCTCGACAGCGCCGGCCAGACCTTGGCCAGCGCAGGCTGCAGCACCACATAGCGGAAGGCTTCGAAGCGGCTCATGGCCAGTGCAGCGGCGGCTTCCAGCTGGCCCTTGGGAATGGCCTGGATGCCGGCCCGGATGATTTCGGTGGAATAGGCTCCAAGGTTGATCACCATGGCCAGCACAGCCGCCTGCCACTCGGTCAGGCGCAGGCCCAGCGCCGGCAGGCCGAAAAAGATGAAGAACAGCTGGACGATGAACGGCGTGTTACGGATCAGCTCGACATACAGGCCGAACAGTGCATCGAAAGGCCGCACGCGCCAGGCACGCACACCGGCGCCCAGCACACCGATGGCCACGCCCAGCAGCGTGCCAACCGCCGTCAGTTGCAGGGTGAACCCGGCGCCCTTGAGCAACAGGTCGGCCTGGGCCAGCACCGGGGCAAAGTCGAATTCATAAGCCATGTCTACAGGCTCCAGGCAACACTCAAAGGTCCGCCGGCAGCGGTTGCTTCAGCCATTTTTCGGCATTGCGGTTCAGGCTGCCGTCCGCCTTGGCGGCGTCCAGCGTGGCGTTGACCTTTTCCAACAGCGCCGGCTCGTTCTTGGCCACGCCCACGTAGACCGGCGAGTCCTTGAGCTTGACCTTGACCACCGGCACCTTGGCCGGGTTCTTCTCGGCGATGGCCGCCATCACCACACTGCCACTGGCGATCAGTTCGACCTGGCCGGAGAGGTAGGCGGCGATGGTCGAGTTATTGTCTTCGAAGCGCTTGATCACCGCGCCCTTGGGCGCCACGGCGCTGAGCTCCATGTCTTCGATCGAGCCACGGGTGACGCTGATGGTCTTGCCATCGACCGCGTCGATGCCGGCGATGTCCACGTCGGCCGGGCCGAACACTGCCAGGTAGAACGGCGCATAGGGGCGCGAGAAGTCGATTACCGCGGCACGCTCGGGGTTCTTGCCCAGGCTCGAGACCACCAGGTCGACCTTGCCGGTGGTGAGGAACGGGATGCGGTTGGTGCTGTTCACCGGCGTCAGTGCCAGCTTCACGCCAAGCTTGTCGGCCAGCAACTGCGCGGTATCGATGTCCAGGCCACGGGGCTTGAGATCGGGGCCGACCGAGCCGAAGGGCGGGAAGTCCTGCGGCACCGCCACTTTCAGCACGCCACGGGCGCTGATGTCGGCCAGCGCATCGGCCTGGGCGGTTGGCAGCGCCAGGGCGCCGCTGCAGAACAGGCTGGCCAGGAACAGGGTGCGGAATGTCTTCATCGAACGGCCTCGCAGAGATCAGGAGAAAGAAGGTGCCCGCTGGGCAGTGCACAGGGCATGCCAGCATGCGCTGCAACCCTGCACGCACCTGACGAAGGCGCGAACTGAACGGTCTTACTGGTCTGAACAGTCGGCAGGCATTGATCACTGGTCAAATGGCCACGCCCCGCTTTTGTGCAGCACGCCGCCCCTTGCGCCAGCACGGCGCAACGCTTGCCAGGGCTGGGCAATAGCCGTAAAAAGCCATGGTCATCGCCCTCCGACCGGTCTGAACAGCATGCTCGACACCCTTCCCCGCGCCGTCCCCGAACAGGCCCTGCAAGGCATCCGTAAACTGATCGATGAAGGCGCCTATCAGCCCGGCGATGCCCTGCCCTCGCAGCGCGACCTGGCCGAGCGGCTGGGGGTCAGCCGGGCGTCGCTGCGCGAGGCCCTGTCTTCACTCAGCGCCCTGGGCCTGGTCAGCGTGCAGCCGGGCAAGGGCGTGTTCGTGCAGGTACCGCCGCCCGCGGCGTTCATCTGGCCCTACGCCGAACAGGTGTCGGCCAGCGACACCTTCCAGCTGCGCTACGCCCTGGAAGGGTTTGCCGCCGGTCAGGCGGCGCTGGCGCTGACGGCGGACGACATCGACCGCCTTGAGGAAAATGTCGAGGCGATGCGCCAGGAGCTGCGTGCTGGCCACTTCGAAGCCGCTGCCCAGCTGGACTACGCCTTCCACCAGTTGCTGCTGCAGGCCTGTGGCAACCACGCCATGCTGCAGGTAATCACCGCCAGCCAGGACATCTTCCTGGAAAGCCAGAAGCTGCCGTTCATTCGCCCGGAGCGGGCCATGGAGACCTGGCAGGAACACCGCAAGATCCTTCGCGCCCTCAGCCGTCGCTCGCAGGCCGCGGCGCAAAAGGCGATGCAGGAGCACATTCGCAATGCAGCTTCACGCACCGGGGTCGTGTTTTCCGTATAGCGCCTGTCCCAAGCGGTCGAAACAGGCATCCCGAGGTCGCCCTGAACGAAGCGCGCCGCTGCCCGACTCGGTCTACTGGCCCTGATAACAACGATGGCGTGCTGAAGCGTGCCACATTCATCCAGGCTGCCTATGGAAACCGGAGAGCTTCCGTATGTCTGCATCGCATGAGGTATCACCCGCCACCCTGCGCCGGGTGATCGCCGCCTCGGCCATCGGCAATTTCGTGGAATGGTTCGACTTCGCCGTCTATGGCTTTCTCGCTACCCTGATCGCCAGCCAGTTCTTCGCCAGCGGCGACGCCAGCGTGGCCTTGCTGAAAACCTTCGCCGTGTTCGCCGTGGCCTTTGCCCTGCGCCCGCTGGGCGGTATCGTGTTTGGCGCGCTGGGTGACCGCCTGGGGCGCAAGCGCATCCTGTCACTGACCATCCTGCTGATGGCCGGCTCGACGACCCTGATCGGCCTGCTGCCGACCTACGCCAGCATCGGCCTGGCGGCCCCCGCACTGCTGACCTTGGCGCGCTGCCTGCAAGGCTTTTCTGCCGGTGGCGAGTATGCCGGGGCGTGCGCCTACCTGATGGAACATGCGCCCAACGACAAGCGTGCCTTCTATGGCAGTTTCGTGCCGGTATCGACCTTTTCCGCCTTTGCCTGCGCGGCCGTGATTGCCTATGGCCTGGAAGCCGGCCTGTCGGCCGAAGCCATGAATGCCTGGGGCTGGCGCATCCCGTTCCTCATCGCTGCACCTCTGGGGCTGGTTGGCCTGTACCTGCGCTGGCGCATGGAAGAAACCCCGGCGTTCCGCGAAGCCCTCGCCCAAGGCAAGGCGCATGAACATTCGCCGCTCAAGGAAACCCTGCGCCACCATGGCCGGGCGATCCGCAACCTGGGCGCCTTCATCTCGCTCACCGCGCTGTCGTTCTACATGTTCACCACCTACTTCGCCACTTACCTGCAACTGGTCGGCAACCTGACCCGGGCGCAGGCACTGCTGGTGACCACTGTGGCCTTGCTGTTCGCTGCTGTGGGCTGTCCGTTGGCCGGGGCGTTCTCGGACCGCGTCGGGCGGCGCAGGACCATCGGCTTCACCTGCCTGTGGGTGATGCTGTGCGTGTTCCCGGCATACTGGCTGGCCAGCTCCGGTTCGATACCGGGCGCACTGCTGGGGGTAATCCTGCTGGCGGTCGGGGCGTTGTGCAGTGGCGTGGTGACCGCGGCATTGCTGTCGGAAAGCTTCCCTACCCGTACCCGCTATACCGCTTCGGCGATTACCTACAACGTGGCCTATACGCTGTTTGGCGGTACCGCACCGCTGGTGGCGACCTGGCTGATCGGGCAGACCGGCAGCAGCCTGGCTCCGGCGTTCTACCTGGTGGTGATTGCGCTGGTGGCATTGCTGGGTGGGTTGGCGCTGCCGGAGACTTCACGGATTTCGTTGCATGATGAGGTGGGAGGCGACGGCGCGAGGGCTGAGGCTCGTCGTACGGCCTGAGCGTTTGGGGCTGCTTTGCAGCCCCGACAACCTCAACCCTCCTGCCCCTCCTCGCGCCGATACGCCCACTGATACAACGCCGGCAACACCAGCAAGGTCAGCGCGGTGGAGGACAGGATCCCGCCAATCACCACCGTCGCCAGCGGCCGCTGCACCTCCGCTCCGGTCCCGCTGGCCAAGGCCATCGGAATGAACCCCAGCGACGCCACCAGTGCCGTCATCAGCACCGGCCGCAAGCGCGTCAGCGCGCCCTCCTCGACCGCCACCCGCAGCGTGCGCCCTTGTTCACGCAGGCTTCGCACAAAGGCGATCATCACCAGCCCGTTGAGCACCGCCACCCCCGATAAGGCAATGAAGCCGACGCCCGCGGAAATCGACAGCGGGATGTCCCGCACCCACAGCGCCAGCACCCCGCCAGTGAGGGCGAAGGGGATGCCGGTGAACACCAGCAGGCCATCCCTGAGGTTGTTGAACATCATCAGCAACAGGGCCATGACCAGCAGCAAGGCCACCGGCACCACCACCTGCAGGCGCGCAGCCGCCGATTGCAGTTGCTCGAACTGGCCACCCCAGCGTGTCCAGTAACCCGGCGGAATCTGCACCTGCTCGAGCAGCGTCTGTTCAGCCTCCTTGACGAACGAGCCCAGGTCACGGCCACGCACATTGGCACTGACCACCACCACCCGCTTGCCGTCCTCGCGGCTGACCTGGTTCGGCCCCAGTTGCAGGTTCAGCGTGGCCACCTGCGACAACGGGATGAAGCCGATCTGCCCGGTATCCGCCGCCGCACTGGCAGGTACCGGAATCAACAGGCTGGCCAGCCCGTCGACATCCGTGCGCAAGGGTTCCGACAGGCGCACCACCATGTCGAAACGGCGGTCACCTTCATACAACGTACCGGCCGTGCGCCCCCCCACGGCGATGGCGATGGCGTCCTGCACCTCACCGACGTTGAGGCCATGCCGGGCCGCCTTGTCGCGGTCGATGTCGATGGTCAGCACCGGCAGGCCGGTGGTCTGCTCGACCTTCACCTCGGAGGCGCCCGGTACGCCCTGCAAGCGCCTGGCGATTTGCCCGGCAGTGCGGTTGAGCACGTCCATGTCATCGCCGTACAGCTTCACCGCCACATCGCTGCGCACCCCGGATATCAGCTCGTTGAAACGCAACTGGATGGGCTGCGACAGCTCGTGGTTGCTACCCGGCACGCTGGCCGCGGCGCGCTGCACCTCGGCAATCAGTTGCTCTCGCGGCTTGCCCGGGTCTTGCCATTGCGCGCGCGGGCGCAACATCACATAGGCGTCGGAGATGTTGGGCGGCATCGGGTCGGAGGCAATCTCGGCGGTGCCGGTACGGGCGAACACCCGCTGCACTTCCGGCACCTGGGCGATGATTGCCTGCTCCAGGCGCTGCTGCATGGCCACCGACTGCGACAGGCTGGTGCCCGGCACGCGCAAGGCCTGCAGGGCGAAGTCGCCCTCGCTGAGGCTGGGGACGAACTCGCTGCCCATGCGGCTGGCCAGCAGTCCGGACAACAGTACCAGGCTGGCAGCGACGGCAAACGCCAGCTTGCGCCGGCCCAGTACCCAGGCCAGCAGCGGCGCATAGCGCTGACGCGCCGTGCGCATCAGCAAGCCTTCTTCTTCCTTGACCTTGCCAGTGACGAACAGGGCGATGGCCGCCGGTACGAAGGTGACCGAGAGGACCATCGCGCCCAGCAGGGCCGTGACCACGGTGAAAGCCATGGGATGGAACATCTTGCCTTCCACCCCGGTCAGGGCAAAGATCGGCAGGTACACCACCATGATGATCAGCTGCCCGTAGATCAGCGGTCGGCGTGCCTCGCGTGCCGCGGCAAACACCTCATGGAAGCGCTCGGCGCGAGTCAGCATGCGGCCATGGCGATGCTGGGCATGGGCCAGGCGGCGGATGGCGTTTTCCACGATCACCACCGCGCCGTCGACGATGATGCCGAAGTCCAGCGCGCCAAGACTCATCAGGTTGGCGCTGACCTTGTTGGCGAACATACCGGTGAACGTGAACAGCATCGACAACGGGATGACCATGGCAGTGATCAGCGCAGCGCGGATGTTGCCCAGAAACAGGAACAACACGGCGATGACCAGGATGGCGCCTTCGACCAGGTTTTTCTTCACCGTGGCAATGGCTTTTTCCACCAGGTTGGTGCGGTCGTACACCGTCACGGCAACCACGCCCTTGGGCAGGTTGCGGTTGATTTCCACCAGCTTGGCGGCGACCGCCTGGGACACCGAACGGCTGTTCTCGCCAATCAGCATGAACACGGTGCCCAGCACCACTTCCCGACCGTTTTCGGTAGCCGCACCCGAGCGCAACTCTTGCCCCAGGCCCACCTGGGCAACGTGGCTGACCCGGATCGGGCTACCGTCGACAGTGGAGATGACGATGTTGGCGATGTCCTCGGTCGACGCCACCTGCCCCGGCGCGCGGATCAGCAACTGTTCGCCGTTACGCTCGATATAACCGGCGCCAACGTTGGCGTTGTTACGCTCCAGCGCCGTGACCAGGTCGTTGAGGGTGAGCTTGTACGCCGCCAGGCGCTTGGGCTCCGGTGCGATCAGGTATTGCTTGGCATGGCCACCGATGCTGTTCACCTCGGCTACCCCCGGTACATTGCGCAACTGTGGCTTGATGATCCAGTCCTGGATCACCCGCAGGTCGGTGAGGGTGTAGGGCGTGCCGTCCTCCTTCAGGGCGCCCGGCTCGGCTTCCACCGTCCACAGGAAGATCTCACCCAGCCCAGTGGAAATCGGCCCCATGCCCGCTTCGATACCGTCGGGCAGCTGCTCGCGGGCCACCTGCAGGCGCTCGTTGACCAATTGCCGGGCGAAGAACAGGTCGGTGCCGTCGTCGAAAATGACCGTTACCTGCGACAGTCCCGAGCGCGACAGCGAGCGGGTCTGCCTGAGCCCGGGCAGGCCGGCCATGGCGGTCTCGATGGCAAAGGTGATGCGCTGCTCGGTCTCCAGCGGCGAAAAACCGGGCGCGGCGGTGTTGATCTGCACCTGGACGTTGGTGATGTCCGGTACAGCATCGATCGGCAGTTTCTGGTAACTATGGATACCCACCGCGGCCATCAGGACCACAGCCAGCATCACCACCAGGCGCTGCTCGATGGCGAATTGGATCAGGCGTTCGAACATGCAGGGTTCCCCGGGATCAATGGCTGTGTTCGGCCGAGCCTTTGCCCAGCTCGGACTTTAGGACAAAGCTGCCGGCGGCGGCCACCTGGGTACCGGCGGCCAGGCCGCCGGTGACTTCCACCTGGCCAGCGTCGCGGCGGCCGGTCTGCACCGGGCGAGCCTCGAAACCTTCCTCGGTACGGGCAAACACCACGGTCTGCTCTTCCCAGGTTTGCAGAGCGCTTTCCGGTACCACCACGGCGGCATTGAAGCGTTCGATGCTGACCGCGACATTGACGAACAACCCAGGGCGCCATGCACCATTGGGGTTGCCCAGGGTGGCGCGCACGGTGGCGGCGCGGTTCTGCTCGCCGAGCAGGCTGCCGACATAGTTCACCCGGCCCTCGACCTGGGCCTCCAGATCCGGTGCGCTGACCGTGACATGACGGCCAGTCACCACCTTGCCAAGATCACGCGGGGCCACGGCGAAGGTGGCCCAGACCCGGCTCAGGTCGGACAGGGTGAAGGCGTTGCTGGCCGCATCGACCACCTCACCCACGGACAGGTGCTTCTCCACCACCACCGCATCGAACGGTGCACGCAGTTCATAGCGGTTGCCGGCGCCTGCCGGGCCCACGGCGGCAACCTTCTGCCGGGCATTGGCCATGGCGATCTCGGCCTCCTGCAGCGCCTGGCGGGCTTGCAGGTAGTCCTGCTCGGCGCTGATGCGTGCCTGCCACAACTGTTGCTCGCGCTCGAACGTCAGGCGCGCCAGTTCCAGGCGCCGCTGGGCGGCCTGCTGTTCACTGCGCAGATCGGAAATCTGCTGGCTGGCAATAACTGCCAGCACCTGGCCACGCTTGACCGCCTGGCCCAGCTCGGCTTGCACCGTCTCGACCACGCCTGGCACGCGTGGCACGACATGCGCCGTACGGTCTTCGTCGAAGCGGATCTCACCCGGAAAGCTGATGACGGAGCCCAGTTCACCAGGGCCGGCGGTGGCCAGTTGCACACCGGCAGCCTCGACCTGGGCACGAGTCAGGTGCAGCTTGCCCGCTTCCTCGTCGTGGCTTTCGCCAGCCGGTTGTTCAGCATGCTCGTGGCCGTCGTCATCATGCTCATCGTGCAGGGCTTCAGCACTGGAAGCCTTGCCGAGGGCGCCGGTCCAGGCCAGACCAGCGAGGCCGAATACGGCAACCGCCGCGACCAGAAGGGCGATCTTGCGTGGGTTAGTCATTGTTGCTCCTGCTGTGCGGATATTTGCTGAGGTCATCGAGGTCGCCATAGATGCGCTCGACCTGCGCCCGTGCATCGCTCGCCAAGGCCAGCGCCTCGAGGTACAGCCCACGTGCCTCGATCAGCGTGCGCTGGGCATCGAGTACGTCGAGAAAGGCGAACTTGCCCATTTCAAAGCCGCGAGTGGCCGTGTCCACTGCCTGCTGCGCAGCAGGCAGGATGGTGCGGTCATAGGCCTGCACGTCCTCCATGGCCATCGCCCACTGGCTGACAGCGCTGCGCGTTTCACTACGCAGACGCAGCGCCACGGCATTACGCAGATCCCGCGCCTGGTCGGCCCGGCGGGCTGCGGCCAGCACGTTGCCCTGGTTGCGGTCGAACAGCGGCAAAGGCATCGACAGGCCAACCACATTGACCCGCTCGCGGTCTTCGCGGCTGTACTGGCTACCGAGGCTGACGGTGAGGTTGGGAATACGCAGGGCCTTTTCCGAGAAGAGGGACGCGTCGCCGTGCTCGACCTGGGCGGCAGCCAGGCGCCACTCGGCAGTCTGCTCGACCTGACCGAGCAAAGCGTCAGCGCTGGGCGCAACACCGGGGGACAGGTTGGCCGCCTGCAATTGCCCGAAGCTTGCCTGCGGACTGCCGGTCAACCGTGCCAGGGCCTGGTAGGCCACGCTGCTCTCAGTTTGCGCGCGGCGCACTGCGGCCACGGCCTGAGCCAGTTGCACCTGGGCGCGAGTGGCCTCCACCGGTGCCGACTGGCCGGCTGCTACGCGTCCCTGCGCCACCCGCAACCCACGCTCGGTCAATGCCTGCGATTGCTGCGCCAGCTCCACGGCAGTTTGCGCGCGCAGGGCTGCGTGGAAGGCCTGCACCACGTCGGCGCGCAGGCCGTTGCGCTGGCGCTCGAGGCCCAGCTGGGCAATGGCCTGGCTGGCGCTGGCCACGGCGATGCGCGCGCCGCGCTTGCCGCCCAGTTCCAGTGGCTGGCTGAGGGTGACGGTGGTGGTGCTGGTATCGCGGCGGGTGTCCTCCCGCTCCCAGGCCAGCTCCGGGTTGGGGATCAGCCCGGCCTGGCGCCGTTCGCCGTCGGCGATGCCGATTTCCTGGCCGGCCGCAGCCAGCTCCGGGTTATTCGCAAAGGCGGCGGCCAGCGCCTGGGGCAGGCTCAGGCTCGGGCTGGCCTGGGCGCTGGCGGCGCCGGCCAGCAACAGACAGAGCAAGACGAACTTGCGGGGGATGGGCACGAAACAGCTCCTCGTCGGCGAACGTTGGCGAGGCACTGTAGAAAGCGCTGCTTATCGGGGCGGTGGCGGCAAAATGACAATTCTGTAATCAGTACGCGCTTCTCGGTAAGCGCGGTTCGATAATCGCCCACTTTCCCGGTGTCACGCTTCAGCTCGATTGACTAAACTAACCAGTCGGTACAAAACTGGATGCATCCAACAACAACAAAGCGATGCTCGTCATGAAGCCTCTCATTCTCGTGCTCAACGGCCCCAACCTGAACATGCTGGGCACCCGTGAGCCTGCCCAGTATGGCTACGAAACCCTCGCCGACCTGGCCCAGGGTTGTGCCGATACTGCCCATGCCCATGGCCTGGAAATCGAATTCCGCCAAACCAATCATGAAGGCGAACTGATCGACTGGATCCACGCCGCCCGTGGTCGCTGCGCCGGCATCGTGATCAACCCCGGTGCCTGGACCCACACCTCGGTGGCCATCCGCGACGCCTTGGTCGCCGCCGAACTGCCGGTTATCGAAGTACATCTGTCCAACGTGCACAAGCGCGAACCCTTCCGCCACCTGTCCTTCGTATCCTCCGTTGCCGTTGGCGTGATCTGCGGCCTGGGCAGCCACGGCTACCGCATGGCCCTCAGCCACTTCGCCGAAATGCTGCAGGAGCACGGCGCATGAGCCAGCAAGCCATCCTCGCTGGCCTGATCGGCCGCGGTATCCAGCTATCGCGTACCCCGGCCCTGCACGAACATGAAGGCGATGCCCAGGCCCTGCGCTACCTGTACCGGCTGATCGACGCCGACCAACTGCAACTGGACGACAGTGCCCTGCCTGGCCTGCTCGACGCCGCGCAGTACACCGGCTTCACCGGGCTCAACATCACCTACCCGTTCAAACAGGCAATCCTGCCATTGCTCGACGAGCTGTCGGAGGAAGCCCGCGGCATCGGCGCGGTGAACACCGTGGTGCTCAAGGACGGCAAGCGGGTCGGCCACAACACCGATTGCCTGGGCTTTGCCGAAGGCTTGCGCCGTGGCCTGCCCGACGTGGCCCGGCGCCAGGTGGTGCAGATGGGTGCCGGTGGCGCAGGTTCGGCTGTGGCCCATGCCCTGCTGGGGGAAGGGGTCGAGCGGTTGGTGCTGTTCGAAGTGGACGCGGCGCGTGCGCAGGCCTTGGTGGACAACCTGAATGCGCATTTCGGTAGTGGACGCGCCGTGGTCGGCAGCGACCTGGCCGTGGCGCTGGCCGACGCGGACGGGCTGGTCAACACCACCCCGGTGGGCATGGCCAAGCTGCCTGGCACACCGCTGCCGGTGGAGCTGCTGCATGCGCGCTTGTGGGTAGCCGAGATCATCTACTTCCCGCTGGAAACCGAACTGCTGCGCGCTGCCCGGGCACTGGGCTGCCGCACGCTGGATGGCAGCAACATGGCAGTGTTTCAGGCGGTGAAAGCGTTCGAACTGTTCAGCGGGCGCCAGGCTGATGCGGCGAGGATGCAGGCGCATTTTGCCAGCTTTACCTGATGATTCGGCGCATGCTGCTTCGCAGGTAACCCGCCCTCACAGGTACTGCGCCCCACTGTGGGCGCGGGTTCACCCGCAAACAGGCGGACTCAGGCCAATCATCCCTTCTCATCCAGCAACGCCTGTATCACCTGCTCCTGCCCGGCGTAATCGCCCTCGCCAAAATGCACATGACGCACCTGGCCCTTGCGGTCGACGAAATAGTGCGCCGGCCAGAACTGGTTGCCCCAGGCGTTCCACACCTTGTAGTCGTTGTCCACCGCCACCGGGTAACCGATCCCCAGCCTGGCCACCTTGTCACGCAAGGTGCCGACATCGTGCTCGTAGTCGTACTCCGGTGTGTGCACGCCGACCACTACCAGACCCCGGTCGGCATAGCGCCGTGCCCACTCGTTCACATGCGGCAGGCTGCGCTGGCAGTTGATGCAGTCCCAGGTCCAGAAATCCACCAGCACCACCTTGCCCTTCAGCGCCGGGGCATCCAGCGGCGCCGAATTGAGCCACTGGCTGGCGCCCGACAGCGACGGCATGACACCGTAGCTGTCGCGGGCCAACAGGTGCCCGGCCAGGCCCAGGCCGATCAGCGCCAGGGCAATACTGCCCACCTTCAACATCTGGCGACGATCAGTTTTCATGGCAACCGCCGGTGGCGTAGGTGCGGTACTGCACGCTTTGCTGCTGGCCCTTGGAGTCGAGGTAGTCCATGCGGGTGTTCACCAGGCCGCAGGCATTGCTCTGGTCATCCTGCACCGATAACACTTTCTGTACATCCAGGTGGTCGCCGTAGCGGTACTGCATCACGGCAGCGTCGTCCATCGGTGCGCTGGCCGCGTGTGCGGCGAGGGTGCCGAAGCCGAGCACGGCGAACAGGCTGGCGCTGGCGAAGGTCTTGAAGTTCATGGCATCTCTCCTGTGTGACGCTTTGGGGGTAGGGAGTCGTGCTCCCCGGTCGAGGGCCATTTCACCTCTGCCAGGTATCCCGTATGTGTCACCCACCGCCGTGATCTGCTTCGTCCTGTATCAGCTCCCGAGCCAGATACACTGCAATACAAAACCCAGCAGGCAAGCACGCATGCGCTCGGTACACTGCACCCACACCCTCTGCACAGGAACGCAGCATGGAACATGTCGATCACATCCTGATCGTCGACGACGACCGCGAAATCCGCGAACTGGTCGGTAATTACCTGAAGAAGAACGGCCTGCGCACCAGCATCGTCGCCGACGGCCGGCAGATGCGCGCCTTCCTCGAAGCCAACAGTGTCGACCTGATCGTGCTCGACATCATGATGCCCGGCGACGACGGCCTGTTGCTGTGCCGCGAGCTGCGCGCCGGCAAGCATCGCAACACCCCGGTGCTGATGCTGACCGCCCGTAACGACGAGACCGACCGCATCATCGGCCTGGAAATGGGTGCCGACGATTACCTGACCAAGCCGTTCTCGGCCCGCGAGCTGCTCGCCCGCATCAATGCCGTGCTGCGTCGCACACGCATGCTGCCGCCCAACCTGACCATCAGCGAAAGCAGCCGGCTGCTGGGCTTCGGCCAATGGCGCCTGGACACTACCGCGCGCCACCTGCTCGACAGCGAAGGCACCCTGGTGGCCCTCAGCGGTGCCGAGTACCGCCTGCTGCGGGTGTTTCTCGACCACCCGCAGCGGGTGCTCAGCCGTGAACAGCTGCTCAACCTGACCCAAGGCCGCGAGGCCGACATCTTCGACCGCTCCATCGACCTGCTGGTCAGCCGCCTGCGCCAGCGCCTGGGCGACGACGCGCGCGAACCCAACTGCATCAAGACCGTGCGCAGCGAGGGCTATGTGTTCTCGCTGCCGGTGCAACTGCTCGAGTCGCCGTCATGAAGTGGCCACGCACCCTCGCCTCGCGCCTGGCGCTCATCTTCTTCACCGGCCTGGTACTGGCCTACGGCCTGTCATTCGGCCTGCAGGCCTACGAGCGCTACATCAGCAGCCGCTCGATGATGCTCAGCACCCTGGAACAGGACGTGGCCACTTCGGTGGCCATCCTCGACCGCCTGCCCGCAGCCGAACGCGCCGCCTGGTTGCCGCGCCTGGAGCGGCGCACCTACCGCTACCGACTGGACCAGGGCCTGGCGGGTGAAGCGATGCCGAGCAGCGACCCGCCCATGGCCGCCGATTCGATCGTCAAGGCAATCGGCAGCGACTATCGCCTGACCTTCCAGGAAATCCCCGGCCCGATCGCGCACTTCCAGGCACACCTGAACCTGGCCGACGGTGCCCCGCTGACCATCGACGTGACCCCGGCGCCCGTCCCGGTGGCGCGCTGGCTGCCGGTGGTGCTGCTGATCCAGTTGGCCGTGCTGTTGCTGTGCACCTGGCTGGCCGTGCGCCTGGCCATCAGCCCGCTGACCCGTCTGGCCCGCGCGGTGGACAACCTCGACCCGGACAAGCCCGGAGTGCAGCTGGATGAAAGCGGGCCGCGCGAAGTGCGCTACGCCGCAGTGGCTTTCAACGCCCTGCAGGCGCGTATCGCCGCCTACCTGAAAGAGCGCATGCAGTTGCTGGCGGCAATCTCCCACGACCTGCAAACGCCAATCACGCGCATGAAGCTGCGTGTCGAGGTGATGGACGACGGGGTGGAAAAGGACAAGCTGTGGAGTGACCTGGGCGAGATGGAACATCTGGTGCGCGAAGGCGTGGCCTATGCGCGAAGCATGGACACCAGCACCGAGGCCCCATGCCGGGTCAACCTCGATGCATTCCTCGACAGCCTGGTGTTCGACTATCAGGACAGTGGTGCCCGGGTCGAGCGCCGTGGCAGCAGCGGCAGCCTGCTGGAAACCCGGCCGCATGCCTTGCGCCGGGTCCTGGTGAACCTGGTGGACAATGCCCTCAAGTTCGCCGGTGCTGCCGAGCTGGAAGTGTGCCGCGAGGGCGACCTGACGGTGATCCGCGTGCTCGACGAAGGGCCGGGAATACCCGCTGGCGAGCTGGATGAGGTGCTGAAGCCGTTCTACCGCGTGGAAGGCTCACGCAACCGCAGTACCGGTGGTACCGGGCTGGGTCTGGCCATCGCCTACCAGTTGAGCCAGGCCATGGGCGGCCGACTGACCCTGAGCAACCGCTCGAACGGCGGGCTGTGCGCACAGATCGAATTGAACGATCGGCCTTTGTGAGAGTGGGCGTCGCCCGGCGCCCGAGTACAAACTGATACACGACCCCATCACCCTCGACACACTGCAGATACCCCACCCCCACACAATCCCGGTTACAACCACACTCCGGGAGCCCCCAGATGAAACCCGTCACCCTGCCCTCTGGCTGGAAGCTGTTCGCCGCCCTTGCCGGCCTGACCCTGGCGATGACCGCCGTGGTCCTGGCCAGCCAACCTGACCCGGACGGCCTGCGCAGCGCCATCCGCGCCACCGCTCGCAGCTCGTTCGCGCTGTTCCTACTGGCATTCCTGGCCTCATCCCTGGTGACCTTGCTGCCAGGCGCCCACAGCCGCCGCATCCTTCACGAACGACGCTACCTGGGGCTGGCATTCGCCTTTTCCCACACAGTGCACGGCGTGCTGATCTATCGCTATGCCCAGCAGTTCCCCGAGTTGTTCTGGGCCAACCGCACGGTCGCTTCCAGCCTGCCCGGCACCCTCGGCTACCTGTTCTTGCTGCTGCTCACCGTGACCTCGTTCAAGGCCCCCATGCGCCTGCTGGGCGGGCGTACCTGGCAGGCCCTGCACAGCACCGGCATGTGGCTACTGGCGGCAGTGTTCTGCCTGTCGTTCTACAAACGCATCCCCATGGGCGGCTGGTACCCGCTGGCGTTCGCCCTGATGTTCAGCGCCATCACCATGAAACTCACGGCCAAGCTGGCCCGCCAGCAACGCCGTCACGCCCGCGCCATTTCCTGAGGAGATAAAACAGCATGATCACCTTGACCCGCACCCTGAACACCTTTGACCGCTTCGGCACATGGAGTGCCGACCTGCCGTTGCGGCTATTCCTGGCCTGGGAGTTTTTCGAATCCGGCTGGGAGAAGTTCAACGGCAGCAACTGGTTCGCTGACTTGCAATCGAGCTTCCCGTTCCCGTTCAACCTGCTGCCTGCGGAACTGAACTGGCAGCTGTCGATGTGGGCGGAGCTGATCCTGCCGTTGCTGCTGTTACTCGGCCTGGGTACTCGGCTGGCATCGGCGGGACTGATGGTGGTGACGGTGGTGGCGATTGCTGCGGTGCATTGGCCGGCGCACTGGTCAAGCCTGGCCGAACTGGCCCAGGGTTATGCCATTACCGACCAGGGCTTTGGCAATTTCAAATTGCCGTTGATCTACCTGGTGGCGTTGCTGCCACTGCTGCTCAAGGGGGCCGGGCGCTTGAGCCTGGACCATTGGCTCAGGGCGCGGTTCTGCAGGTAATTGCCTTGGGGCTGCTTTGCAGCCCCTTGCCGGCGAGGGGACGCAAAGCGCCCCGATACCACGTTTCACCTTGTACCGATGATGATTCCTTGCCGGCGCAGCCCCTCCAGCAATGCCAGCCCCTGTTGGACATCTCCTCCCAATGCCTCCAGCCGCGCGCGCCCAGTACCCTGCTCCAGTGCCAGCAAGCGATACGCCAATGGCGCCAGGCGTGCAAAGCGCACTTGCAACCCGGCATCACGGTAAACCAGCAACAAGGTCGGCGCCTCAGGCGCAGCCACAGGCTGGTAATCCGCACCGATCCGCTCCACCGGCCAGCGATAGGCCAACACCCGCGCCACACACGACAACAGTGGCTCCCCTTCCAGCAGGTCGCCTGCCGGGTCATGGGCCGGATCCTCGGCATCGCTCAGATACAACTGCGCCTCGACCCACTCATAGTGCGCCAGCTCCAGCTGCCAGGGCGCATCCAGCTCAATGCCTTGCAGGTAATCGACGAACGCTTCGGCTATCTCGGTGAACAACGGTGTCTGGCTGCGATAGTTGGCATAGAAATCTCGCACTCGGGCATGCCAACGCGGTTCGCCCAACGCCTGGCGCATCACCGGAAAACTGCCGGCCAGCAAACCTTCGATAGCGCCATAGAACAACTCGCGGTAAACCCTCAGGCGCCGGGCCTCCACCCCCGGCGGCGGTGCATGGCGCTGCGGGTCACGCAGGTGGCGGGCCAAGGTGTACTGCTGCTCACGCAAGGTGTCATTCATTTGCATGCCCTCCCGAAGCACGCTGCACAGTGCGAATGCGCGCCGTTTCGGCAAGCAGTTCGGCCAGCGGTGGGTAGTTGAAATCACGCTCGAGCACGGTCGGCTGCACACCAAAGCGCGCACAGGCGACCGCATACAGCGCCCACACTTCTTCCTTCACCGCAGCCCCATGGGTGTCGACCTTGAGGTCCGGCGCTTCATCGTAATGGCCGGCCACGTGCATGCCGGTCACCCGCGCCTGGGGCAAGCCCGCAAGGAATTCACGGGCGTCGTAACCGTGGTTGCAGGCATTGACGAAGACATTGTTGACGTCCAGCAGCAGGTCGCAGTCGGCCTCATCGAGGACCGCACAGATGAAATCGAGTTCGTTCATCGCCTGGTAAGGTGCGGCGTAGTAGCTGATGTTTTCCACGGCAATACGCCGCTCCAGGTGATCCTGGGCCTGGCGAATCCGCGCGGCCACATGGCGCACCGCTTCGTCGGTGAATGGGATGGGCATCAGGTCGTACAGATGTCCGTCATCGCTGCAGTAGCTCAGGTGCTCGCTGTACAGGCGCACCTGGTGGCGATCGAGAAACTGCCGGGTCTGGCCAAGGAAATGGCGATCCAGCGGCTCGCTGCCACCCAGCGACAACGACAGCCCGTGGCAGGTAATGGCAAAACGCTCGGCCAACTGCGCCAGGCCCTTGCCATAGGCACCACCCACGGCAATCCAGTTTTCCGGCGCGCATTCGAGAAAGTCCACAGCGCCAGCCTCCATGGCCAGCAGTTCCGGCAACAGGCCGCGGCGCAGGCCAAGCCCGGTCTGTAACGGTGCAGGGGACAAAGATGTGGGGTGCATGAACAGGTCTCCGCAACAGGCGCAACGCCCCACCTGACCAGCAGGAGGGGCGTTGCGCGGTTCATGGGGTAGAGGCTCAGGACTTACCGGTCAGGTGGCTGAACAAGCCTTCGGGCATGGTCTTGCCATTAGCCTGGTAGACCGCCTTGAGGTGGTCCGCCGCCTCCTGTTCGGAGATGAAGCCATCGTGGTTGCTGTCGATCTTGTCGAAGTCGCCGGCACGGTCCTTGGCTACCGCCATGAACTCGTCGCGCGAGACCTTGCCGTCGTGGTTGCTGTCGGTCTTGGCGAACGAGGCATCACCACACTTGCCCTCGCCACATTTACCTTCGGCACCGGCCTTGGCGCTGGCGCCGCACTTGCCCTCACCGCATTTGCCTTCGCCCTGGGTGGCCTTGGCGCTGCCACCACATTTGCCTTCACCACATTTGCCCTCGCCTGCCACCTTGGCCGAAGCCAGTTGGTAACCCTGGGCCAACGGTTCGACGGCAAACGCGCTGCTGCCCAATGCCATGCTGCCAATCAGGGCGGCGCCGAGCAGGCCGAGGGTGTTTCGTACTTGAGTCATGGTGTCGCTCCACTGTGGTTGGAATGTGGAGCCATTAGGCCGTTGCGGTATGTCGTGGATGTATCTAGCAGGAAGCGGTTTTGTATGGGAATGGGTCTGCGGCGCGGGCAGATACAGTGGGATACACAACGGCCCCCAGGTGCACCGGGGCCGTTGTACCGGGTCAGTCTTCCAGCGGTTTGGGCGGCGCGGCCGGCTTGGCGGGCTTGGCAGGCTTGCTGTCCTTGGCCTTGGCTTTGGTTTCCGCTGCCGCCGCGGCCACAGGCTCGGGCGCCGTCACGGCTTTTTCGCTGGCGGGCAGGTCATCGACCGCCTTGAGAATTACCTGCGGGTCGATAACCTCGCCACTCTCGTCGTCCTTGAGCATGTGCCGCTCGCCGTCCTTGCCCACCAGTATCACCTTGGTGCCCTTGCTAGCACCCAGCTTCAGCTCGCGGATCAGGGCCATGGTGGTCTGCTGCTCCAGGTTCTTGTCCTCACGCTTGCCCATCATGTTGGCGACACTGTAGATCACCAGGTTGCGCTCTTTGAAGGCGGCCTGGGTCGCCGGATCCTCGAGGGCTTTGTTCAACCCGCGCAACGTCGGGTCGGCGCTGCTGGGGGCAATGACGACCAAGGGCCTGGCCTTGCCCAGCTCCTTGGCCAGCGGCGCGTCACTATCGGCAGCGGACACAGGGCCGACCAGTGCGAGCAAGGTGGCGAGGGTCAATGACCGGACGAGCATGCGTATCTCCTTATTCTCTCGATAAACCAAAGACTACAGATCAGGGAGAAAAATCCTGCAGGCAAGCCTAAACCAACCGGGCCGGCACGTGCGTATGCAAAGGTAACCTGGCATTTCCCCCCCAGGCACATGCGCTGCTCAGCACACCGCCGATGCCCGATATTGAGCATAGTTCATCGCCATACCCCTGCCCGTGCCGGCACCGACTACTTCAAGCCGCCGCCTGTTCTGCCTGCCGGTCCAGCGCATCGAGTGTCAGCGTCATCATCAGTTCGCGTTCCGCCGCCTGCCGCTCGCCTGCCACCCGATTGATTTCGGCCAAACGCTCCGCCTCGGGCAGGTTGAAGTCGCCCTGCAACGCCTCCACGCGCTCGTGAAAGGGAGCGTCGAGCAACTCGAACCGCGTTGCATAGGCTGCGCGCAGGTGCGCTTGCCAGAAGTCACGCACGATCAATGAACTGGCAAGCCGCTCTCCGGTTTCATTGGCCAGCACCCAGTTCTGCGCCTGCGCCAATTGCCGCGCCCCTACCTGGGCGAGCGTACGAAAAGTCATGCCACTGGTGAGGACCGGCAACTCGAGCTGCTCGCGCAGCCCCAGGCGATAAGCCAGTACTATGTCGATCGGATCTGTGCCTCGCCCATCGAGTTCACGCGCGAGCACGTCCTGCTGGGCAAACTGATCGACCTCATCCAGCCGCCACATTTGCCGGCCGAGCCGCAGCAGTGCCTGCTCCTGCCCACCCGTCGCCTGGGTACGGGCCCGCCACACCAGCAAACGCAGCTCCAGGTCGCTGAAACGCAGGGCCACGCTGTCCTGGCAGGTCAACTGCTCGGCGTCATTGAACATCAGCTCGCGCAGCTCGTCCGACCCTCTCATGGCGCGCAGCACCTCCAGCACCCGGCCAGCCAGGTAACGTGCCCCGGTCAGGCGCTGGAAGTCTTCGGTCTCCATCAAGCGTTCAAGCAGGTTGAAGAACTGCGTGGCATCAGGCATGGCTTCCAGGGCCTCCCAGTGGGCGCCGAGCTCGGTACGCAAGCTGACCCCGGCCGCATCCATCCAGCGCAACCGTGCGGGTACCGCCGCCGCGCCACCATCGGCCATTGCGGCAAGCAACACCGTATGCAGCCGCTGGGCTTCGAGCTCGTCAAAAGGGTTACCTCTGAGGTGCACTTCGTACTCCGTCCATAGCCGCGAATCATAGAAACCCTCCGGCATGCTGGTTATGAGGTTGTCGCGAAAATCCACCACCCTCAGGGAGGTGCTTTGGAGGAGTCCATAAGGGACGCTCCGGATACCGGTTTCGGCAAGCCGCAGCTCGCGCAGGCGCGGCAGCCCACTCAACGAGAACGGCCGACCCAAAGGGTTATGCGACAAGTCGACGTACACCAGATTGGGGCAACTGGCCAGAATGGTGGCTTGCCCGGGATCCAGGCTGATGCGGTTTCGCTGCAGGCTCAGACGCTGCAGGTTGGGCATGCGCAGCAGCGCTTGCGGGATCCGGACAAGCCGGTTGCTGGGCATCTCCAGGCCACGGATGTTCGGGAATGCGCGCAGGAAACTCTCGGGCACATCTTCAAGCTGCATATTCTGCAGCGTCAGCGCATTTACATGGGCAAACACCACCTGTTCGGTAAACGTCGGCAGGCTGCTGGTGCGCGTTTCGGCCATGTCCCACCGGTACACCATGCCGGGCCCCACCTCTTGCGCGCCCTCCTCGGTCATCTGTTGCCAGCAACTGCGCAATGCATGACGCAACCGGCGCCGGTTCTCTCGCTCGGTGGTGTTGGTGGCGGCATGAACCCAGCGGCGCAACTGCGTGGTGAGTGCATCGAAGGTCTGCTCGTACTGCTGCAACGTGCGCTCCAGCCCCAGAACCGAGCTGCGCGCCTGTTCTACCCAGGCAAACACCTGGTCATCGGTGAAGGTCGGGTACAGGTAGCGCACGCGGCGCAGGATCGGCCCTGGTCGATACGCGCTTGGCGAGCGGCCGGGTAGGCGCCCGCTCAAGGGGTAGCCGATACGGCCGTCCGCCAGCCGGGTGGGCAGGTGCAGCCCCGACGTGGGCGAAGGGCTGAGCAGTTGCTCGACAGCCTGACGCCTGGCCAGGGCTTGGCGCGTGAGCAGCACCCGCAGGTTATGGGCAAAAGGCTCAGGCACCTGCAGGGCTGCGCGCAGGTCATCGCCATAGGCATGGCTGATGACCTCGAACAGCTCGCCCGCCTCGCCAACGGCCAGCCCTTGCGGGTCGATACGCTGGAACAGCCCGTTGTCGAAGACCAGGTCGCAGGCCGGGCTACCCGCCTGCATCGTCGCAACCGGTACAGTGCGTTCCCCGCCATTGAACAGCCGCCAGCGTATCCCGTCGCTGGCCGCCGGCAAATGCTCGAGCATCGCCAGCACAACGCGGGCAAGGTCGAGGTTTTGCGGGGTATCCCAGTGCAGCGCTTCGAACACCCGCACCATGCGCACGTCAGTCAGTCGCTGCCTGGCGGCCTCGGCCAGGCGTAACGAGATGCGCCCGGTCAGTTGCAGGCGTTCCCGGTCCGCTGCACTGGCCTTGGCCAGCAACGCTTGTGCGGCACGCCAATGAAGCCCCGGGAACACGCGCCGCAGCGCCATGACATCAGGGTCGCCTGCCACTACCTGGGCTTCAGCCTGATAGACCTGCTCGAACAACCTCCGCCGCTGGGCCCAGGCCAGGTCCGCCAGGGCTTGCCCGGAAAGGCCCGCACTCCCTGCAAGGCCGTCGAGCTGCGCCCGCACCACACTGTCTTCGGGCGGCTGCCCGGCCCGCAAGCGGGCCACCAATGTACGAATCCGCTGGTCTATCAGCACCCGCTGGGCGCTGTCGACTACTCCCGGCTCGGGCGCGCGTCCCAGTACATGCCAGGCGCGTAGCTGGTCGCTGTCCAGGTCGTGGATGCCCAGCACTTCGTCAATCTGCTCGTCCTGTAACTGCGCCAGTTGGCCACCCAGGCGCCTGAACAGGTAGCGAGGCGCATCCCACTGCATCGGCTGTTCGTACCAGAGCCTCCAGGCGCCGGCACCATTGTGCACCAGCAGCGGCCCGTGGCCGTTGCGCGGCCGCAATTGCCAGCAGCCATCGGTACTGCGCTGCACCACCCGGTAGAAGTGCTCATCGATGACTACCCAGGTGCGCTCCCCGTGGCGCCACACACCTTGCGCATCACTCACCGCATCGGCAGGTGGCGACTCGCCACGAAAGGCTGCCAGGTCACCGTCCCATAAACACACGGTGCCATCCTCCAGGCGCGCCTGGGGCATGCAGTCGACCCGCAGCGAGCGCTGCCACAGGCGCCGTGCCGCGCCCAGTGCGGTGCCTGTGGCAGCGATCACGGCCAGGTCGGTGGCCACCTCGGTGATGTGGTCCAGTGCTTCACGGACATCCCCCTCCTGCCACGCCGCCACCGACTGAAACACATCATCCAGCCATTTCCAGGCAAGCATGGCCACCAGCACGGTCCCCAGTGCGGGCAGGTAAAGACTGGCAGCGCTCAGAACGGTCAGCCCCAGCGCCTTCAGGCGTTGCTCGTACGCCAGCTGGACCTGCCGGTCCAGCTTCGCGACAGGGGGCGCGAACACCTCGGCATCATCCTTGACCTGAGCAACGCGCAGTGCCGCGAGGTGTTTGAACACATAAGCCCCCATAGGCTGCATGCGTTCGTGAAGGTCGATGTTGGCCCATGTCGTCAGGTCGTCGTAGCCCGCCTCGATGTGCGAAAAAAACGCCTGGCTGTCACGTGCCCGTACGAAGCGAGCGAAAAACTGCCGGTAGCTGGCCATTCGCAAGCGCTGCCCCAGCACACGCCGGGCAAACTGCTGCAGATCGTCATGGGCGCTCCACGCGCCGTGAGGGTCACCCGGGATATGCACCAGCACGCGCCTGGTACTGGTATGCAGCGGGGCAAAGGTTTCATCGCGAACGTCGAGCACCACGATCTGCTGCAGCGGGCAACCCAGCACTTCAAGGCGCTTGCCCAGTACCCGTGTGTCATTGAGCTGGGATAACCAGCCGTCACGCCAGAGTTTGACCAGCAATTCAAGCTCTGCTTCGTCGAGCACACCCGCATGGTGAGCCTGCATGGCATCGATCAGCATGCCGTGACGCACGCTGTCTGCCAGCAACGCCTTGCTCTGCGGCGTTGCCAGGTAGCTGTCCAGATGCTGCTGGTAACGCTCACCCAGGTCCAGTTCGCGAACCAGGCTGGCGAAAGCCACGGCACTGGGCGACTCCAGTGGCGTGCCGTCGGCCTGATAGAGGCCACAGCCCGGCGCCTGGCCAGCGGCCTTTGCTTCAGCAGCAGCAAAGCCGTGCAACGCTGCCTCGAGCAGGGGAATCTGGTAATAGACCCGTTGGGTCAAAGGCACGCGAATCGGCGCATAGGTGCTCAGCGGCTTTTCAAATGCCGTACGCATCCACAAATGGCCAAGGTCGTGATCCAAGCCATAGCGGGCCTGCAGTGCCTGGCTCAGCAAGGGTGTGGCGAAGCGATCGATCGGCACAATCTGCTGCAACAAGGCCTGCAAGCGGTATCGGCAGTCCAGGCTGCCCCTCAGTGCCTGGCACAGGACCCTCATGTGCTCGGGCTTGCCCGGGCGCATCCAGCCGGGCAAGCGCTTGGCGATGATGGCGTCCTGCTCGGCTTGTTCGAGCAGGTCGTGTGTGGCTTGCAAATTACCCATGATGCCGCCTCCGCGTGCTGAGAAAACGCAAGGCTATCGACGGACGAGCCCCCCAGGTGCCTAGCGGATTACCACCTGCTGCACCGGCAAGGGCTGTACCCGGGCACCGCTACCTCGGCGCAGCCACAGGCATCATCACCGCCGTCAGGTGGCGGCCCAACGCCTCCCGTGTCAGTTGTTTGGTCACATTGAGTTCCCACTGCTGCACGCGCTCCTGAAGCCGATCGATGTCCGCTTGCGCGGCGTTACGCTCGACCAGCGCTTCCAGTTCGGCATGGAAGAAATGTGGTGTGCTCAGGCGCGTCGCGAAGGCGCGTGCCAGGTGCTCCTTCCAGAACGGTGTGGTCGAGAGATAATCGACCAGTGCGTCCCTGGACTGGGCAACCCGCACCAGCTGCGCGGCGGCATCGATATCCGCCGGCGACAGGTTGGCAACGCCGGGGTTGAGCATTTCGTCGTGCTCGACAGGCAGGTCCAGCGCGTCGGCCAGCGCCAGTCGGTAGGCCAGTGCGAACTCCAGCGACTCCTCAGGCCGGCCGGCGCGCACAGCGTGCAAGCTACCCACTTGGTCCAGGGTATCCAACCGCCAGCATTGCCCGCCCAGGTGCAACAGCGCCCGCTCAGGGTCGTCGGCCACGCTGCCGTGCAGCGCTTTCCATTTGCGCATGCGTACTTCCAGATCGCTGAAGCGCAAGGTTGCATTGTCCTGGCAATGCTCGGTCAGCGCATGTGCGTACAGTTCCGTGCGCAGCAGAGGTTGTTCATTCATCGACACCAGCATGCGCAGCACCCTGAGGGCCAGGTAGCGCGCCAGGAACTCGTGCTGGAAATCGGCCGAACCGGTCAAACGCTGCAGCAGGTGAAAGAAGTCTCTCGACGCCTCCTGGCCATTGAGCTTGCCCCAGATATCGGCCATGCGATCGCGTTCAGCGGGTTGCACCAGGTCGGTCCAGCGCAGCATCGTCGGCACTTGGTCTTCGACTACCTCATGCCAGGAATCCTGGTCGCGCAGCAACGGGTTACCTGCAAGCCAGACCCGCCCCGCGTGCCACAAGTCCGAGCGATAGAACCCGTAGGGCAAGGTGCGGATCGCGTTGTGGCTCACATCCAGCGTATGAAGGTGCGGTGCCTCCATGACCCCGGCCGGCATCTGCGTCAACCGCGCGCCCCGCAGCATCAAGGCATTGAGCCGGGGCATGCCTGTCACTGACAGCGCACTGCTCAGCGGGTTGTGGGACAGGTTGAGGTAAACCAGCGAGCGGCAGGCCTGCAACAGGGCTGGCATACCCCCCTCGGGCCCGATCTGGTTGTTCGACAGGTCCAGCACCTGCAGGCGCTCGGCCATGGCCTGGGTCAACGCCAACGTACGCAGTCGGCAATTGCTGATGTGCAACGTGCTCAGCGTGGAGAAGGCGTGCAGAAACGTGTGCGGCACGGTGGTTATCTGCAGTGATCGCAAAGCCAGGTCCGACACATGCGCGAAGCTGACCGTCGCCGGGATCGCCGGCAGGGCATCCAGATCACTGTTGTAGCAACTCAGCAAATAGCCGCGGCCCGCCTCTACAGCCCTCAGCTGTTTGGGCACCAGGTAGCGCCAGCAGTCAATGAGCCCCCGGGCGAACTCGCGGCGTGCCTTCCAGGCCCAGGCCTTGACCGTGCCCACCTGCCAGCTCTTCAGGGTTCGCCGCAAGGTCGCCAGCTGTTGCTTCAGCTCGGCCAGTTCCGTCGCTGGGTCACGTTGCGACGCTCGCAACCGTTCCAGCCAGTGCTCGACTTCGTCATCGTCGAAACCCGGATAAAGGTCACGCAGTTCGGCGGCCAGGTTCCTGACCACTGCCCGGTCGAGCCCCAGACACTGGCGCCAACCACTCAACGGGTAACCGATGCGGCCGTTGGCCAGGCGTAACGGCATGAACATGCTGCCATTCGAGGGCTTGATGCCAAGCACCTCGGCAATCACGTCCCGCTGTCGCGCCACTTGCCGTGCCAGCTCGTTGCGTAGCTGCAAGGCGAACGGTCTGCCAATGGCCAATGCCGCACGCTGCTCACGGGTATACCCGCTGGCGATCTGCTGGAACAACTCACCGGCAGGGCCCAACGGCCCCTGGTCATCGCTGAGGTGGAACAGGCCATCCCGGTACCTGAGCTGCAACTGCCGCCCGCTCCCCCGTGTACTGAGCAGCGGCGCGCCGGCGTCACCGTCGAACAATTGCCAGCGCGGGCCGGTGTCCGCGTCAGGCACGCGCTCGAGCATGCCCAGGGTGAAGCGCGCAAGGTCGAGGGTTTGCGGCGTGTCGAACAACAGGGCTTCGTGTACACGTATGCAACGGATGCGTTTGACCAGTGTCGCTGCCGAGAGCAACAGGTCGTCCGGGCTTGCCGTGCGCAGCAGGTGTTCCGCCGCCAGCCGGTGCAGGCTGGCAAAATCGCGCTGTAATGCCTGCGTATCCTCCGTCAGAGGGTACTGTTCGTAGTACAACTGCCCCAGCAACGAACGGCGACGGTTCCAGAGGTAATCAGCCAGCTCGTCATTCGCCACATCCCCTGTACCTTGCCAACGCTGGGCCCGGGCAAGCAGTGCCGTATCGGCCACCGGCCCGCCTGCGCGCAGCTGGCTGACCAAGGCCTTGATGCGGTTCGCCAGCCTGATCCGGCTGACGGTGTCCACCACGCAGGCATCCGCTGCCTGGCCGCACACATGCAAGCCGCGCAAGTCGTCCGGTTCCATCCCGTGAATGGCCAGCACGTGATCGATCTGGTCGTCTTCCAGTTGCCTGAACTCGCCGCCCAGCCGCCGAAACATAGCGTGCGTGTCGTCCCACTCCAGCGGCTGCTCGCACCAGACCCGCCAGGCACCGGCGCCGTTGTGGCGCAACTGCGGGCCGTGGCCTTGCCTGGGCAGCAGGCGCCATTGCTCGTCGTCGCCTTGTACCACTTCGTAGAAATAGCCTTGCATGTTCACCCAGCAACGCTCGCCCAGACGATACACACCTGCAGCATCGGGCTGCGCCTGCAGCGCAGGCGGCGTAGTGCGAAAGGGCGCCAGATCGAAGCGCCAAAGCTTTTCGCTGCCATCCTCGAGCCGTGCCGTGACCAGTTGCTCGACCAGGTCGGTTTTACGCGTCACCGCGCCACCCAGCACAGACGTGATGCCCGCCGTGATGAGTGTCCTGGCGACATCCAGCAGGTGCTGGAGGGCAGCACGGGTATCACCTTCGCGCCAGCTTTCCAGCGCATGGAATGCGGCCTTGAGCATGTCCCAGGCCGTGGCTGCCACCATCACCGCAGCAATGAGCGGCACGAACAGCCCTGCTACCCCTGCCGCAGCCCAGGCGCCGGCTTCCAGGCGTTCACGCTGCGCCTGCTGTACACCGCTATCGATCATGCGCACCGGTACCGCGATGAATGCCGCGTCATCCTTGATCACATCGATACGCGCCTGGGCCTGGTGGTCGAACAAAGGCAGTGCACAGTCCACCAGGTACTGTTCCATATCCCGCGAAGCCGCTTCGGTGACATCTGCAAGCTCTGCGGTAACCCGGGCGAAAAAACCGGCCTGATCACGCAGGCGTAGGAAACGCCTGAAGAAATGCTGGTATTGAGGGTCGGCGAGGCGTTTGCCTAACGTCCTGCGAACAAACGTGTCGAGGTCTGGTGCAGCACACCATGGGCAGACCGGATCACCAGGCAGGTACACCAGCACCCGTCTGGTGCTGGTAAAACCCAGCGTGGTACGAGTGACGTGCAGCACGATGATCTGCTCCAGCGTGCATCCAAAGGCTTGCAGACGCCTGGCGGCGACCGGGTCGCCCGCGAACCTGCCAGGCTCACCGCTGCTGCACAACCCCAGGACCAGGGCCAGTTCTGCAGCGGTCAGGGCCGCCCCGGCCATTGCCTTGAAGGCATCCACCTGCATGTTCGACACCAGTTGCGCCTTGAGCGTGGCTTGCACGCCCTCGGTGCCTCTGGCGGGCGGGTACAGGACGGTGTCCAGGTGCTCCTGGTAACGCTCGCCCAGATCCAGCTGGCGGCACAGCTTGGCCAACGCCGGAGCGCTCACCCCCGGTACCATCACACCCGCCGCGTCCACCAGGCAGTCGCTGCGCGGCAGGGTGCCCGGTCTCGCTTCATCCTCGGTGAAATTGGCCAGCGCAGCGTCGACAAGTGCGATGTCGTAGTGGTTTTTTTCCTGCTGCGCCAAGTGGCCCGTGGCCAGTTCGGAATCAGGCGAAACGGTGAAGTAGGTGTGGCGGTAGAACAACGTATCGGGGTCGTGCAGGGCATGCAGTTTCTCCTGCAACGCCCGCTGCAGCAGCGGTTTGCACAACGCGCGAATGCCTTGCAGCGGCGCCAGTTGGCGCTGCAGACGCTGGTGGCAGTCGAAACTGTCTTGCAGGGCCTGCAGCAGCGTTGTCAGTTGTTCCGCCGTTACCGAAGAAGGCGGCTGCGGCGCACTGTCGGGGCTTACCAGGTTCAGCCCGCTCAGCCAGGCCGGTAAGCGGCGGGCGAGGATGCCGTCCTGAAAGCCTCGCTCCAGGTCCAGGGTTGTGGGCAATGCTCGGGTCGGATTCAGACGGTTCTGCATGTCGCGCCTCCAGGGGAATGGGAGGTGCGAAATTAGTAGCTGCCCCAGGCCAGCGAGTGCTAGCCAGGTACCACCGCGTCAGAACAACGGAAGCTGGCGATCGGTCAGCGCAGCGAAATCATCACCCACGAACGGCAGAATGGCATCGGCGACCGGTTGCAGCTGGCGGCTCAGGTAATGATCGTAATCGATCGGCGCTTGCCGGTTTTCCAACGGTTCGGGGCCTGCGGTGGTCATCAGGTAGCTGATCCAGCCGCCGCGCTGATACTGCTTTGGCCGACCCAGGCGGCTGTTGTAGTCATCCGCCAGGCGTGCAGCGCGCACATGCGGCGGCACGTTGCGTTGATAGTCGGCCAGCGGCCGGCGCAGGCGCTTGCGGTACACCAGCAACTCGTCCAGCTCGCCTGCCAACGTCTGCCGCACATAGTCACGCACGTAATCGCGGTACGGCTGGCCACGGAAGATCCGTGCGTACAACGCCTGCTGGAACTGCCTGGCCAACGGCGACCAGTCGGTGCGCACCGACTCCAGGCCCTTGTAGACCATTTCCTCGCGGCCATCGGCGCGCAGCACCAACCCGGCATAACGCTTCTTGCTGCCTTCATCGGCACCACGGATGGTGGGCATCAGGAAACGACGGTAATGCACCTCGTACTGCAGCTCCAGCGCGCTTTCCAGGTTCATCTGCTGGCGCAGGTGTTCGCGCCACCACAAGTTGACCTCGGCCACCAGTTCGCGTCCGATGCGTGCTGCGACCTCGTCCTCATATGGCCCCTTGAGCCAGACGAAGGTGGAGTCGGTATCGCCGTAGATGACCTCATAGCCCCGGGCTTCGATCAACGCCCGGGTCTGGCGCATGATCTGATGGCCACGCAGGGTGATCGACGAGGCCAGGCGCGGGTCGAAGAACCGGCAACCGCTGGAACCCAGCACGCCGTAGAAGGCATTCATGATGATCTTCAGTGCCTGTGACAACGGCGCGTTGCCCTCGCGCTTGGCGGCTTCCCGGCCCTGCCAGACCCGCTCGACAATGGCCGGCAGGCAATGCTGGCTACGCGAGAAACGCGCGCCCCGGAAGCCTGCCACCGCATGCGCCTCGTCAGGCAGGCGCAAGCCTTCGATCAACCCGACCGGGTCGATCAGGAAGGTACGGATGATTGACGGGTACAGGCTCTTGTAGTCCAGCACCAGCACCGAATCGTACAGGCCCGGGCGCGAATCCATGACGAAACCACCGGGGCTGGCTTCATCGGGGCGGCTACCGAGGTTGGGAGCGACGAAGCCCAGGCGGTGCATCTGCGGGATGTACAGGTGACAGAACGCTGCCACCGAACCACCACTGCGGTCCACGGCAAGGCCGGTAACCGACGAACGTTCGAGGAGGAACTCGAGCAGGCGGGTGTGGGCGAAAATGCGCGTGACCAGCTCGCAATCCTTGAGGTTGTAGCGCGCCAGGGCCGGTTTGTCCTCGGCGAAGCGGCGGTTGATTTCATCCATGCGCTGGTACGGTGTGTCGATGGCCTTGCCTTCGCCGAGCAAGGTCTGGGCGACGCTTTCGAGGCTGAACGACGGGAAGCTCCAGGTTGCCGAACGCAGGGCCTCGATACCGTCGATCAGCAGGCGCCCCGGGGCCTCGGCGAACACGTGGCCACCACTGGCATGGCTACGCAGGGTCATAGGCGTGCCCTTGCGCCCCAAGGCCAGCGGCACCTGCAGCAGCTTGGCGTGTTCATGCAGCAGGCGCAGGTCGAACTGGACCAGGTTCCAGCCGATGATGGCGTCCGGGTCATGCTCGGCGACCCACTGGTTGAGGCAGGTGAGCAGCGCAGCGCGGTCGGCACAGTAGTGCAGGTCGAAATCGAGGCCGGCGGCGGTGCCGTTGGCCGGGCCAAGCATGTACACCTGCCGTTGGCCGCAGCCTTCCAGGGCAATGCTGTACAGCTCACCCCGCTCGCTGGTCTCGATGTCCAGCGACACCAGGCGCAGCGGCGGGCGATAGCCCGGAAAAGGCTTGATCTGGGCATCGCAGAGCACACCATGGGCATCGGCCTGGCCGGTGAACTGCACCGGGGCTGTGATGAAGCGCTCCATCAGGTAACGCTCGGGCGGGCGGATATCGCCTTCGAACACCTCGATACCGGCCGTGCGCAGGCGTTGCTCCAGCTGCATCAACTGCCGGTGCTGGCGGCAGTACAGGCCCAGCACCGGGCGCTGGTCGAAGTCCTTGAGCTGCAGCGGTCGCAGTTCCACACCGGGTTCGTTGGCCAGCAGTACCCGGGCGTGCGCCTCCTGCGCCTGGGGAATGAATGCCACCGACACCTGCGGTGCCAGGCGCAACTGCTTTGGCCCCCGGTCGGTGGCCAGCCAGAACTCCACGCAGGTGCCTTCGGGAGTGTCATGCCAATGCCGGGTCAGGACAAAGCCCTGCTGCAACTCCACCGCGTCGACCTCTGAATCAGCTGTTGAGGATTGATTCTACCTCCATGGCGGCTGTGCCTGTGACCGCTCATTTACCTTTTGCGAGCGCACCGGCCCTGACGGGAATTGGGCTTGGCACCAGCACGCGCTGAACCCCCAAAGACAAATGCCTCGCCACAAGACCGCTTCGCCGGCATACGTCCTGCCCGAGGACGATTTCAGCCATACAGGTAGTTGATGTCCTTGCAGGCCAGCGGCGGCACCTGGCTGAACAGGAACTCGCGCAGCTTGTGCATCTGCCGCGCCTTGGGGCTGGCCTTGAGCCAAGTCATGTAATAACCGTCGCCAGTGGCCACCGCGTGCTTGAATGGTGTGACCAGGCGCCCCGCCCCGAGGTCGGCGCTGGCCAGCACCAGGTCGACCACCGAGATACCTAGGCCTTGCTGGGCAGCAGAGATACCCTGGTCGAGGGTATCGAACACTTGCCCACGGTCGATGCTGATGTCCAGCGCATCCATGCGTGCCAGCCAGCGCCGCCAGTCGCGCCGGTCGGGAGACGGGTGCAGGAGCTCGCACTGAGCCAGGTCGGCCAGGTCCGGTTGCGCCTGGGTCAGGTAGTCGGGATGACACACCGGGACCAGCCACTCGTCGAACAGCTTGAAACTCTCGATATCGGCGGGGAAGCGCCCGTTGGCCAGGAGGATTGCGCAGTCGTAGGGCTCGGAATAGAAGTCCACGTTGTCAATGTCCATCCACACGCTGGACAGCTGCACGCTACAGGTGTCCTCGACTTTCTTGAACGCATCCAGCGCCCGCAGCAGCCAGCGCACGGTGAGCGTGGACGGAGCCTTCAGGCGCAGGCCATAGCGATCCTGGCGCAGCAGGGCGCAGGCATTCTCGATGATCTTGAAGCCTACCTTGAGCTCCTGTGCCAGCAGGCGGCCGTGCTCGGTCAGGGCCAGTTTCGGCCCGCGCCGCTCGAACAGATCGCAACCGAACATGGCTTCGAGCGTCTTGATGTGATGGCTGACGGCCCCTTGGGTCAGGGCCAGCTCTTCCGCGGCACGGGTAAATGAGCCATAGCGAGAGGCCACCTCGAAGGCACGCAGCGCGTGCAAGGCCTGAATCCGTTCCGACATGGCGACGCCCCGAGCATGAACAAGACTAATAGTAGGTCATAGTTCCACGCGTTTTACAACGCCCGAATCGTCTCGGAAAATGCAGGTAAATAATAAAGATAACCAAGATCCTGCCTGCATATGACTGGAAAAATCATCTAATAAACGCCTGGGGAAATCATGTTTACGGGTTATGGAACCTGCTATCGCCTGGACGCACTGGAGCTGGCCGCTGAACATGTCCGGTACACGCAACACTGGACCTACAAAACCATAGAACATTTTCGCACTGTCCTCGCCAACCCCGAGTTCCCTTGCCTGTTCGGCCGCAAGGCTGTGAACGGCGCTACCTGCCACATCCTCTTCGCCCGCGCCGAGCAACTGGCCGACGACATTGCCCAGGGCCTGGCCGATTACGTGCGCACGGTCGCACCGATCCCAACCAAGCAGCGTATCGGCAGCCCGCTGGTGGTATTCCTCGAAACCGCTGCCGACTACACCTTGGCCGAACAACAGGCGCTGGCCTGGAAAGTGTTGCGTGGCGTGCATGCGCGCGATCCGCACCCTTGGCCGCAAGGCATACCGACCGATCCAGAAGACAATGGCTGGTCGTTCTGCTATGCCGGCATGCCGCTGTTCATCAACATGAATTTCCCCGGCCACCAGCAGATGAAAAGCCGCAACCTGGGGCCGCACATCACCTTCGTCATCAACCCTCGGGCCAACTTCGACGAAGTGGCCAACGCCAATACCGAAAGTGGCCAGCGGATCCGCGAACGCATTCGCGAACGCGTGCGCCACTACAACGACGGTGTCATGCCCGACACCCTTGGCTTCTTCGGCGATGCCGACAATTACGAGTGGAAGCAGTACCAACTGCAGGAGGCAGGGTCGCTCAATCCCTCCCGCTGCCCATTCCATGCCCATGCCGCACACTCGGCCACACCCGACCTACTGATCGAGACCTGACCGTGAATACCGCACTCACCGCTACCTACGCCCTTACTGTCCTGCTGCTGATCGCCACACCTGGCCCGGTGGTGGCACTGATCGTCAACACCGCAGCCGCCTCTGGCTCGCGCAAGGCCATGTTCACCGCCGTCGGTACCAACTGGGCTTCACTGGTGCTGATCGGCGCGGCCGCCTGGATCATCCTCACCAGCGCCGCCATCGACAAGACCTGGCTGAGCGCCATGAGCCTGCTGGGCTGCCTGTTCATCGGCTATATCGCCGTGGGCACCCTGAGGGAAGCCCTGGGGGCAACTGCAGACGAGGCCCCGGCCGAGGTGGCCAAGCCCGGCCGCGGCGGGCTGCTGCAAGGCTTCATGGTGGGCATTTCCAACCCCAAGGACATCATCTTCTTCATCGCGTTCTTCCCGCAGTTCATCCAGATTACCGAATCGTTCGGCAAGAGCATGGTGGTGCTGTCGCTGCTGTGGGTGGCCATCGACTTTGCCGTACTCAGCCTGTACATCTTCGCCATCGGCAAGATCGCCTCGCAGCGCAGCAACCGCATGATCAGCCTGGCCTCGGGCGTCGCCCTACTGCTGATCGCTGCCGGTGGCCTGCTGTACAACCTCAGGGAACTGGCAGCCTGAGTGCTGCAGGCGCCCGTTGCAACAGAAGGAGAACCCATGACAGCGACAGACCCGAACCGGGCGCCTTCAGCATTGCAACAGGACTACCAGCGCTTTCTGCTGCTGGGCAGCCGGCGTGCCCCGCACATTGCGCATATCCATGAAACCGGCTACCGCTCCGGCACCATCAACACCGATGCCCTGGGCCTGCGCTACAGTCATTGCGCCGGCAAGCGCTTTTCGGCGGCCGAGCGCGGTGGTGCAGCGCGCATCAACCTGCTGGTCGGTGGTTCCACCGCCCTGGGCATCGGCGCGAGCTCCGATGAACACACGGTCGCTTCGCACCTGTCGATGCTTACCGGCGAAGTCTGGCTGAGCCTGGCCGGTTGCGGGCTCAATGCCAGCCAGGAGCTGCTGATGTTTCTCACCCACCAGCATCGCCTTGGCCAGCTTGGGCATGTGGTGGTGCTCAGCGGCGTCAACAGCCTGGCCCATGAAGCCCTCTGCGAAGTCCTCGGTAACCCGCACGATCCGCAGCACGCCAAGGCCTATCAGGACTTTCTCAACAGTTTCAGCGAAGGCATGCAGCCTGCCGCGGCGCCCCGCCGGCCGTCACTTTGGCGGCGCATCAGCCAGGCCTTGGTGGCGCCGCCTCCGGTCGAAACACCAGCCAGTTGGCCGCTGTCGCCCCCGGAAAAACGCATGGCTCGCGCCGCCGACCACATTGGCCGCACCCTGCTGCAATGGGACCGTCTGTTGGCGGACAACCACTCCACCCTCACCTTCATCCTGCAACCGCTGCTACCTTGGTGCCGGGATAGCCTGCCAGCTGGCGAGCAAGCCATGCTGGACGCGCTGGAGCGGCAACCGGCAAATTTCGACCGGCTGCTGGACGGCGCATTCGACAGTCAGTTGCACTCGGCCTTCTTCCGCCGTATCAAGCACCAGGCCGACCCGGTCCCTTGCTACGACATGAACTGCATGCTCAGCAGCTCACCGGTGTTCGGCGCCGACCTGTTCATCGACCGCCTGCATTTGAACGACCTGGGCAACAATGCGCTGGCCAAGGTCATCACCGCCAAGCTTGGCCTGGCCCAGGAAAAACACGCGCAACGCAAGGGCACGCCCGTCAAGCTCGTCTGACAGTTGCCGGATGCTCTTCCGGCCAGGCCCCTTGGGTGGCTAGAATAGGCCGTCGTTCCGATCTGCGCGAGGCGCACGCTTGACCGCCATGAACATCGAAGCCGTCCATCAGTACCTGGCCCGCCATGGAGCCTGCCTGTGAGCCGCATGCTTCGCTTGCCCCCGCTGTTGATCGCCCTGATACCGCTGGCCACGCAGGCGCTTGAGGTACGCATCGATCCGCATGCCGACCTGCTCTACCGCCAGGCACTGCCACTGCTGGAGCAGGCCGACAGCCCGGACGACAGTGCCAGCACGCTGCGTACGGTCATGAGCGCTGACCCGGAACTCAGCCGCCAGGGCCAGGCCATGGCCCACACGCTGCCCACTGCGGTTGCCTTGCTGAAAAAGTCGGTGGAGCTGGGCCACCCGGTTGCACAGTACCGCCTGGCGCTGTACTACATGACCTACCTGCCCGCTGCACAAATCCCGGATGCCGCCTGCCCGTTGCTCGAAGCCAGCCTCAAGCAGGGCTTTGCCGCAGCGGCGCCGGCCATCGCCACCTGGTGCCCGCCCTACAACGCCAGCAGCGAGTACCGTGCCGCGCTGGAAGCCATCCCCAGCATGGCCACTCTGTATGCTCCTTACTACCCGCAGCCCGCCACACGTCTGGCTTGCAACCGCAGCAGGCCACAAGGGCTGGAAATGCAATGGGGGCGCCAGCGCGACTACCAGGCCGAGGTGTACCGCCTGCTCGGCGACCTCGACCCGCAACACCGCCAGAGCCTGCTGCAAAAGGCGGTTGAGATAAACGGCTGCGTAACGGCGCAACAGCATCTGAGCAGCCACCCCTGAGCACGCCCCATTGCGACACAGGTGCGCCGACAAGGAACCGCGTCGACCAGCAAGATCGTTCAAGCCATTCCCCCGCGCCATCTGGCATGCTGGCCTACCTTGTACACGCACTGCAGCCATCATGCCCCACCTTGCACGCCAAGCTTTCCTCCACGGCGCCATCGCCAGCCTGCCGCTGTCGCTGGCCGTCGCCCCCTGGGGCCTGCTGGCCGGTTCCATGGCCATCGAGGCCAACCTCAGCGCCTGGCAGGGGCAAGGGCTGTCGGCCATTGTCTTCGCCGGGGCAGCGCAACTGGTCGCCATCGGCATGCTCAAGGGCGGTGCCAACCTGGCGTCAATCCTGCTGACCACCCTGTTGCTGACCTCACAACACCTGCTGTATGGCCTGTCGATGCGCCCGCTGCTATCGCGCCAACCGTTGCGCTGGCGGCTGGGCCTGGGTTTCCTGCTGACCGACGAGTTCTTTGCCCTTACCAGCCAGTACGACCAGCAGCAATTCAACCGCTGGTATGCCCTGGGCGTGGGCCTGACGTTCTATATCGCCTGGAATCTGTTTACCCTGGCCGGCATCGTGCTGGGCCAGAACATTCCCCATCTGGACCAGTTCGGCCTGGACTTTTCCATCGTCGCTACCTTCGTTGCCCTGATCGCGCCATTGGTGCGCAACCTGGCCACGCTGGTATGCGTGGCAGTATCGCTGTTCTGCTCGGTACTGTTCAGCCACTGGCACTGGGAAACCGCCCTGGTAGCGGCAGGCCTGCTGGGTATGAGTGCCGGTTTCATCTGCCAGAAATTCGCCGGAGCCCGAGCATGACCTGGATCCTGATTTTCGCCATGGGCGTCATCGTGTTCCTCAACCGCTATGCGTTCCTGGAGCCACGCCTGCCGTTGCGCCTGAGCTCCAACGCCCGGCAATTCCTCGGTTTTGCCGTTCCGGGCATGCTTACCGCGATCTGCGCCCCGATCATCTTCATGCCCGGGCACCAACTCAACCTGAGCCTGCTCAACCCCTACCTGCTGGGCTCGCTGGTGGCCGTCGCCCTGGTGTTGTTGACCCGCAGCGTGTTGCTGAGCATGCTGGTGAGCATGGTGATTTTCTACCTCCTGCGCAGCTGGCTGGCATGAGCACGCCCCTGCGCGAACAGACACACCTCTGGCAGGCGCCGGCACTCGGCGACGTCGAGATGCTGCACGCACGCTATTTCCAGCAGCGCTTCGCCCCGCATGTGCATGAAGGCTATGTGTTCACCGTGATCGAGTCGGGCGCCCAGCGTTTCTGGCACCGTGGCAGCGAACACCTGGCACCGGTCGGCAGTATGGTGCTGATCAACCCAGACGAGCTGCACACCGGCGCCACCGCCCACGAAGCCGGCTGGCGCTACCGTGGCTTCTACCCGGAGCACGAGCGGGTAACCGGGGTGCTCAAGGAACTGGAACTGGGCCGCCACGGCATGCCCCGCTTCAAGGACAGCGTAATCCAGGACCCGGCCCTGGCCAGCGCCTTCAGCCAGCTGCACCAGCTGTCCGAAGCCGGCGCCAGTGCCCTGCAGCAACAGACCGCCTGGCGCCAGGCGGTGCTGGCCCTGGTGCAGCGCCACGGGCAATGCGCCGAACCTGCGGCTCCCGGCCAGGAACCGCTGGCAGTGGCTCGCGCCCGCGAATTGCTGGAAAGCCAGCTGGCCGACCCGCCCTCGCTGGAAGCGCTGGCGGCGGCGGTCAACCTGTCACCGTTCCATTTCGCCCGGGTGTTCCGCCAGGCCACCGGCCTGCCACCACATGCCTGGCTGAAGCAGCGCCGCCTGGCTCGGGCACGGGAGATGCTCAAGCGTGGCTGGGCAGCCTCGGAGGTGGCATTCGACCTGGGTTATGCCGACCAGAGTCATCTGAGCCGGCAGTTCAAGCAGGCCTATGGGGTGACACCAGGGGCCTACCGCAGCGCTTGCCTGCAGGCCTGAACTGCGACAGCCGGCCTCAGGCGTTCCAGCCAGCCACTGCTACACTGACAGAGCTGAACGGAGGATCCTGCCATGTCCGAAAGAGAGCTCACGACCCTGCTGTCGCTGATAAACCAGCGCCAAGCCTGCCTGAGCAGCGCCTGCAAGGAGATTGCCGACTGGATCGACCGGCAGGGCGATGTGCCCGCCGCCGGCAAGATCCGCGCGAACCTCAAGGCCCTGGAGGCCGACGAGGCCCAGGTACGCAAGACCCTTACCTCGCTGACGCTCGACAGGCCACTGCCCAAGTTTCGCAGCTGAAAAGATCAGGGCCGCTTTGCGGCCCTGTTTCAAATCTGTCAGTGATTCATGTGCATGTGTTCATGCCCTGCGTCCGCCTCGGCGGTGAGCGCTCGCACTTCAGCCTGCACGTCCACGGTTTCCCTGGCGCCCTTGGCATCTTCGAAGGTCAGGGACAGCGGCACTTTCTCACCCTCCTTCACCTGATTGTTCAGCCCCATCAGCATCACGTGCAGGCCATTCGGGCTCAGCGTCACGGCTTTGCCGGCTGGCAACTCGACGGTTTTCACCTCGCGCATGCCCATCACGTCGCCGTTCATGGTCATCTCGTGCACCTGAACGGTCTTGGCCACCCTGGATGCCACGCCCACCAGTTTGCTGTCGCTGCTGGCGGTCAGGGTCATGAAGGCGCCGGTGGACTGCTGGTGCGGCACACTGGCACGCACCCAGGCATCGCTCACGGTAGTCTGGGCCAGGGTTGGCAGGGCCAGGCCCATCAGGACCAGGGCGGCCAGGCCGCGCTTGATCGGTTGCATCGACATTCAGCAGATCTCCATCAGGGTAACCAGGTCTTCGGCGCATTCCTGAGCGGTCAGCGAATGGCCCAGGCTCAGGCGCAGCGTGCCGCGCGTATCGTAGACATAGCTGGTGGACGAGTGGGAAACGGTATAGGTATCCCCAGCCGGGACCTTCTCGTAGAACACCTTGAATTCCTTCGCGACTGCGGCAATTTCCTCGGGGGTGCCGGTAAGTGCGGTGAACGACGGGTCGAACGCCTTGACGTAGGCATCGAGCACTTCCGGCGTGTCGCGCTCCGGGTCCAGGGTAATCAGCACCACCTGGAACAGGTCGCGATCGCGGCCTCTGAGCAGCTTGCGGATTTGTGCAGCGCGCGCCAGCGTGGTCGGGCAGACCGCCGGGCACTGGGTAAAGCCGAAGAAGATCATCGGCATGCTGCCGTAGAAGCTCGACAGGGTGCGCACATTGCCCTGGGTGTCCTTGAGGCTGAACTTGCGCCCCAGGATCTCGTTGCTCATGTTCTTGCCGTACTTGAACTCGAGCCCCCGGGCCGGGCTGCAGCCTGCCAGCAGGCCAAGCCCGAGAACGCCCATCCCGGCGACAACCGCGCGCCGGGTATATAGATCATTCATGAAACCGTCCTTTACAGGGAAGGTGCCGACCCTCGGGACGGGCCGGACGAAAAGCCGGGGCATTCTGGCATGACACCCCGAGGGGTTCTACCCGGGCAAGACGATGGTCGGCTGCAGCCCTTTGAATACGGGCTGCGGCCTGTTGTCGCAGGGCTTGAAACAGTAACACTTTGTTGCTAAGTGCGCGGCCTTGCAGGAGCGGCCACCCAGCCTTAGTAGTAGGCGTTCTCTTTCTGGCTGTGGTCAGTCACGTCGCGTACGCCCTTCAGCTCGGGAATGCGCTCGAGCAGCGTGCGCTCGATGCCTTCCTTCAGGGTTACGTCGGCCTGGCCACAACCTTGGCAACCGCCCCCGAACTGCAGCACGGCGATGCCGTCGTCGACCACGTCCACCAGGCTCACCTGGCCGCCATGACTGGCCAGCCCAGGGTTGATCTCGGTCTGCAGGTAGTAGTTGATGCGCTCGTTGATCGGGCTGTCTTCGTTGACCATCGGCACCTTGGCGTTCGGCGCCTTGATGGTCAGCTGGCCACCCATGCGATCGGTGGCGTAGTCGACCAGCGCGTCTTCCAGGAACGGCACGCTGACGGCATCCAGGTAAGCAGTGAAACTCTTCAGGCCCACGGCGGTGTCGTCAGGTTTCTCTTCGCCCGGCTTGCAGTAGGCGATGCACGTTTCGGCGTACTGGGTGCCTGGCTGGGTGATGAAAATGCGAATGCCGATGCCAGGCGTATTCTGCTTGGAAAGCAGATCGGCCAGGTAATCATGGGCGGCGTCGGTAATGGTTATAGCGCTCATGTAGGTTCCTCACAGACTTGCGGCCAAGTGTACGCCAACCCGGCCTTCGAACAAAGTCCTAGTATTTGACTCGGGAAAGCGCATATTCAGGGGCTGGCTCCCGTGGCGCCGCCAGCCAGGCCTGCAGGCGCCGGTACAGGCCGCGCTCCAGCCAGCGGTAGCTGAACCACGACATTAGTCCAATGGACGGCACGCACAGGGCGAACACCAGGTAAGGGTTCAATTGCAGGCGCTGGCTGGCGAACCAGCCGACATACAGCACCAGCACATGCACCAGGTACACCGAATACGAGCAGTCGCCCAGGGCCTTGAGCAGCCGGTTGCCACGGAACAGCGGCTCCAGGGCGACGAAGGCCAGCACGATCATTGCGCTCGGCAGCCCCCAGTTCAGCAACCGCCGGGAAGCGTCCAGGTAATAGATCGCCAGGCCGGCCAGTACCAGCAGCATCAACGGCATCCAGCGGCCCTGACGGATCAGCCCGCTGCGGTGCAGCACGCCCAGGCCGATGCCGAGCAGGAATTCGTAGATGATGTCGTTGTTGTAGAAGCGGCTGAGCACGCCCAGCCGCCCCAACACTTCGCTGGCCAGCAGCAGCGCGGCGGTAACCAGCAGTTGGTGATGACGCTGGCGCACCAGGAAGGCCAGGCCGAACAGCAGGTAGAAGAACATCTCGAAGTTCAGCGTCCAGCCCACGTTCAGGGTCGGATACAAGCCGTAGCCACCCGGGTTTTCCGCCGGGATGAACAACAGCGACAGCATCAGGTGATGCCAGCTGAATGCCTGGTGTGGCATCCACTGACCGAAGGCCAGCAGCAGCGTGGCCATCAACGCCGTGTAGAACCAGTAGGCCGGAACGATGCGCAGCACCCGGTTGAGCAGGAACTGGCGAGGCTCGATGGTCTTGTCACGGGTCGACAGGTAGATGACCAGCCCGCTGATGACGAAGAAGATATCGACGCCTACAGCGCCACGGTCGGTAAGCAGTTGGCCGATGGGGCCCGTGGCATGGAAGTCGAAGAAGATCTGCATGAAATGGTGGCAGACCACCACCCAGGCGGCGAACGCCCGCAGTGCCTGAAGCGAATACAGCATGGAATACCCTGCGATTGCCGGTGCGTTGAGGCCTTTGGGCTGCATGGCAGCCCGGGCCACCCAGCGCTTCCGACCGCAGGGTATGCGGAAAGGTCAGCCCGCCCGATCAGAGGTTCTCGTAGCGGTTCATGTCCAGCACGCCCGCCTCGGCCGGCTCGGTCTCCTTGATGAAGCTGTTCAGGTCATGGAAGTAGCGCCAGAACTCGGGGTGGCTGCGACGCACACCCCAGCGCATGACGATGCGCTCTAAGCGCGCGGCATCATCCTTCGCGTATTCCATGTCCTCGACGAACTCCGGCACATCCCCGGCCGGGATATTGAAGATGAAGTTCGGGTAGCTGCTGAGCACGCCCGGGTACAGGGTCAGGGTATCCAGCCCCGGCTGGTAGCGGTATGCCTCTCCCAGCAGGAAAGCCACGTTGCTGTGCGCGCGGTTGCGCAGCAAGCTGTACACCTGACGCTGGCCACCCGCCCCTTCGATGCGCAGCATGGTCGCCTCGGGCAGCTGGTTGATCACCTTCAACCCGGCAGCCGGGCGCGACACCAGGCGGCTGAGTGCCTGCTCGACATTGCGGAATTCTGCGCTTATCTGCGGCCGAGAGCAGTATGCGCCCTGGCAGCGGTTGATCGGGTCGGGCGCGGCATTCAGGCTGCCGGTGCGCTGCAACAGTTTCAGGCCGAAGTCGCGCTTGGGGTCGCGCGGGTCGAGCTTGATGCCCGTTGGGGTGTCGGTGTCGATTTCCTCGTAGTCCATCCACATCTTCACCTTGCCACTGTTCTGGTACCAGTCGCCGAGGATCACCTTGCGCTGGTCGGCCGGCATCAGGCGCAGGAAGTTGACTTCGGCACCGTTACGGATGAGGTCGAAGTACAGACGGGTCTGCAACTGGTGCGAAACGTTGCCGAACACGTCGAAGTTGACCGCCAACTGGTAATAGGTGCGCTCGAACAGCGGGTAGTCGAACAGCCACACGGTCAGCGGCACATCGCCGACCAGGCCCTTGGTCACCGAGGCGCTGTCGAAGTGGCGGAAGATGCTCAGCAGCGCATTATCGTTGCCGGCCCACAACGTCGCCCAGCCCGGCGCCGGCATGTCGGCATAGGCTTCGCGGCGCAGTTTCTCGTACTCGTTGCGTTTGTCGCGGTAGGCGTGCCACAGGCTCAGCACACTGCCCACGTCATCGATCTGCCCGGGCATGGCCAGCAGCGGCGTGGCCTCGCCCCGGTACTTGGCGTCGGTGATGTAGCGGTCATGGGCCGGCTCCTGGAACAACGCCCAGAAGTTGTCGCGGATCACATCGGTGGCGATCTGGCCACGGCAGACCGGGCCACGGATGAAGGTCCGCACGAAGTACTCGGCGTTATCCAGCATGAACTGGTAGCGCGCCACCGCCGGGATCGCCTCGAAGGTCTCGAACGGGTTGGCCCGGTGGCGCGGCCCGTAGCCTGGCAGCGCGGTGGCATGCCAGTCGCCGGCGTAGAACAGTTGCTTGACCCGCTTGAGTTTCTGCGGCCCCATCGGGTAGGTGATATGCGTCTTGTGCACGATCACGCCCTGCACCGGAATCAGGCGGTAATAGAAATCGGTGCCCGGCGGGTCGTTGGGGCGGCGCGTGGCGATCAGGTCGACCGGCTGGCCGCTTGGCGTGCGCGAGCGCACCCACTGGAAGAAGTGGCCCTGCTCGCCACCGGCGAAGTAGATGTGGGCCAGGAACAGGTGCTCGTACAGCCAGCGGCCGACCAGTGCCTCGGTGGAACCGGGGCGGTTGAGCAGTTCTTCCCATTCGGCGATCTGCGTGGCTTCGGCTGCGCTTGGCTTGATTGGCTGGTACTCGACCGGCGCCCCGGCGGCCAGCCAGCGGCGCAGGGTGTCGTACTCCTTGTCGGTCAGCCCGGTTACCGCCAGTGGCATGCCCTCCCTGGGGTGGGCGCCGGCATAGGCGTCGAACTCGTGAGGCAAGGGGCACATGTTTTCCCGATTCAGGCCCAGGACGATGTCCTCGGGCAGCTTGGCATTGGGCGTAAGCGGGGTCTTGTGCCCCAGTTCGAGCATGCGCGCCATCAGCGCGGCCTGGCTGCCTTGGCTGTCGAGCACCGAGTAGAAGCCCTTCTTGCGCCACTGCGCCTCGCTGTGGGCATCGTAGAACAGCCGCGTGGTGGGCACCGCCTTGCTGCGGTCACCCTGGTACACCGGGACCTTGCTGGCCCCCCGCACCGCGCCCTCAGGGCTTTCCAGCTTCAGCTGGCAGGCGGCGTCGTTGCAGGCGTGGCAGGCCACGCATTTCTCGGTGAAGATCGGTTGGATGTCCCGGGTATAGGAGATAGCCGGGCTCGATTGGGGGGCTTGCCCGAACGCCACGCTGCTGATCAACAGCGCGAAAGCGGCGGCAAGGATACGATGCACCATGTGCGGAAAGTCCTGGGTGTTGAAAGCCATCACGTTTGCCTGGTCGTCCTTGGATGCACCGCTTGCAGACGCCCGCCAACATGAGCAGTTTTCATGCAAATGGGCGACATGCCTAAAAACCGCGCAGCTTTGTTATGATTCGGCACCTTCTGAAATTTGCCCGACCAGGTAGTTCCTATGTCCGACCGTAGCGCTCGTCTCCAAGCACTCCAGAACGCACTCCAGCAGCGCATCCTGATCCTCGACGGCGGCATGGGTACTATGATCCAAAGCTACCGGCTGGAGGAACACGACTATCGTGGCACGCGTTTCGCTGATTGGCCAAGCGATGTCAAAGGTAACAACGACCTGCTGCTGCTCAGCCGCCCCGATGTGATCGCGGCCATCGAGAAGGCCTACCTGGATGCCGGGGCCGATATCCTCGAAACCAACACCTTCAACGCCACGCAGATTTCCCAGGCCGATTACGGCATGGAGTCGCTGGTCTACGAGCTGAACGTCGAGGGCGCACGCATCGCCCGCCAGGTGGCCGACGCCAAGACCCTGGAAACCCCGGACAAGCCACGCTTCGTCGCCGGGGTACTCGGCCCGACCAGCCGCACCTGCTCGATTTCCCCGGACGTCAACGACCCCGGTTACCGTAACGTCACCTTCGACGAACTGGTCGCCAACTACATCGAGGCCACCCGCGGCCTGATCGAGGGCGGCGCCGACCTGTTGCTGATCGAGACCATCTTCGACACCCTCAACGCCAAGGCAGCGATCTTCGCCGTGCAGCAAGTGTTCGAAGACGACGGCATCGAACTGCCGATCATGATCTCCGGCACCATCACCGACGCCTCCGGGCGCACCCTGTCGGGCCAGACCACCGAGGCCTTCTGGAACTCGGTTCGCCATGCCAAGCCGATTTCCGTGGGCCTGAACTGCGCGCTCGGCGCCAAGGACCTGCGCCCATACCTGGAGGAGCTGGCGACCAAGGCCGACACCCACGTCTCGGCCCACCCCAACGCCGGCCTGCCGAACGCCTTCGGCGAGTACGACGAGACCCCGGCGGAAATGGCCGCCGTGGTCGAGGAATTCGCCGCCAGCGGCTTCCTCAACATCATCGGCGGTTGCTGCGGCACCACCCCGGGCCACATCCAGGCCATCGCCGAAGCCGTGGCCAAGTACCCGCCGCGCAAGATTCCGCAAATCGCCAAGGCCTGCCGCCTGTCAGGCCTGGAACCGTTCACCATCGACCGCCAGTCGCTGTTCGTCAACGTCGGCGAGCGCACCAACATCACCGGCTCCGCCAAGTTCGCCCGGCTGATCCGCGAGGAGAACTACACCGAAGCCCTGGAAGTCGCCCTGCAGCAGGTCGAGGCCGGCGCCCAGGTGATCGACATCAACATGGACGAAGGGATGCTCGACTCCCAGGCCGCCATGGTCCGCTTCCTCAACCTGATCGCTGGCGAGCCCGATATCTCGCGCGTGCCGATCATGATCGACTCGTCCAAGTGGGAGGTGATCGAGGCCGGCCTGAAGTGCATCCAGGGCAAGGGCATCGTCAACTCGATTTCCATGAAGGAAGGCGTCGAGCAGTTCAAGCACCATGCCCGCCTGTGCAAGCGCTATGGCGCCGCCGTGGTGGTGATGGCATTCGACGAGGTCGGCCAGGCCGACACCGCCGCGCGCAAGAAGGAAATCTGCCAGCGCAGCTATGACATCCTGGTCAACGAAGTGGGCTTCCCGCCGGAAGACATCATCTTCGACCCGAACATCTTCGCCGTCGCCACCGGTATCGAGGAGCACAACAACTACGCCGTCGATTTCATCGAGGCCTGTGCCTACATCCGCGACCACCTGCCGTACGCACTGAGTTCGGGCGGCGTGTCCAACGTGTCGTTCTCGTTCCGTGGCAACAACCCGGTGCGTGAAGCGATCCACTCGGTGTTCCTGTACCACGCGATCCAGAACGGCCTGACCATGGGTATCGTCAACGCCGGCCAGCTGGAGATCTACGACGAGATCCCTGCCGAGCTGCGGGAAAAGGTCGAAGACGTCGTGCTCAACCGAACCCCACATGGCACCGACGCACTGCTGGCCATCGCCGACAATTACAAGGGCGGCGGCGCAACCCGTGAAGTGGAAAACGAAGAGTGGCGCTCGCTGCCGGTGGAGAAGCGCCTGGAGCACGCGCTGGTGAAAGGCATCACGGCGTTCATCGTCGAAGACACCGAAGAATGCCGCCAGCAATGCGCGCGCCCCATCGAAGTGATCGAAGGCCCGCTGATGAGCGGCATGAACGTGGTGGGCGACCTGTTCGGTGCGGGCAAGATGTTCCTGCCGCAGGTGGTCAAGTCGGCCCGCGTGATGAAGCAGGCGGTGGCGCACCTGATTCCGTTCATCGAAGCCGAGAAAGGCGACAAGCCAGAGGCCAAGGGCAAGATCCTGATGGCCACGGTGAAAGGCGACGTGCACGACATCGGCAAGAACATCGTTGGCGTGGTGCTGGGCTGCAACGGCTACGACATCGTCGACCTTGGCGTGATGGTGCCGGCCGAAAAGATCCTGCAAACCGCTCGCGACGAGAAGTGCGACATCATCGGCCTGTCCGGCCTGATCACGCCGTCACTCGACGAGATGGTCCACGTGGCGCGCGAAATGCAGCGCCAGGGCTTCGAACTGCCGTTGATGATCGGTGGCGCCACCACCTCCAAGGCGCACACTGCAGTCAAGATCGAGCCCAAGTACAGCAACGACGCGGTGGTCTATGTCACCGACGCATCGCGTGCCGTGGGCGTGGCCACACAGTTGCTGTCCAGGGAGTTGAAAGCCGGCTTCGTCGAGAAGACCCGCCAGGAATATGAAGAAGTGCGCGAGCGCACCGCCAACCGCAGTGCCCGCACCGAGCGCCTGAGCTACGCCCAGGCCATTGCAGCCAAGCCGCAGTACGACTGGGCCAGCTACCAGCCGGCAGTGCCCTCCTTCACTGGCGTCAAGGTGCTGGAGAACATCGACCTGCGCACCTTGGCCGAATACATCGACTGGACACCGTTCTTCATTTCCTGGGACCTGGCCGGCAAGTTCCCGCGCATTCTCACCGACGAGGTGGTGGGCGAGGCTGCCACGGCGCTGTACAAGGATGCGCGCGAGATGCTCGACAAGCTGATCGACGAAAAGCTTATCAGCGCCCGCGCGGTGTTCGGCTTCTGGCCGGCCAACCAGGTGGCCGATGACGATATCGAAGTGTACGGCGACAACGGCCAGGCCCTGGCCACCCTGCATCACCTGCGCCAGCAGACCATCAAGCCGGACGGCAAGCCCAACTGGTCGCTGGCCGACTTCGTCGCACCGAAGGCCAGTGGCGTTACCGACTACGTGGGCGGTTTCATCACCACCGCCGGCATCGGTGCCGAGGAAGTGGCCAAGGCCTACCAGGACAAGGGCGACGACTACAGTTCGATCATGGTCAAGGCCCTCGCCGACCGCCTGGCCGAGGCCTGTGCCGAATGGCTGCACGAGCAGGTGCGTAAAGAGCACTGGGGCTATGCCCGCGACGAACACCTCGACAACGAGGCGCTGATCAAGGAGCAGTACCGCGGCATCCGCCCGGCGCCGGGGTATCCGGCCTGCCCGGACCACACCGAGAAGGAAACCCTGTTCCGCCTGCTCGATGGCACGGCCATCGGCGAGACCGGGCCGAGCGGCGTGTTCCTTACCGATCACTTTGCGATGTTCCCGGCGGCGGCGGTCAGTGGCTGGTACTTTGCCCACCCGCAGGCGCAGTACTTTGCCGTAGGCAAGGTCGACCGGGACCAGATCGAAAACTACAGCGCGCGCAAAGGCCAGGACATCAGCGTGAGCGAGCGCTGGCTGGCGCCCAACCTCGGATACGACAGCTAATTCGCCACTGGTTTCTTCGCGGGCTTGCCCGCGAAGAAACCGGTAAAGCCAGCCTCAACCTCTTTGCCTACACTGTCCCTGATAGCCTCCGATTTCCCCAGGAGCCACCATGGACGATTCCAGCCAGGGCAAACCCCCAACCTTCTGGCAGATGCTGCACAGCATCCTCGCCGCCGCCTTCGGCGTGCAAAGCGGCAAGAACCGCGCCCGCGACTTCACTCACGGCAAGGCCAGCCACTTCATCGCGCTGGGGACGCTGTTCACCCTGGTGTTCATCGCCATACTGATCGGCCTGGTGCAATTGGCCCTGCACCTGGCCCGCTAGCCTGCATTCGCCACATCGCCGGCAGCAGGAAAACGCCTGCGGGATTCCCTCCCGCAGGTGCACTGGCTGCATCACGGTCTTTGAATACAAGTCTACTGGTGGCTGACCCAATACACGGCGGTGACCACCACCAGAACGATCAGGCAGAGGATCGCCCAGGCATCGACGCTACTGTCAGCTTTGCGGACTTTGGTTGAGTTTCCCATTGCATTGCCTCTTGTAGTGGTTATGGGAATGCACTTCACCACCAGCAGTTAAGACGAGCAATGCCCTTCGCTCAAGCAGGGTCTTTCAATAATTGATCGGTGACGTCAGAAACGGGTACTGGTAGCTGGCCGGCCGCCCTTCGGCACTGTAATGCAGGAAATCGACGCCGTAGTCGCTACGTTCCAGCAGTTCCAGCCAGCGCTTTGCCTTGGCCTGGTCGATCACCTGCAACACCGGCACGCGGTGCTCGCGCAGGCCGTCACGGTTCACCGGCACCCCCTGGGCATCATCATGCAGCATCACCATGGCCCAGCCACCGAGGGTGAAATGCCCGCCCAACAGGACACTCAGGCGCCCGTCGATACGTGCACGCAGCGCCTCGGGCGAACTGTTGATGGTACCGAATAGCACGTCATGCCCCGGTCGGCGCCCTGCCTCCTCGAACGCCTGCATGGCGCCAAAAGCCATTTCGTCATTCGCCGACCACACCAGGCGGGTGTCCGGATAACGCAACAGCAGCTGCTGCGCCTGCTCATAGGCGCGCTGACGGTTCCAGCCACCGTATACCACCTGGCGCAGGCGCACCTGAGGGTAGTCGGCCAAGGCGCGGCGCATGCCCTCCACGCGCAGTTGCGAGGCCGGGGTGGTGTTGACCCCGGCAAAGGCCAACAGGTCCACCGGCCCACTGTCACGGGGCAGTTGTGCGACCATCTGGTGCAACATCTGGAAGCCTGCCTCCTCGTCGTTGCTGACCAAGGTGCCCAGGGGCTCGGCATACTTGTCAGGCTGGGCCTCGATACTCAGCGCCTGGCTGGCGGTGAGGCCGTTGTTGACCAGGAACAGCTTGACCCCGGTGCCACGCGACAGGCGCATGATCTCCGGGGCCACATACTGCTCGTTGACCAGCACCAGGTAATCCGGCCGCTGCGGCCCGTTCAGGATCGCCCTGGCGTGGCTTAGCGCCAGGTCAGCGCGGCGCTCGCTGTATTCCACGCGCAGGGTCATGCCCAGCTCGTCCGCAGCCGCTTGCATGAAGCGGGTATACGTGGTCCAGAACGTCTCGGTGGACAGCCCCGGGTTGAGGAAAACCACCGAAACCGGTTGCGCACTTGCCGCCAGTGGCAAGACAAGACACAAGCTTTGGCACAACGCCTTGAGCATGGGGGAATCCCTGCAAAACAAACCCGGCATTATAAACGCGAGGGCGCAGCCAGCGCACAAACGGCATTCAGTCTCACATAGTCCGTTTGGTTCTTTTCATATGCAAAAACATCACTTTAGCGCATAAACGCAACCTGCTATCGTTCCCCGGCTCCGATGCGGAGTGCGCGGCCGTGCGCGCGAATAGCTGCATGCCTGAGACAGGACTTTTATGTACGTATACGACGAGTACGATCAGCGGATCATCGAGGACCGCGTCAAGCAGTTCCGTGATCAGACCCGCCGCTACCTGGCCGGGGAACTGAGCGAAGAAGAATTCCGCCCTCTGCGCCTGCAGAACGGCCTTTACATCCAACGTTTCGCACCAATGCTGCGTGTCGCCGTGCCGTACGGCCAGCTGAACGCCCGCCAGGTCCGCACCCTGGCCAAGATCGCCCGCGACTACGACAAGGGCTATGCCCACATCTCCACCCGCCAGAACGTACAGTTCAACTGGCCGGCGCTGGAAGACGTCCCGGACATCCTCGCCGAGCTGGCCACCGTGCAGATGCACGCGATCCAGACCAGCGGCAACTGCCTGCGCAACACCACCACCGACCAGTTCGCCGGTGTCGCTGCAGATGAAATCATCGATCCACGCCCCTGGTGTGAAATCGTCCGCCAGTGGACCACCTTCCACCCGGAATTCGCCTACCTGCCGCGCAAGTTCAAGATTGCCATCAACGGCTCGCAGGAAGACCGTGCCGCCATCGAAGTGCACGACATCGGCCTGGAGCCGGTGCGCAATGCCGCTGGCGAACTGGGCTTCCGCGTGCTGGTCGGCGGCGGCCTGGGCCGTACCCCGGTAGTCGGCTCGTTCATCAACGAGTTCCTGCCCTGGCAGGACCTGATCAGCTACCTCGATGCCATCCTGCGTGTGTACAACCGTTACGGCCGCCGTGACAACAAGTACAAGGCGCGGATCAAGATCCTGGTCAAGGCCCTTACCCCGGAAGTGTTCGCCGAGAAGGTCGAGGCCGAAATGGTCCACCTGCGCGGCGGCAGCACCACCCTGACCGAGGCCGAAGTGCAGCGCGTTTCGCGCCACTTCGTCGACCCGGACTACCTGGCACTCGACAACGTCGACTACAGCGCCTTGGATGCCGAGTACCCAGGTTTTGCCCGCTGGCGTTCGCGCAATACCCGCGCCCACAAGCGCCCGGGCTATGTGGCCGTGACCCTGTCGCTCAAGCCCACCGGTGTAGCCCCGGGCGACCTGACCGACAAGCAGCTGGACGCCGTGGCCGACCTGGCCGAGCGCTACAGCTTCGGTTTCCTGCGCACCTCGCACGAGCAGAACATCATTCTTGCCGACGTCGAGCAGCGCCAGCTGCACGCACTGTGGCTGGAGCTGCGCGAGGCCGGCTTCGCCACCCCGAACATCGGCCTGCTCACCGACATCATCTGCTGCCCGGGCGGTGACTACTGCTCGCTGGCCAACGCCAAGTCGATCCCGATCGCCGAATCCATCCAGCGCCGCTTCGACGACCTGGACTACCTGTTCGACATCGGCGAAATCGACCTGAACATTTCCGGCTGCATGAACGCCTGCGGCCACCACCACGTGGGCCACATCGGCATTCTCGGCGTGGACAAGAAGGGCGAGGAGTTCTACCAGGTGTCGCTGGGCGGCAATGCCGCGCGTGGCGCGAGCCTGGGCAAGATCCTCGGCCCGTCCTTCGCCCAGGACGACATGGCCGATGTGATCGAGAAGCTGATCGCCGTGTACGTCGAGCAACGTACCGAGGAAGAGCGTTTCATCGACACCTACCAGCGTATCGGCATCGACCCCTTCAAGGAACGCGTCTATGCAGCGAATCATTAAGAACAACCAGATCGTCGACGAAACCTGGCACCTGCTGCCCAAGGACACCTCATTCGACGAGCTGACCAACTGCGACGACTACATTGTCCCGCTGCAGATGTGGCGCGACCATGCCCATGCACTGAAGGCCCGCGACGGTGGCCTGGGTGTGTGGCTGGACAGCGATGAAGAAGCGGAAGAAATCGGCGACGACGTGCAGCACTTCCAGGTCATCGCCCTGAACTTCCCGGCCTTCACCGATGGGCGCAACTACTCCAATGCGCGCCTGCTGCGTGAGCGCTACGGCTTCAAGGGTGAGCTGCGTGCCATTGGTGACGTGCTGCGCGACCAGCTGTTCTTCATGGCCCGTTGCGGCTTCGACGCCTTCGCCATCCGTGCCGACAAGGACCCGGACGACGCCCTGCAAAGCCTGAAAGACTTCTCGGTGACCTACCAGGCCGCCACCGACGAGCCGCTGCCACTGTTCCGCCGCCGCTGATCGTCCCCTGCAATACCTTGCGGCCCGCCTTCATGGCGGGCCGTTTCGTTGTCTGCTCAAAAATTCAAGTTCGCTGCTGGCTCGCCGACAATCATGGACGAACGTACCGGAAAACGCAGGGAGCGTGAATGAATCCGATTACAGCGATCATACGCACGACACCGACCTACATTACTGCATCAACGACACCATCAGGCAATTCCGTAGAAGCCGCAAGGTCAACGGCTGCAAGCAGCAGGGTCAGCATCGGACAGTCACCCTCCAGCGCCGACATTGATACTTACAATGCCAAAGGCACCCTCGGCAGTGGCCAGGTTCGCTATGTCTGGGAGCAGGACGGTATCGACAAGCTGAGCATGTTGATGTACAGCGCAATTCAATCCTCCTCCACCGCAGCCCGGTTTCAGGGCCTGGGCGCAGCCCTGCTGGAACAACTGGCAGCCACTGGCGGGCAACGTATCTCGCAGTCAGGGTTGGCAGTGAACAACGGCGCGGCAACCGAGCCCATGCTGCTTGCCCTGCAACAGGCCAGGCTGCGTGAATTCGCCACGGATAGCGTGACTTTCACCCTGAACACGGCCTCTGGCGCGACCGTTTCATTAGGGCTGTTCAACAGCGCCAGCGGCTTGGCTGTAGATGCCGAGGTTCTCGGAGGCAGTCTGACTGCCAACGAACTCAAAGGCCTGTCGATGATGGCAGGCACTTTCCAGACCGCCCTCAACGGCCTTACCCAAGAACCCCCGAGCCTCAGGCTCGGCTCGCTGGTAAAGCTTGACCCCACGCTCTTCACCGGCCTGCAATTCAAGGCACAGCTGCAAACCGCAGGCGGCGCTCAGCAGACGTTTGCCCTGGAAATGGACGAGCACACGCGCAGCCTGGAGCTGCAAGCACCATCCGGCAACGTGAAACTGAACTTCGACACCCAAGGTGGCACCTTGCTGGGCAGCGAGGTGCAACGGCAAGCGGCAGTGTCAAACTACCTGAATCAATTCGATGCCGCGCAGAAACGCGGAAACGGCGATGAACAGCTGATGACGCTGTTCAAGGATGCGTTCCGCCAACTTAATAGCGTGGACGACACCACCCCGCGCCCAACGAATCATCACACCCTGCTGAACAAGACCAGCCGCCTGCTGCTCAGTGGCATGGCCGACTTCACTGCTTCGGTGACCCAGCCCGAGCGGCGAAGCAATCCCATGCGCAAGAATGAAGTAGATAGCTTCGACTACAACGTCTCCCAGACGACCACCCTCAAGGGAGGAGCAGCGAACCTGAGCCTGCAACAGGACCAGCGAAGCGAGCTGAAGGCGTCCTGGCACGAAAGCCTCAATCCATGGGTGGAACTGCGACTCGGCCTTGACAGCGAATCGCAGGACTACCGTTACCATGAGGTCCATGACCAGGCCAGCAGCTCTACGCGCATGGCATTTGTCAATAACGTGATGATCGAGGCCACAGCGACGCAACAGGCCTCTCAGCAGGAGCGTGTGCGCACCTATCAGCAGGCCGAACTACAAACCGATGTCACCACCAGCGCTGCGAACGATCAGTCACGCGATCTGCTGGAGATCCTGGAAAACCTCCTTGCCCAGGACCGACAGGCGCGGCGCCTTGGCGTTGCCTCCAGCCTGGAGCAACAAATCCAGTCGCTTCGAGGTTTGTGGCTGCTGCAGCCCATCCCGGCGCTGATCGACGATTGACCGCGATCATTGCCGTCCCTGGCGCCCTCGGACCGGCCTCAGGGGCCACCAGCTTCAATTGGCTGCCTTTCGATCACGGCCCGACGGCGGATTCTTGCCCTCAGGTCAAATGATCTTGGCGCCGGCCGCGCTTAATCAATGCTCGCCGAAGCCGCACACTGTTCGCCACACCAAGATCGCACGAGCCTGAGCCTCCAGGCTCGGTTTGTTCACCCCTCTACCAGGAACAGATCATGAGCATTCCATCCTTCGGCCTTGGCACCTTCCGCCTCACTGGCCAGGCCGTCATCAATTCAGTCAAGGCAGCCCTGGAGCTGGGCTACCGGGTCATCGACACCGCGCAGATCTACGACAACGAGGCAGAAATCGGCCAGGCCATCGCCGAAAGCGGCGTGCCGCGCAGCGAGCTGTTCATCACTACCAAGATCTGGGTAGCCAACTACGCCGCCGACAAACTGATCCCCAGCCTGCGCGAAAGCCTGCACAAACTGCGCACCGACCATGTCGACCTGCTGCTGATCCACTGGCCAGCCCCAGGCAACGGCGTTGAACTGCCCGAGTACATGGCCGCCCTGGCCGAAGCCAAAGCGCTGGGCCTGACCCGCCAGATCGGTGTGTCCAACTTCAACATCGAGTTGACTCGCCAAGCCATCGAAGTGGTCGGCAAAGGCGAGATCGCCACCAACCAGATCGAGCTCAGCCCGTATCTGCAGAACCACAAGTTGGTGAGCTTTCTCAAAGAACAAGGCATCACCGTCACCTCGTACATGACGCTGGCCTACGGCAAGGTCCTGAAAGACCCGGTACTCGCCGACATCGGCGCCAGGCACAAGGCCACGGTCGCCCAGGTTGCCCTGGCCTGGGCCCTGCAGCAGGGCTACGCGGTAATCCCGTCGTCTACCAAGCGCGAGAACCTGGCCAGCAACCTGCTCGCCCAGAGCCTGCTGCTAGACGCCGATGACATGGCCCGGATTGCCACGCTGGAACGCAATGGCCGCGAAGTCAGCCCCGACGGCCTGGCCCCTGCCTGGGATTGATCGCCATGACTTCTCAAGCAATGCAAAGCGGCCGGGTACTCTTCGCCCTGGCCATCGGCGCCTTCGGCATCGGCACCACCGAGTTCACCCCGATGGGCCTGTTGCCGGTGATCGCCCAGGGCGTCGACGTGAGCATCCCCAGTGCCGGCATGCTGATTACCGCCTATGCCATTGGCGTGATGGTCGGCGCGCCGGTAATGACGTTACTGTTCAGCCGTTTCGGCAAGCGCGCGGCACTGATGGCGCTGATGGCCATTTTCACCCTGGGCAACCTGCTGTCGTCGCTGGCGCCGGACTATTACACCCTGCTCGCCTCGCGGCTGGTCACCAGCCTCAACCACGGCGCGTTCTTCGGCCTTGGCGCGGTGGTAGCGGCCAGCGTGGTACCCAAGGAGAAACAGGCCAGTGCCGTGGCGACCATGTTCATGGGCCTGACCATCGCCAACATTGGCGGCGTGCCAGCGGCCACCTGGGTCGGCCAGCAGGTCGGCTGGCGCATGGCCTTTGCCGGCACCGCCGCGCTGGGCCTGCTGGCCATGGCCGCGCTGTGGTTCGCCCTGCCCAAGGGAGAACGCGGCAGCGTGCCACATGTGCGCAGGGAGCTGGCCGTGATCGCCCGCCCCAGCGTGTTGCTGGCGATGGCTACCACCGTGCTCGGCGCCGGTGCCATGTTCACCTTGTACACGTATGTCGCGCCGGTGCTGGCCGAACTGACCGGCGCCTCGGACAGCTTCGTCACCCTCGGCCTGGTGCTGATCGGCGTCGGCTTCACCCTGGGCAACAGCCTGGGGGGGCGCCTGGCCGACTGGTCGCTGGACGGTGCAGCGCGCATCTTCCTCGCAGCGCTGGCGGCAATCATGCTGCTGATGCCACTGGTACTGGGCAGCCATATCGGCGCCGCCCTGGTCTTGCTGGTGTGGGGCATGTTCACCTTTGCCGTGGTGCCACCGCTGCAGATGCGGGTGATGATCGCGGCCATCGAGGCGCCGGGGCTGGCCTCGTCGATCAACGTCGGTGCATTCAACCTGGGTAACGCCCTGGGCGCTGCGCTGGGTGGTGCGGTGATCAGCCTGGACCTGGGCTATGCGGCGGTGCCGATGGCCGGTGGTGTACTCGCGGCAGCCGGGCTGCTGCTGGTTTGGCTGGGTGGGCGCAGCAAGGCTGTCGAAAAGACTGCCGCCGACGCGGCCTGATCGCTCCTGCACCGGGACTGTGCCTGGCATGGCACCTTCGCATTGTTCCAGGCAATGCAATTATGAAGTGCCAGGCACATCCATTCTCTGCCTGCCCCTCGACGGCTAAGCTCCTTACCAGCCAATCGACCCGAGGAGTAACCCATGTCCCGCCCACCCCTTCCGCCTTTCACCCATGCAAGCGCCGTCGAAAAGGTCCGTCTGGCCGAGGATGGCTGGAACAGCCGCGACGCTGCCAAGGTCGCGCTTGCCTATACCGTCGACACCGTGTGGCGCAACCGCGTCGAGTTCCCCCGCGGCCGCGCCGAGGTCGAGGCCTTCCTGACGCGCAAATGGAACCACGAACTGGAGTACCGCCTGATCAAGGAGTTGTGGGCCTTCAGCGGCAACCGCATTGCCGTGCGCTATGCCTACGAGTACCACGACGACAGCGGCCAGTGGTACCGTGCCCATGGCAACGAAAACTGGGAATTCGCCGACGACGGGCTGATGCAGAACCGCCATTCGAGCATCAACGAACAGCCCATCAGCGAGGCCGAGCGCAAGTTCCATTGGCCGTTGGGGCGGCGCCCGGATGATCACCCGGGGCTCAGCGAGCTGGGGCTCTGATCAGCCTGCTGGCAGCGTGACCCTGACCTCCAGGCCACCCCCCGGGCGATTGCCCAAGGTCACGCTGCCGCCCTGCTCCAGCACGATGGCCCGTGCTGCCGGCAGGCCCAGCCCGACGCCGCCGGTATCACGGTTGCGTGAACCTTCGATACGGTAGAACGGCGCAAATACCTGTTCATGCAGCTCTGTTGCAATGCCGGGCCCGCGATCCTGCACGGTGATCTCGATGTGCCCGGCACCTGGCGCCAAGGCCACCGCAGGCTCACGGCCGTACTTCGCGGCATTGTCGATCAGGTTGACCAGCACGCGCTTGATCGCCACCGGCCGCCCCTCGTATACACAGCGGCGCGGCCCGCTCAGCCCGACCTCCACGCCGGCGTCGCGGAAATCGTCCACCACGGTCGACAGCAACTCGCCCAGGTCGAACACGGTAGTTTGCTCCAGCCGGGCATCGTCACGGAAGAACGCCAACGCCGCATCGACCATCGCCTGCATTTCGTCGACGTCATTGAACAGCCTGGCCTGCAGCTGTGGGTCATCAATGAACTCGGCGCGCAGGCGCATGCGCGTCAACGGTGCACGCAAGTCATGGGAAATGGCCGCGAGCATCTGGGTGCGGTCGTTGAGGAAATGCTTGAGCTGCGCCTGGGTGGCATTGAACGCGAGAATCGCCTGGCGCAGGTCGTGCGGGCCGACCTCCGGAATCGGTGGCGCATTGAAGTCCTGGCCAAAACGCCGCGCGCCTTCGGCAAAACGCTCCAGCGGCTTGGCCAGGTAGCGCGTGGCCAGCAACGCGACGGCGAGGCTGGAAACCAGCATCAAGGTCAGGATGATCAGGTTGCGCGGCAGCTCATCCAGGCCCCAGCTGCGGGCGGTGGCGCGGAACAGCACCCAGGACTTGTCGCTCAGCTCGATCATCAGCGCATAACCCCGCTCAGGAGCGTATTCCGGCATGTCGGACGGTTCGAAGGCTTCGATCCTGGCATCCGGGCGCTTGAGCAGCGCGCGCAGGATAGGCGTGCCCTTGCTGAACTCGGCATCGACCAGCGCTGGTACGCCCGCTTCGTCATGGCGGCGCAGCCAGCGCACCGAGTAGCTGCCGTCGCCCGCCGCGCTGGCGATGCTGGCACGCTGCGCCAAGGGCGCGACATCGAGGATGCGGGTAACCGCCGCAACCTTTTCGATCACTCCGCTTTCCAGCAGCGGTGGCTGCGCCCAGACGCTCAGCAGCAGGCTGAACAGCCCTTTGAGCAGCAACAGAAAGAGCATCGCCGTCAGGGTGGTCAGCGCGATCCAGCGGGCAATGGTGATCTTCGGCCGTGGCAGGGCCTGGCGAACCCGGGCAAGCAGGCTCATCGCCTGGCGACCGTTGGTGTGAACAGGTAACCAGCGTTGCGCAAGGTGCGGATCAGGGGCTCGTGGCCATGATCGCTTTCAAGCTTGCGACGCAGCCGGCTCACCTGTACATCAACGCTGCGGTCATAGGCCTCGTAGGCATCGCCACGGGCCAGGTCCAGCAGCTGCTGGCGGCTGAGCACCCGGCGTGGATGCTCGGCGAACACCAGCAACAGCTCGAACTCACCGTTGGACAAGGGGATCATGACGTTGGCCGGCGATCGCAATTCGCGCCGCACCACATCCAGCCGCCAGCCGGCAAACTCGAACACCGCACAGGCATGGCCCGCCGCACCAGCGGCTGCGCGATCAACCGCTTCGCCGGCACGCCGCAGCACTGCCCTGACCCGCGCCAGCAGTTCGCGGGCAGCAAACGGCTTGGTCAGGTAGTCATCCGCGCCCAATTCCAGCCCCACCACGCGGTCACTCAGCTCGCCCATGGCAGTGAGCATGATCACCGCCACCTTGTGCTCGGCCAGCAAGCGCTGGCACAGCACCAGGCCGCTATCGCCGGGCAGCATCACGTCGAGAATCACCAGGTCTGGCACGCGCCGTTCGACGGCCTGCCAGAGCGCTTTGCCGTCCCTGGCCACGTCAACCTCGTAACCGTGCTGGCGAAGGAACTTCTGTAGCAGGTCGAGTACTTCGACATCGTCGTCGACTATCAGCAAATGGCTCACGAACACCCACCAAAACAAGATTTCAAGCCGTACTTTAAGGCCATCCTGCGCTGGCCGTCATTTATTTCAACCCGGTAACAAAGTGTCGACGCCGAGACAATCCGGACATTCCCCGGCAAACAAAACTGCGCAGCATTGCCGCCAGTTCTTGCCAGGAAGACCCCTATGTCCCGTTCACCCTCCGCCTCCCGCTCAGCGCGCTCTACCGTACTGGTGCTGTCGCTGCTGGCCGCGGGAGGCTGCAGCCAACGCGCCCTTGCCACAGCCGCCTGCGGCAATGTCGCCTGTCAGGTCAGCGACCCGGCAGAACCTGCCAACCGTGCCGTATTCGCCTTCAACCGCAGCGTCGATGACTACCTGCTGGCCCCCATCGCCCGAGGCTATGAGGCGCTCCCCGGTTTCGCCCGGCAGGGCATGCACAACTTTGCCAGCAACTTCGCAGAGCCCAAGGTGTTCATCAACGATGTGCTGCAGGGCAACGGCGAGCGGGCGATGACCAGCCTCACGCGCTTCATGTTCAACACCACCCTGGGTGTGGCGGGACTGGTCTATGTATCGGGGCAAATGGGGTTGAGCCAGCACCGCTCCGACTTTGGCCAGACCTTCGGCGTCTGGGGCATCGCCAATGGTCCGATCGTCGAGCTGCCATTGCTGGGTTCACACAACTTGCGCGATGCCACCGGCACGCTACTGGGCATGGCGCTGGACCCGTTTGGCGGCAACAGCGATACCGTCGCCACACTGGGCAATGTCGCCACGGCGGGAGGCTTCGTCGACGCACGGGCCGCAGCCCTGCCACTGACCGACCTGCTGCGGACCTGGCCGGATTACTACGTCGCGCTGCGTGACTACACTGCGCAACGGCGCAGCATCCGGGTGGCAGAAGGCAAGGCCGGCGAGCCAGGCACATGGCAGGCAGATTGTGCCGGGGGTGCCCGTGAAAACTGATAGCCAGACCGCCGTGCTGTTGTTCAGGCGCCTGGAAGGCGCCGCCCGCCAGCCGCTGTTGCTGCATGAACTGGAAGCCCGCGTATCTGCCGATGGTCGCAGCCTGGTGCTGAGCCGCTATCGGGAACGCTTTACCGCCGAAGGCAAACCCTACCGCCACGAGGCTCACCGCAGCATACCGATCGCCACCTTGCTGCGCTGGATGGCCCGGCAGGGGCGATAAATCAGCAGAAGCGGATTTGCCAATGTCCGAAACGCGACAGGCGCTGCCTGTTCGGCGCGAGACAGGCAACCGTGGCGCTGGCTACCCTCTTCTGGCGTTGCCTTGCTCCCTTTCGACAGAAGAACTTTGCCCATGACGACACCCTCCGCCTCCATGGCCGCCACCACGCCTGCCGACCCACCTCAGGGCTTTCTGGTCCGCATCGTCGGCGCTGCCGCATTCGCCCATCTGCTCAACGACCTGATCCAGGCCGTATTGCCGTCGATCTACCCGATGCTCAAGAGCGATTTCGCACTGAGTTTCGCCCAGGTCGGCTGGATCGCCCTGGTCTACCAGGTGACCGCCTCGCTGCTGCAACCCTGGGTCGGCCTGTACACCGACAAGCATCCGCAACCCTACCTGCTGCCAGCCGGCATGCTGGTGACCCTGGTGGGCATCGCCCTGCTCGCCTTCGCCGGCAGCTATGCCATGCTGCTGGTGGCCGCCGCCGTGGTCGGCGTGGGCTCGGCCACCTTCCATCCGGAAGCCTCGCGGGTGGCGAGGATGGCCTCCGGCGGGCGCTTCGGCACTGCGCAATCGACCTTCCAGGTGGGCGGCAACACCGGCTCGGCCCTTGGCCCGCTGCTGACCGCCGCCATCGTCATCCCGCATGGCCAGCCTGCCATTGCCTGGTTCATGCTGGCGGCGGCGCTGGCGGTGTGGGTGCTGTGGCGGGTGACCGGCTGGACCATGAGCCACGGCCAGACCCGGCTCAAGACCTTCGCCGGCCAGCAGCCGCCCGGGCTGGCCCCTGGCGCCATGTGGCGCGCCGTTGGGGTAATCGCCGTGCTGATGTTCGCCAAGTTCGTCTATATCGCTTCGTTCACCAACTACTTCACCTTCTACCTGATCGAACATTTCGGCCTGAGCGTGCAACACAGCCAGCTGTACCTGTTCATATTTCTCGCAGCGGTGGCATTGGGCACCTTCGCTGGCGGCCCGGTAGGTGACCGGATCGGGCGCAAGGCGGTGATCTGGGTCTCGTTCCTTGGCGTGGCCCCCTTCGCCCTCGCCCTGCCCTATGCCAACCTGGCCTGGACGGCAGCCCTGGCGGTAGTCATCGGGCTGGTGATGTCCTCCGCCTTCGCCGCGCTGGTGGTCTATGCCCAGGAGGCTGTGCCGGGGCGGGTCGGCATGGTGTCCGGGGTAATGTTCGGCTTGATGTTCGGCATCAGCGGCATCGGTGCCGCCGGGCTCGGCGAGCTGGCCGACCGGCATGGCATCGAGTGGGTGTACCAGGCAATCGCGTTCTTGCCACTGCTGGGGCTGGCCACTGCGCTGCTGCCGGCAACCCGCTCGCAAGCCCGCCCCGCCCGCTGCTGTTAAAGTGGCTGGGCCGGGCAGCCTGAACACGAGGTAGAAATGCTCAAACCGCAGCATGAATTGCTGGTGGAGGTCGATGAATGGGCCTGGGAAGTGGGTAGCCGCGCAACCGACTACCCGACCGACTGGTTCATCGAGCCGCACAGCCATGCCAAGCATCAACTGATCTATGCCATCAAAGGCCTGATGATCGTCGAGTCCGGCAATGAACGCTGGACCGTGCCACCCAGCCGCGGGGTGTGGATGCCCTGCGGCCAGGTGCATGCAATACGCTGCGTGGGCGAGGTGAAGATGCGCAGTGTGTTCGTGCGCGCCGACACCGCCGTGCCACTGCCCGGGCAGAGCAAGGTCATCAGCATTTCGCCTTTGCTCAGCGAACTGATCAAGGCCTCGGTGGGCTTCTCGGCGCCGTTTGCCGATGACTCGCGCGAAGGCCGGGTGATGCGCCTGATCCTCGATGAGGTCTGCGTGCTGCCAACCCTGCCGTTGAAGCTGTCGCAACCCGCCGACAAGCGCCTGCGGGCAATCTGCTCGGCGTTGCACGAACGACCTTACGATAATGCCACCCTGGCCGACTGGGGCGTGCACTTGGGGGTGGACGAAAAGACCATCCAACGGCTGTTCCGCAAGGAAACCGGCATGACCTTCGGCCAGTGGCGTCAGCAGGCGCGGCTGATGCAGGCGCTGGAACGGATCGCCCTGGGCGAGCGGATCATCGATGTCGCGGTGGCGCTGGGCTACGACAGCCCAAGCGCCTTCGCCAGCATGTTCAAGCGCCAGTTCGGCACCACGCCCAGCCAGTTCTTCAGATGACCTGAAAAACAAACATTGCATGATCTCACGCAGCAACCTGCTCATGGCGTGTACAGTAGGCTCACAACAAAGCCCAGAAGGAGCCCGGCACATGACCGCGACGCTGTCCCCCCTGCAGATCGACTGCGATTTCGACTCCGGCAACATCCAGGTACTGGATGCCAGCAACCCGGCCCGGGTGCACCTGGCCATTCGCCCCGACACTCACAGCGGCCACTACCAGTGGTTCCACTTCAAGGTCAGCGGGCTGACGCCGGGCCAGGTCCATCGCTTCAGCCTCGACAACGCCTCCGGCTCGTCCTACAAGAACGCCTGGAGCGGTTACAACGCCGTTGCCTCCTATGACCAGCAAAGCTGGTTCCGCGTGCCCAGCCAGTTCGATGGCACGGCGTTGTCGTTCGAGGTAAAAGCCGAACAGCCGCAGATCTGGTTCGCTTACTTCGAACCCTACTCGCGCACCCGCCACAACCAGCTGATCGAACGTGCCCGGCAATTGCCAGGGGTCGAGCTGCTGGCCAGCGGCCGTAGCGTTCAGGGCCGTGACATTCCCCTGCTGCGTGCCGGCGATGGCGCCGCAGGCAAGCGCAAGTTGTGGCTGATTGCCCAGCAACACCCGGGCGAACACATGGCCGAATGGTTCATGGAAGGGGTGATCGACCGCCTGCAGGCCGACGACGCGATGATCCGCCAATTGCTGGCCAAGGCCGACCTGTACCTGATCCCCAACATGAACCCCGACGGCGCCTTCCATGGCCACCTGCGCACCAACTTCAAGGGCAAGGACCTCAACCGTGCCTGGCAGGACGCCAGTGTCGAGTTCAGCCCCGAGGTGTTCTTCGCCCAGGCGCAGATGAAGCAGTACGGTGTGGATGCGTTCATCGACGTGCATGGCGACGAAGAGATTCCCCATGTGTTCACCGCGGCCTGCGAAGGCAACCCGGGCTATACGCCGCGGCTGGCGCAGCTGGAAACGCAGTTCCGCAACACCCTGTGCAGCCTGACCCGTGACTTCCAGACCGTGCACGGCTACACCCGCGACGAGCCGGGGCAGGCCAACACGACACTGGCCTGCAACGCCGTGGGTATGGCGCATGACTGCCTGTCGCTGACGCTGGAAATGCCCTTCAAGGACCATGACGACGCGCCCGACCCGATCACCGGGTGGTCGGGGGCACGTTCGAAGGCACTGGCCGGGGCGGTGCTGGAGACCCTGGCGCAGATGGTGGACGATTTGCGTTGAGCCCCGCGGCGTTTGAGCTGACCTCAAGTTGACTCCATACCTGGGGGCTTCAGCCGCGAACACCGGCAAAGCCGGTGCCATCCACGGCACCTGCTTCGCGGGCACGCCGCTCCCACTGCGACATGTGCTCGGGTTCGTTCAGAACTGCACATCCAGGATCACACTGTCGGCATAACTCCCAGCCGGCGGTGTGGCCTGGTCGGTATAGACCCTGGCGTTGTAGTTGAACACCTGGCTACCGGTACCAGTCCCCACTCCGGGGTTCACATCGGCATCGCTACTGGCCCGCCGCGCAGCCCCCACCGAGCCCCAGCGCTGCACCCCGGCGCTCTTGAAAATGTCGTAGGCCAGGTAGTCGTTTACCGGCGACTTCATGCGCCGACGCCCGCTGGCCACGTTCTGGCCATCGTCCAGGCCCACGGTATAGGTACTGCCCTTGGTGCACGACACACTCAGGTTCTGGTTTACCGTAGCGAACCCCGCCACCACCGGCGCACTGGCGAAGCTGATGTCGGGCGTGGTGATCTGGCAGTCATTGGTCACTGTCAGGCTCACTGTCAGGGTCTTGCTACCGCTGCCGGTGTCCCGGCCTATGCAAAATCCGCCGGCCCCGATCCCGGTGCAGTAATCCCACGTCCACTCGACGTTGAGGGTTTCCTGATAGGCGCCTGCGGCAACGTTGCTGCCTACTTGCGTGCGCATGTACAGGGGCACGTTCTTGGGGGTACCGTTGAGCAGGCCCAGTACATCCAGAATGCCGGTGGTGCGGTATTCGAAGGAGGTACCACGGGTGATCGGATAGGTGGTTGTGGCATCGGCATACAGCGTGTAAGGGATGACATCCCCGGTCGGCCCAACCAGGCCGCTGGTGGTGGCGGTGATCTTGATCTTGAACGAGTCGGTGCTGCTGAGCACGCTGAGCACCGAACCGCTGCATTGCAGGCCTGAATTGCTACTGGAAGCCATCTGTACCGTGCTGCGCACCTGCGTCGAGTTGAGCGAGCCAAACGCCGCCGGCGCAGTCACCACGGAGGTGCACTGGGCCCAGGCGGTACCCGCTGCCAGCAACGAGGCGCCTGCCAGCAAGCCACGCCAGCAGCCCATCACTTGCACTCCAGCGGGCCGACCAAGGGGATCGAACCTTGCGCTGCAGGCAGGTCGAACGCCACCTGGCAATGCCCGCCGCCCGCCAGTTCCACCTGCAGGCTATTGTGCGGTGCCAGGTTTTCCAGGTACACCAGGCCGTCCCAACCGACAACCGCCTGGCTGCCACTCTCGGCATGCGTGACGCGGCTGCCCAGCGCAAGCGCCTGCCGGTTACCGTCCACCAGTTCGATACTGGCCGCCAGCACACGCCGTAGGGGAAACTCCAGGAGATAGCCGCTACCACGGCGCACTGCCACGCGCTGCTCCACTTCCGTCGCCAGGATGTCCGGCGGCAAATCCATCGGGTCGATCTCGTACTTGCCGCGGTAGTAGCCGCTGCTGTACGGCACCAGCAAGTGGCCGCCGGCATCGGTGCGGCCGACTTCCTGGTTTTCATAGCGCACCGGCACATCGGCGTAGCCCTGGGTGCTGACCACCACGAAGGCATCGTCGATGCGGTTGGCAGCAAACAAACCCGCATCCATCCACACCAGCGAGCCACTGGCATCGGCCCAGCGGGTCATCTCGCCGCTGCTGCCATACACCCCCGCCTGCAACTGCACCGATTGCAGGCGCCAGGTGACATCGGCCTGGCGGTAGGCGTCGCGCTCACTACCGGCGGCATACCCCAGGTTGTAACCAACACCGCCGCCCACTGGCACCGCACGGCTGTAGTTCACGCGTTGCAGGCGCTCGCCCGATTGGCTGCGCTCCGACGCCACGGCCAGGGTGCCGTGCAAGTCGAACGGGATGACCAGTTGCGCCTGCAGTGCCCACTGGCTGTTGCCCACTTCCCGGTTGGCCGAAAGATACAGGCTGCTGCCGCCCCACAACGGCCGACTGTAACTGAGGTTGAGCAGCCGGGTACGCGTGCCATCGCCAGCCCGCACGTCGAAGTAGCCGGCGCCGATGTTGCCGTATTGGTTCAGGTTGAGGTTGAACGTGACCTGTTCGCTGCGCTGGCTCAGCTGCATGTCCTGGCTGTCGACACGGGTCAGGTCGGCATAGGCGCCGTGACGCTGCAGGTGCTGGTAGCTGATGCCGATACGCTGGCTGTTGTACTGGTAGCCGAGGGCGACCTGGTGGCCGTTGTCGCCGTCGAACTGGCTCTGCGCCAAGGCCGCGTTGAGCACGCCGATGTTGCCCAGCCGCAGGTTGCCGCCCAGGCCGCCCAGCATCAGCGATGCAGCGGTTTCGGCATGCGTCTCGATGGTGAAGGCGTCAGTCACCCCATAGCGCAGGCTGGCCGAAGCCACCCCGGGGCCATAGGCAAAGTCACGCACGCCGTAGTCACGGCGCAGGCTACCGGCTGCAACCGAGTAATCCGCCAGGCCTTGCTGCAGCAGGCTGCTGGTGACGTAGAACGGCAGCGTGGTCGACACCTGTCGGCCAAGCGCATCAGTGGTGACCACTACCGCTTCCCCGGCGCCATTGATGAACGGCACGTTGGTCAAGGTGTAGGGGCCCGGCTGCAACTCGGTGGAGCTGGACTTGTAACCATTGATGAACAGGTCCAGCGAGGTCGGCACCGCTGCCTCTCCGGCGAACGCCGGCAATGGGTAGGTGATCAGGTCAGGGCGTGCAGCAAAATCGCGAGACAACTGCAGGCCCCCGACCCGCACCGAGCTGCTCCAGGGCAAGGCGCCGGTCACCAAGTCACCGGCTTCGTAGGTCAGCAGGCGCTGCTCGTCGGTGAAGCGCCAGGTGGAGTCGTAACGCAGAAAGCCTTGGCGCGTGCCGTCGGCCTGCGCAGCGTTAAATGACTGGCGCCACTGCCCGGTGCTGGAGAAAGTGCCCCAACTGTCGAACAGGCGCAGTTCATTCCAGGCTGCCAGGTAGCTTCCGGCATCATCGGTATCGTTAAGGTACAGGTCATAGTTGAACAGGGCGCCGAAGCTGCTGCGCGCAGTGGTCGCCGGGTACAGGTTGCGCTCGCCCACCTGCTGGTCGGGCAGCCAGGCAGGCGGCACCTGCAGCAACAGCCGCTGGTTCTGGCTGTCGTAGTCGGCGTGCAGCCCCGCGATGGCCTCCAGGGCCAGTTCGCCCTGGGGGTTGCCCGGCAGCGAGACACCGGCCGCCCGCACCACCTCACTGTCGAGGTACAACCGCCCGGCGCGCTGCTGGACCACTACCAAATCAGCCTTCGGCATCTGGTTTACCAGCAGCTCGAGGTATAGCGTGGCGTCGGTTACGGCGGAGAGCTCCAAGGGCGGTGGCGGCAGGTCGTCGGCCCGCACCAGGGCAGAGCCGAGCATGGCCAGCCCCACGCACCAGCGGGGCATCGTCGTCAGCCACCTCACACACGGTTTCCAGCCATTGCCGGGTCCCCCCTGGCCCATGAACGGCATTCAGGCGCTGGCTCATTGGCCTTGGCGGATGGTGTCCGCGCTGCTCTGGCCGTTGACCCGCCCTTTCAACACACTGCCCGCACCCGCGGCCAACGGTGCCGGCCAGCGCATGCTGGCCCCTGGCAGCACATAGCCCAACAGGCCTTCTGCCAGTGGCTTGCTCTGGCTGCCCTGCTGCACCACCACATCGGTCAGGCGTGCATGCACCGGGCCGGTATTGCGCAGCTCCACATAAGGCTTGCCCTGCACGGTCATCGCCCGCCAGCTGAGCTGCGGCTTGCCCAGGCCCTCGGCGTTGCGTTTGCCCTCAGGGTCGGGCCTGCCCCACAGGCCTTCGCCGTAGACGAACAGGGGTACCGAGTAACGCATCTGCAGGCGAATCGCCGCGGTGGTGCCAGGCTCGGCCTTGTCGACCGGGATAGCCGGCGGGATTTCGTCGATGATGATGCGGTAGGCCTGCTCCTGCCCGACTGGGGAGGGGGCAATACGGGTCAGGCGGATCAGTTGCCTCTGCCCGGGGCCAATGCTGGCTACCGGCGGGCTGCCGATGATCTCGCGCTGGGCCTGGAACTGCTCCTGGTAGTCCCCCTGGCGCCAGGCGAACACTCGCACCTGCAGGTTGGCCGCTGTCGTGCCACGGTTTTCCAGCCACAATGCGCCGGCCTTCTGGTCCGCTTCCAGTACCGGATCGATCGGCCAGATCAGCACCGAAGTCGCCGCCCCGGCCGGCAGGCTCGCCAGCCCCATCACTGCGATCAGACCACGCCTCCATTTCGCGCCTGCCCCCATGATGCTCTCCTTGAATACTGGTCGTTGGTGCCACTGTGTTCACCAGCTCACCGTGACTTGCACCACATCGGTGTAGGTCCCGGCCGGCAATGTGCCGGTCAGCTGGACCCGCCCGTACACCGGCAGCTTGATCGCCGTCGGGTCGGTGTAACTCACGGCCACGCTCTGGCCGATCCCCAGGTTCTGGCTGTAGGCCGCATCCCGATACAGCTGGTAGGCCAGCACCTGCGTGCCATCCGTACGCTTGAGGTTGCGTGTGCCGCCGGCACTGTTCTGCCCGCCGTCCACGCTCATGTTCAGGGTCACCCCCGGGGTGCACTGGAAGGTCACCGTGGAACCGCCCAGCGAGGTGCCGAGCAGCCCGGTGGCCAGCGCCGATTGCGAGCCATAGTCAAGCGTTCCGTAGCTGCTCACGCCTCCCACCACCAGGCACCCGGCGACGATCTGTGCCGTCACCGCGAAGCTGCTGGTGGTCGCCGCATCCAGCGGCGCGCCCAGCAGCATGCCAAGGCAGGTCAGCCCGCCCGCCAGCCACCTGCGCATGGTTCAGAACGACAGCTCGACCGAGACCGTGTCGGTGTACACCCCCGCCGGCAAGCCGGCCTTGCCACGCGCCTGGCCGTACAGATTGACGGTCTGGGCCACGCCCGAGCTGGTCGGCAAAGTGATGGTGCCGTCGATGGCCAGCAGCTGCGAGTGCCCGGCGTCGGTGTAGAAGTCATACGGCACGAAATTGCCGGCGCCATCGGCCAGCGCACGCGTGCCCCCGGTCGACTGGCCGTCGTTGACCCCTGCGCGCACGCGGATCACCGGTATCGTACCGGCCGAGCACAGCACGCTCATTGCCCCTCCGCCACCGCCCATTACCTGGGCACCGGCTGTCGTGAACAGGGCATCCTGGGTACCGAAATCCAAGGTACCGAAGTTCATCCCCGAGGTGCCTGAACTGCCATTGACCTGGCAAGCAGCGGTCAGGGTCAGCGTCGAGTTGATGTTCCCGGTCGTGGCGGCATGGGCCTGAAAGGCCAGCACCAGGCCAAGGCCGGCGAGGATGCAGCGTGAAAGGTTCGATCGCATCGGAGTCTCCTAAGCGTTGTTACCAGTCCAGGGTCACTCTCAGGGTGTCACGGTACAACCCGGCCGGCAGCGCGCGCGGTTGCGCCACTACCACACCGTAAATGGGGACCGGCACCTGGCGGGTGCCGCTGATGGTGAAGGCACGCGCCTGGCCAATGCCGTAGTGGCTGTTGCCGCCCGGGTCGATCGCCAGTTGATAGGGGATCAGTTCGCGGCCATTGCTCAACCGCCGTATGCCATCGCTGCCATTCAGGCCGCCGTTGATGCGCACGTTGAAGGCCCGCACCTCCGGGGTGCAACTGATCTGCAGGCTGCCCTCGCCGCTCAGGTCATCGACCTGGCTGCGCAGCGGCTGCTCCCAGCCTGGGCCCCGCTCGCCGAAATCCAGCACCCCCGGGTTGCCCACCAGGGTCGCCTGCGTGCCGTTGCTGCTGACCTGGCAGGCCGCGCTGATCACCAGGCGCGCCTGGATGAAGCCGGTGCTGGTGCCATGCGCGGCACTGCTGGCCACCAGCAACGGGCCCAGGGCAAGCAGCAGGATCGGGGTTCGGCTCATGGCGTCGAGTTCCTGTGCATGGCGGCCTCCCTACCAGGTGACAGTGACTTTGAGCAGGTCGGCATACCTGCCGGCATGCGGTACCCAGGCCAGCTTGTCGATGCGTGCGTACAACGGCAGCGCGACCGAGCCGCTGTCCGGCACCCACGCCGTATGCACCACATTCACCGCTAACGGTTCGCGCCAGGCAGCGTCTCGGTACAGGCGGTAAGGGATAGGCCGAGCCTGCCCATCGTCGCTGGCGAGAAAACGCAGCTCGCCGATACCGCCATGCTGGCCACCGTCGACGCGGACCTGATATGGAGTTTGCGGATTGCACTCCAGGCGTGGCGGGCGCTGGCTCAGCAGCGCACCGCTGAGCGGCGCGCCGGGGCCGTCGAGGCGTGCGGCTGCGCCCAGGTCGACAAGCCCCAGCGCCTGGGCACCGGCATCCCGCGGCTGGCCGACCAGCATGCAGCCGCGCTGCACCAGCACGCGTACCTCCACCAGCAAGTCTGTCGCCGTGGCACTGCTGCTCAGCATCAGGCCCAACAGCGCGGGCAGGTAGCGCTCCGTCACCTTGATTATCCTTGTCGATGTGTGCAGACCTGAGCGTAGCAGCGAGTTGACATCACAGTGGTGGCATACAGCCATTTTTTTGTGTTAGCAACAAAGCGATATACCCACGATGAAAACAGCCGGCGTGACGCAGAACCCAGCGGCTGTTCCGGCCTCCAATGGGCAAGGCCGGCACATGTGTCGATAATCTGTTAGGGTGAACCACTCTCATCCTGCACCAGGCAAACGGTACGCATGGACAGACATGACAGGAGCGTTTCATCGATGACTGCAGACAGCACGCTCACCCAGGCGCTTGAACGCTGTGCCCAGGAGCCCATCCAGCTACCTGGCAGCATCCAGCCTCAAGGGTTTCTGCTGGTGCTGGACGAAGCCGATCTGCGCGTGCTTCAAGCCAGTGAAAATGTCGAGCAGTGGCTGGGCATACCCGCCAGGGAAATGATCGGTTGCCGCTTCGCCGAGCTGGTCAGTGGTGAATTCGACCTGCGCCTGCACTTGGCCCGCCTGCCCGAGGACGAGGTGTTTCCGTTCCATATCGGTGACGTGCAACTGCGCCAGGGTGCACCGTACAGCGACAAACTGCACCTGCTGGCGCATCGTCATGACCAGGTGCTGATTGCCGAATTCGAGCCCCCGCGGCTGCCGGCGGACCTCGTCGGGCAAGGTGATTACTACCCGCTGGTGCGCAGCTTCGTCGGCCGCCTGCACCAGGCGACCAGCCTTGAGGAACTGCTGCAGCAAACCGTGTTGCAGCTCAAGCGCATCACTGGCTTTGGCCGGGTCAAGGCCTACCGTTTCGACGCCGAAGGCAACGGCCAGGTACTGGCCGAAGTCGCCGACCCGGGCTACCCCAGCTATCTGGGGCTGTGCTTCCCGGCTGCCGATATCCCGCGCCAGGCGCGCGAGCTGTACCGGGTCAACCGTATCCGCGTAATCGAGGACGCCAACTACCAGCCCTCGCCGCTGCTGCCTGCTGCCAACCCGCGCACCGGCAAGCCACTGGACCTGAGCTTTGCCGCGCTGCGCAGCGTATCGCCGGTACACCTGCAATACATGCGCAACATGGGCACCCTGGCCTCGATGTCGCTGTCTATCGTGGTCGATGGGCAATTGTGGGGGCTGATCTCCTGCCACCACCAGCAACCACGCCCGGTCGACCTGCGCACCCGCACCGCCTGCGAGCTGCTGGCCAGCGTGCTGTCGTTGCAGATCGAATCGCGCGAGTCCCACGCCAATACGCGCCAGCTGTTGGAGCTGCGCCAGCACATCGTACGCATGATTTCGTCGATGGCCGACCATGACAGCGTCAGTGACGGCCTGCACGATTTGCCCGACGTGTTGTTGGCATTCGCGGGTGCCCAGGGGGCTGCGGTAATCTCGGCCGAACGTTGCGACCTGATCGGCAAGACCCCGCCCGCCGCACAAGTGACCGCACTGGTGCACTGGCTGACGCAACGGAGCGCAGAGACGGTCTTCCACAGCGACAACCTGCAGCGCGACATCGACGAACTGCCCGAGCTCGCGGCTCATGCCGGTGGCGTGCTGGCAGTGGCCATTTCACAGATTCACTCGCATTACCTGCTGTGGTTCCGCCCCGAGCAGGTGCGCACAGTGAACTGGGCCGGACAACCGAGCAAGCAGGTCGGGCCACAGGGCAACCTCGACCCACGCCACAGTTTCGAGCGCTGGCAGGAACAGCTGCGTGGCTACTGCGAACCCTGGCACCCGCTGCTCCTCGAAGGCGTGCTGGAGCTGCGCACCGCCGTGCTCGGCATCGTCCTGCGCAAGGCCGAGGAACTGGCGCAACTGGCCAGCGAACTGCGCCGCTCGAACAAGGAGCTCGAAGCTTTCTCCTACAGCGTGTCGCACGACCTGCGGGCGCCCCTGCGGCATATTGCCGGCTACACCGAACTGCTCGGCGAAATCGAAGAGCAGAGCCTGAGCGAGCGTGGCAAGCGCTTCCTGCAACACATCGGGGAGGCCGCACACTTTGCCGGCAGCCTGGTCGACAACCTGCTGAATTTCTCGCAAATGGGCCGCTCCGCCCTGCGCCTGTCGGACGTCGACCTCAACGCGTTGGTCGAAGCCGTTCGCAGCGAGCTGGCGCCCGACTACGAAGGCCGCGATATCGTCTGGGACGTTGCCCCGCTGCCCAAGGTGATCGGTGACCCGGCCTTCATCAACCTGGCCCTGCACAACCTGCTGGCCAACGCCATCAAGTACACGCGCGGCCGCACCCCGGCACGCATCGGCATCAGCGCCGTGCAACACCCGGACGAAACCGAGATCTGCATTCGCGACAACGGCGTGGGCTTCGACATGGCCTACGCCAACAAGCTGTTCGGCGTGTTCCAGCGCCTGCACCGCATGGAAGATTTCGAAGGTACCGGAATCGGCCTGGCGAGCGTGCGGCGCATTATCGAACGTCACGACGGCCGGGTCTGGGCGCATGGCAAGATCGACCAGGGCGCCACCTTCCACTTCACCCTCCCGCGCCATCCCGCGACCACCTGAGGCACCGCTACCATCATGCTCAAACCCATCTTGCTGGTCGAAGACAATCCACGCGACCTGGAGCTGACGCTCCTGGCGCTGGAGCGCAGCCAGTTGGCCAACGAAGTCATCGTGCTGCGTGACGGTGCCGAGGCGCTGGACTATCTGCTGCGCCGCAATGCCTACGCCGAACGTGACGATGGCAACCCCGCCGTGCTGCTGCTGGACCTGAAACTGCCGAAGGTCGACGGCCTGGAAGTGCTCAAGGAAGTGCGTGCCACCCCCGAACTGCGCAGCATCCCGACGGTGATGCTGACCTCCTCGCGCGAAGAGCCCGACTTGTTGCGCGCCTACGAGCTGGGGGTGAACGCCTACGTGGTCAAGCCGGTGGAATTCAAGGAGTTCGTCGCCGCCATTTCCGACCTCGGGATATTCTGGGCAGTCCTCAACGAACCCCCCCCCGGCTCGCTGCGCCTGCCCCGGCGCGGCAGCAACTGAGGCCGCCGCGACGATGCAGCCGATGCCGCTGAAACTGCTGATGGTCGAGGACAGCTCGATGGATGCCGAGCTGACCCTGATGCGCCTGGAGCGCAGCGGGCTGCATGTGCAGGCGCAACTGGTATTCGACCATGTTGGCGTGGAGCACGCCCTGCGCGAGGCCCGCTACGACCTGATCCTGTGCGACTGCGTGTTGCCAGGCTCGTCCGGCACTGAAGTGCTGGCGATTGCCCAGCGCCTGGCACCGGACATCCCGTTCATCTTCCTGTCCGGTATCTATGGCGAAGAGCATGCGGTGGAAATGATCCGCCTGGGTGCCACCGATTATGTGCTGAAGAAGAACCTGCCACTGCTGCCCAAGGCGGTGCGCCGGGCCCTGACCGAGGTGCAGGAGCGCCAGCGCCGGCGTCGCGCCGAAGAAGCCCTGGCCGACGTCGAGGCACGTGCGCGCTTTGCCATCGACGCAGCCGGCATGGGCACCTGGGACATGCGCCCGCAAGAAGGCCTGCTGCTGTGGGATGTTCGCTGCAAGACCCTGTTCGGCCTGCCCACCAGCACCGAAATGACCCTGGACGTGTTCTATGCCGGCATCTATCCCGACGACCTGCCGCTGGTGCGCGAAGCGGTAGACCGCGCCATGCGTCCGCAAAGCGGTGGCCAGTACCGGGTGGAATTTCGCATCGCCCAGCCCGATGGCCGGGAGCCGCGCTGGTTGCTCAGCAGCGGCCAGAGCCAGTTCGTCAACGACCAGTGCGTGCGCTTTTCCGGCGTACTGCAGGACATCCATACCCAGCGCCTGGCCACCCAGGCGCTGCGTCAGCTCAACGAGATGCTCGGTGAACGGGTCGAGCGTCGCACCCGCGAACGCGACCGCGCCTGGGAGCTGTCGCAGGACCTGCTGGCGGTGCTCAACAAGGACCTGACCCCGGTTGCATTGAACCCCGCCTGGGAGGCCAGCCTGGGCTTTTCCCGCGAGCGCCTGAGCCAGTCGTCGCTGCTGCACCTGCTGCCCGAACCCGACCAGGAACTGCTGCTCACCGAACTGGCCGCCCTCGCCCATGGCCGTACCAGTGTCCGCTTCGTCGGCCGCGTGCTGCATGCTGGCGGCCAGCAGCGCTGGCTGTCGTGGGTGGTGGTGCCGGAAGACACCCTGCTGTATGTGGTGGCACGCGACATCACCAGTGAACGCGAGGCAGCCATGGGCCTGGCCGAAGCCAACGCGCGCCTGCGCGAGCAGATCGACGAACGCGAGCGCATCGAAGCTGCGCTGCAACAGATGCAACGCCTGGAAGCGGTCGGCCAGCTGACCGCTGGCGTGGCCCACGACTTCAACAACCTGCTGACGGTGATTCTCACCGGTGCCAGCTTCCTCGAACGCGACCTGGCCAAGGGCGATGTGGACAAGGCCCGCTCCCGCCTCACGCACATCCGCGAAGCCGGCGAACGCGGTGCCAAACTGACCTCGCAACTGCTGGCATTCTCCCGCCGCCAGCGCCTGGAGCCAGTACCGCTGAACCTCAACAGTACCTTGGCCGGCCTGGAGGAGTTGTTGCGCCGCACACTGGGTGGCAATATCTCGGTACGCCTGGACCTGGAGCCCACCCTGTGGCAGGCCCTGACCGACCCGACCCAGACCGAGATGATCATCCTCAACCTGGCGATCAATGCCCGCGACGCCATGCCTGACGGTGGCCAACTGACCCTGTCGACCCGTAACACCCGTGTTGAAGCCCGCCCGCAACGCCCCGAAGACCCGGACCCGGGCGAGTATGTGATGCTGAGCATCCGCGACACCGGCTGCGGCATGAACGAAGAGGTGCTGGCCAAGGTGTTCGAGCCGTTCTTCACCACCAAGGACATCGGCAAGGGCTCGGGCCTGGGCCTGGCCCAGGTGTTCGGCTTCGCAAAGCAGTCTGGGGGTGGCGTGCACATCGACACCATGCCGGGGCGTGGCACGCAAGTGGCGGTGTACCTGCCGGCGGTCAAGGATGAAGCGGTGAGTGAACCGCTGCCGCCGCGGCTCAGCCACTCGATCAGCGCAAGCGGCGGTAATCGGACGATACTGCTGGTGGATGACGACCACCTGGTGCGCGACATGCTCGGCGATGTGCTACGCCAATATGGCTACCAAGTGCGTCAGGCGCACAGCGGCGAACAGGCCTTGGCCTTGCTGGATGAGCAGATCGACTTGCTGCTGAGCGATTTCGCCATGCCCGAGTTCAACGGTGCGCAACTGGCCTTGGCGGCACGCGAACGGTATCCGCGCCTGCCGGTGGTGTTGCTTACCGGTTATGCAGAATTGCAGGGGCTGGAGTTGCCGGACAGCCTGGTGGTTCAGAAGCCGGTACAGGCCGAGGAACTGGCCCGGGTGCTGAATGAGATGCTGGGGACCAAGAGCGTGTAGGAGCAGCCCATCGCGACACAAAGCCGCGCCTACAAGGACATGCAGAAGGCAGAAGGCAGAAACGACAAAGCCCAGCGCTTACCAATCAAGCACCGGACCGAAATATGTTTGAAGCAAGAAAATGGCAGGGGCGGCTGGATTCGAACCAACGCATGGCAGGATCAAAACCTGCTGCCTTACCGCTTGGCGACGCCCCTGTATCGGATGCAGCGTTTGCTGCCCTGACAATTCCAACTGAGTGACAACTGGGTTGTTGTCTTGGAATGCGCGGCACTTTAACAACAAACTTTCGGTCTGTGAACCCCCTGATGAAAAAAAATTGCCAGAAAACAGCGAGTTAGTCATTTTCGCCTTTCCTGCGGCGACCATCCGTCGCTTTCCCCCCGCCTCGCTTCAACACAATCGTATTCCTCCCTTCCAATCAGATGAGGCAACTGCATTGACCATGGAGGACTCCCATGCCTGTTTCTCACGATCTTTACCAGGACCTGCACTACCCGCGCGAAATCGTCCAGCAACGCCGCCAGCAGGACAAGGCGCTGGACCGGCTGCTCGACGAGTACATGGACATCGACAACCAGGTGCTCGCCGCCGAGTCGATCTCGGCCGGCAATTTCGAAGACGAAGACTTGCGCCACCTGAAAGAGCGCCGGCTGGCGGTGAAATACATGATCGAGCGCCAACTGGAGCGCAAGCCCTGAACTAACCCGCCAAGGCGGCCACCGTCAGGGGGTCTGGCTCGCCGTCATAGAACTGCACCAGCGCCCGTTGAAACACTGGGTTGTCGGGCGCGGCCTGGGCGAACAGGGTCAGGCACGAGCGCAGCTTGAGGTGGTCGGGGCTGCCGAGCATTTCACGGGCGCTCTTGTCGCGGTGCTGCAGCAGCGCGGTCACGCAAGCTTGCAGCCGCGGCCCCAGCAGGGGATGAGCAAGGTAAGCCCGGGCTTCGTCGATCCCGGCCAACGCATAACGCTCGGCCATGGCACTGCGGCCCAGGCCATCGAGCTGCGGGAACACGTACCACATCCAGTGGCTGCGCTTGCGCCCGGCCTGCAGCTCCTGCATCACCTGGCCGTACACTCGGTTCTGCGCCTCGACGAAGCGCTCCAGATCAGAGCCGCTTTGCATACTCGCCCCTCCTCGTGTTGTTCACGACCTTCACTGTACGCCTGCAGGTCCGACCTATCTCGCCAGGCGATGATTGCCGCGCACTTTCTGTATTGGTCAAATTGGCCGCCCTCGGGCAAGCTGCATCCTGCCCTGCCATCGCCCAAGGAGCTTTGCTTTTGCCTGCCTGGATCCCTACTCCGCTACGCCAGTTCGGCCAACGCCTGCGTGGCACCGCCCAGCAGAGCGAACTGCTCGGCTGGTTCGAAGAGAAGGCACGCAGCCGCGGTTATCAGCTCAGCGACGGCCAGCGCCGGGTAATCCAGTGCATGGCCAGGCAACTGGCACAACTCGAACAAGGCCAGCCGCGCAGCCTGTACTTGTACGGCCCAGTGGGGCGCGGCAAGAGCTGGCTGCTCGATGGTTTCTTCCAGGCCGTGCCGGTAGCGGCCAAGCAGCGCCTGCATTTCCATGACTTCTTTGCCCGCCTGCACCAGGGCATGCACCGCCACCGCGCGCTGGACAATGCGCTGGACGCCACCCTCGACGAACTGCTGGGCGGCTGCCGGGTGCTGTGCTTCGACGAGTTCCACGTGCACGACATTGGCGATGCCATGTTGCTCACCCGCTTGTTCAACGCCCTGTTCAGCCGCGGTGTGTTGTTGCTGTTGACGTCCAATTATGCGCCCGAAGGTTTGCTGCCCAACCCGTTGTACCATGAGCGCTTCCTGCCGGTGATCCGCCTGATCAACAGCTCGATGGAAGTGCTCGAGGTCAGTGGCGACACCGATTTCCGCAGCCTGCCGGCCAACCGCGAACATCAGCGTTTTACCCGGGGCTGCTATGCCTGGCCAGGCACGGCGGCACAACGCCAGGCGCTCAGGGTTCCGCAACGACAACCGCTGATGCTGGAGGTGAACAAACGCCCCTTGCGCGCCCTGGCCAGCGATGGCCGGCGGGTGCTGTTTGCCTTTGCAGACCTGTGCGAGAACGCCACTGCGGTTATCGACTACCTGGTGCTGGCCGAGCGATACGATGAATGGATCATCGACGGGCTGGACGATCTGTCGGAATGCTCGCTGGCGGCGCAGCAGCGTTTGGTCAACCTGGTGGATGTGCTCTATGACCAGGACCGGCAAATGATAGTGATCGGTAAACGGCCGCTGGAAGAGAGCCTGAACGGGCCGCTTGCCGACCTGATGCGTACGCGTAGCCGGCTGGGGCAGTTGCATCAGGCAGGCCCCCAGGACATGATTGCCTGACGGGCCTTTTCGCGGGTAACCCGTGAAAAGGCCTGCAAGAAGATCATCCCGTCAGCCGGCCCTGGGCAAGTCCGCCAGCACCGCCTCGATCTCCCCCAGCACCGCCGGGTCATCCAGGGTCGAAGGCGGCACATAGACCTGCCCGTCGGCAATCTTGCGTAGCACCGCCCGCAGAATTTTCCCGGAGCGGGTCTTGGGCAAGCGCTTCACCAACCGCACCCGGTTGAAGCAGGCCAACGCACCAATCTCCTCGCGCACGCTGCCCACTAGCTCCACCAGCAACTGCGCCTCGGCGATGTCCTCGCCGTCCTTGAGCACCACCAGGGCCAACGGCACCTGCCCCTTGATCTCGTCATGCACGCCAATCACCGCGCACTCGGCTACCGCTGGATGACGCGCCACCAGGTCCTCCATTTCGCCGGTGGACAGCCGGTGCCCGGACACGTTGATCACGTCATCGGTGCGCCCCATGATGTAGACGAAGCCATCATCATCCAGATAGCCGCCATCACCAGTGTGGTAATACCCCGGGTAGGTGCGCAGGTAGGCCTGCAGGTAGCGCTCGTGGTCGCCCCACAGCGTCTGGCTGCAGCCGGGCGGCAGTGGCAAGGCAATGACGATCGAGCCCTGGTGGTTCGGCCCCAGCAAGTGTCCCTCGTCATCCAGCACCTGCACGTGGTAGCCCGGCACCGCCCGGTTGCTCGACCCCGGCTTCGCCGCACTGCCTTCCAGCCCTACGCAGGGCGCGGTGACCGGCCAGCCGGTCTCGGTCTGCCACCAATGGTCGTGCACCGGCTTGCCAGTGACCCGCTCCAGCCATTCGTGGGTGCTGGAATCCAGTTTCTCGCCCGCCAGGAACAACTGGCGCAGCGAACTCAGGTCGTGCTTGCGGATCAGTTCGCCGTCCGGGTCTTCCTTGCGGATGGCACGCATGGCAGTGGGCGCGCAGAACAGGGCATTGACCTTGTACTGCTCCACCACCCGCCAGTAGGCCGAAGCGTCCGGGGTGCGGATCGGCTTGCCTTCGTAGAACACCGTTGTGCAGCCGCTCATCAGCGGCCCATAGACGATCAGCGAATGGCCGACCACCCAGCCGACATCGGAGATTCCCCACCACACGTCGCCCGCCTGCATGCCGTAGATGTGGCGCATGGCATAGCACAGGGCCACGGCGTTGCCGCCATTTTCCCGCACGATGCCTTTGGGTTTGCCGGTGGTACCCGAGGTGTACATGATGTACAGCGGGTCGCACGCATCCAGCTCGATCGGTGGCACCGGCTCGGCCTGCGCCAAGCTCGCCTGCCAGTCCAGGTCACGGCCCGCCTGCAGCTCGGCGCGGGCTTGCGGCCGTTGCAACACCAGCACGTTGCGCGGCTGGTGGCGGGCCAGCTGCAGGGCACGGTCGACCAGCGGCTTGTATGCGATCACCCGGTCGAATTCCAGCCCGCAGGATGCCGTCAGCAGCAATGTTGGCCGGGCATCGTCGATACGCAAGGCCAGCTCGTTGGCGGCAAAACCACCGAACACCACCGAATGCACCGCACCGATCCGCGCACACGCCAGCATGGCCATGGCCGCCTGCGGCACCATGGGCATGTAGATGATCACGCCATCACCCTTGTTCACCCCCAGCTGGCGCAACAGACCGGCCAGGCGCGCCACCTCGTCACGCAACTGATGATAGGTGTAGGCCTGCTGCACACCGGTCACTGGCGAATCGTAGATCAGCGCCAGCTGCTCGCCTCGTCCCTGCTCGATCTGGTGATCAAGGGCCAGGTAGCAGCTGTTCAGGCGGCCATCGGCGAACCAGCGGTGGGTACCGTCGGCGTTGTCCTGCAAGGTCAGGGCTGGCTTGCGGTGCCAGGCCAGGTGCGCGGCCTGTTCTGCCCAGAATGCGGCAGGGTCGGAAATGGAATGGGCGTAGCTGTGCTGGTAGCTCATATCGAGGAAAACCCGGTACTTGTTGTTATTGAAGGGCGAAACCTGAGTATGGACCGCCGCACCGGCACCGCCATGGGACTAAAGTCACAACCGACCTGCAAATTTGCAGACAGCACAAAAGCGCCCCATGACGGTGCAAAGCCTCTAGAATAGGCCACGCCTTCAACCCGCGAGCAGCTCATGGACATCGATCAGGCCCGAACCTTTCTGGAAATCGTGCGGTGCGGCAGCCTGGTCGCCGCTGCCGAACGCCTGTTCGTGTCGCAGACGGCGATTACCGCACGGGTGCAGCGCCTGGAGCAGCAACTGGGTTGCCAACTGTTCGTGCGCAGCCGCAACGGCGCCAGCCTGACCAGCGACGGCAAAGCCTTCGTCAGTTATGCCAACCAGCTGGTACAAACCTGGGAAGCGGCCCGTCGCGACCTGCCGCTGCCGCAAGGCTGCCAGCAAGTGCTGCACGTGGGCGGGGAGGTGAGCCTGGGCAACCCGATGATGCTCGACTGGGTCAGCGCCCTGCACCATGAGTTGCCCAGCCATGCCATCCGCAGCGAGGTGAGTGACGGCGAGTCGCTGCTGCGCAAGGTTGAAATGGGCCTGCTGGATGCCGCGCTGGTCTACCAGCCGAACTATGGCCCGGGGCTGCAGGTGGAGCAGCTGATGGAGGAAAAGCTGATCCGCGTGCGCCGGGTCGACCGCCCCGACCCATACATCTACATCGACTGGGGCGAAGCCTTCCGCCGCCAACACGATGCCGCCCTGCCCGACTGCGCACGCCCGGCGCTGAGTTTCAACCTGGGCCCACTGGCGTTGCAGTTCATTCTCGACCAGGGCGGCAGTGGATACTTCCGCACCCGGGTAGTGCAAGCCTACCTGGATAACGGGGTGTTCGAGCGAGTACCGCAGGCGCCGGAATTCACCTACCCGACCTATCTGGTGTACCCGCGCAAACGTGACGGCGACGCCCTGCAACAAGCCTTTGCCATCCTGCGCCGGCTGGTAGCCGCCGGCGCCAGCGACTGGTCACAACGCTGGGACCCGCTGATCTGAAGCCTCGGTTCGGCTGAGCAACTGGCGCTTGAGGCCAGCAATCAGGTCGGTCTGGGTGATCACCCCCACCAGCTGGCCAGCATCGAGCACCGGCAGGCAATGCAGGCCCTGCTCGCACAGCAACGGCAGCAAACGCTCCAGCGGGTGCTGGCTGCTGACGCTGATGACCCGCCGGCTCATGACCTGCTCCATGCGCACCGCCTTGCGGCTGAACAAGCCGCGCCAACTGAAACGACCACGCTGCATGGCCGGGCCGACCAGGTCGCTGAGGCTGACGATGCCCACCAACTTGCCGTGTTGCAGCACCGGCAGGGTTTTCAGATGATGGCTGGCAAGCATTTGCCAAGCCTGCTCCAGGGTGGTGTCGGGCGTGGCGAACTGCACGTCACGGGACATCACCGAGGCCGCGGTGATGCCGCCAAGGCTGCGCTGCAGGGCATGTTGCTCGGTGGCCAGGATGATCCGTTCCAGTTCGTCACGGGTGACGTCGACGAACTCGCCCAGTTCTTCCAGGGCCTGGTCCAGGTCCTCGCCACGGATGCCGACCCGCTCGCCAGGCAGTGGGTCATGGGTATGGTGCAGGTCCTTGCGCGGCGCGGCGCCTTTCGGGTAACGCACGCCGGTCAGCCGGTTGTAGAGGATTGCCACTGTCACTAGGATCAACGCATTGAGCAGCACCGGCTCCAGTAACCGATCGCCCATGGCGGCAAGCCCCGGATCGGCCAGCACCGCGCTCACCGCCACCCCGCCGCCTGGCGGGTGCAGGCAGCGCAGCAGGCACATCACCAGGATCGACAGGCCCAGGGCTGCAGCGGCCACCCACAGCTCCGGGCCGAAGCCCTGGCGCATGGCCAGGCCGACCGCACCGGCCACGGCATAGCTGCCCAGCACCGGCCAGGGCTGGGCCAACGGGCCGGAATGCACGGCGAATACCAGCACCGCCGAAGCCGCCAGCGGACCGAGCAGGTGCAGGGCAATGCCGGGGCCAAAAGCCATGCTGGTCAGCCAACCGGCGAGCAACAGGCCGAGCAGCGCGCCGATACCGGCACGCAACCATTCTCTGGGGGGAATATTCAGGGGCGCAGGCAACAGCCGCTGCAGACGAGTTTCGGAACGCGAGGCAGACATGAAGGTAATCGAGGTCTTTGGTTTTTCTGGTTGGAAAAGAAAGCCCAGCCGTGATGGCCTGGGCCGCGTATTGCATCGGCAATCGCCAAAAGGGGCTCCGTCCGTGGAGGGATGGAAACCGTAGGGTTTCATGCAGGGGATTTTGCCGGGCAGAGTGCGATTGGACTAATGCAAAAAAATGCGCCTGCACTGCAATTTTTTTGCATTGGTGGTATTGAAGGCTATCGTGCCTGCCGGCGATGGGCCGCAAAGGGGCCCCGGTATTATCGCACCTTGCGCGGCAGGTCGATGCTGACCCGCAGCCCGCCCAAGGGGCTCTCCAGCAACGCCAGGCGCCCGCCCCAGGCCTCGACGATATCGCGCACGATACCCAGGCCCAGGCCATGCCCGTCAACCTGCTCGTCCAACCGCGAACCACGCTCCAGCACCTGCTGCCGCTGGCTCTCGGGAATGCCTGGGCCATCATCATCGACCCACAAGCGATAGCCCTCGGTATCCGCCGCGATGCCCAGCCGCACCTCGCTGTCGGCCCACTTGCAGGCATTGTCCAGCAGGTTGCCGAGCAATTCGAGGAAGTCCTCGCGGTCCCATGGCAGCAACAACCCGGGCCGCACATCACTGGCCAGCAACAAGCCCTCACCATGGATCATGCCCAGCGTTGCCAGCAACCCCGGCAATTCGGCGTCACAATCAAACTGCGCGCCCGGCAACGCATCCCCTGCCAACCGTGCACGGTTCAGCTCCCGCGCCAGGCGCTGCTGAATCTGCTCCAGCTGTTCGCGCATCTGCGCGCGAACCTCGGGCAGGTCCTTCAGACGCTCGCTGGAGGCCAGGCTCAGCAGCACCGCCAGCGGTGTCTTCAGCGCATGACCAAGGTTGCCCAATGCATGGCGCGAGCGCCGCAGGCTGTCTTCGGTATGCAGCAACAGATGGTTGATCTGCCCTACCAGCGGCGCCAGTTCGCTGGGCACCTCGGCATCCAGTTGCGAGCGCTGGCCCTGCTGCAACTGGGCGATCTGCTGACGCGCCCGCTCCAGGGGCCGCAGCGAGCGGGTCACGGTGATGCGTTGCAACACCAGCACCAGTATCAGCGCCACCAGGCCCATGCCCAGGCCGATCTGCTGCATGCGTCGGAAACCTTCGCGGACCGGCGAATAGTCCTGTGCCACACTGATCGAAATGTCCTGCCCCAGGCGCCGGTAATCGGCCCGCAAGGCCAGCAATTGCTGGCCTTCCGGCCCCAGTTGGTGGCTGTCGGAAAGGCCCGGCGCAGCAGGTTTGGGCATGTCCAGGTCCCACAGCGAGCGAGAACGCCAGGTGCCTTTTTCGAAATCGATGCGGAAGTAGTAGCCGGAAAACGGCCGCTGGTACGCCGCCGAGATACGCCGCTCGTCCAGCTGCAGGCCCGAAGGCCCGCGCACCAGGGCTACCAACAGGTTCTCGCTTTCCTTGCGCAGGCCGTTCTCCAGGTAACGCTGCAGGCCGGCCTCGAACAGCCACAGCGTCAGTTGCGCCAGCAGCAGGCCGACCACTACCAGCACCGCCACCAGGCCCAGGCTCAGGCGCGCCTGGATCGACTTCACGCGGTGCTCCCGGCATAGATGTAGCCTTGCCCACGGCGAGTCTCGATGACGCTGCGGCCGAGCTTGCGCCGCAAGTGATTGACATGCACTTCCAGCACGTTGGAATCGCGCTCGGTTTCGCCGTCGTAAAGATGCTCGGCCAGGTGGCTCTTGGACAGGATCTGCTGGGGATGCAGCATGAAGTAGCGCAGCAGACGGAATTCGGCAGCGGTCAGCTGGATATCCACCCCGTCGCGGCTTACGCATTGACGGCTTTCGTCCAGATGCAGGCCGGCCGCTTCCAGCGTCGGCTGGTTGGCCAGGCCACGGGCACGGCGCAGCAACGCCTGGATGCGCAGTTGCAGCTCTTCGGGGTGAAAGGGTTTGCTCAGGTAGTCATCGGCCCCGGCCTTCAGCCCTTCGATACGCTCGGCCCAAGAGCCGCGCGCGGTGAGGACCAGCACTGGCGTGACCAGGCCGGCGGCGCGCCAGTGGGCCAGTACCTCAAGACCCGGCAAACCCGGCAAGCCCAGGTCGAGGATGATCAGGTCGTACGGTTCGCTCTGGCCCTGATACACAGCATCACGACCATCGGCCAGCCAGTCGACAGCGTAGCCCTGGCGTTGCAGGCCGCTGGTCAGCTCGTCAGCCAGCGGTACATTATCTTCGACTAGCAACAGGCGCATTCAGTCGTCTTCCTCGTCCTTGAGCAGGGTGCCGGTGCTGGCATCGAGCTTGACCTCGCGCACCACACCTTCAACCGTCAGCAACTCGACTTCATATTCATAGCGATCGTCATCCTCCTCCAGCTCGGCCTCCAGCAGGCGCGCCCCGGGGTGACGCCCCAGGGCAGCTTCCAGCAGGTGTTCGAGCGGCAGGATGACCCCCTTCTGGCGCAACGCCAGGGCTTCGTCCTGGTCAAGGTCGCGGGCCATGGCCAGCGAGCAAGCGGCCAGCAGCACCAGCGCGAGGTAGCGTGCCGACCGCGGTAGGTGGATCATCAGTTGTCCCGCTCGTCCTTGAGGACTTCACCGGTCTTGGCATCCAGATCGACATCCCACTCGACATTCTGGCTGTCGCGCAGCTCGACCTTGTAGATGTAGCGACCGTATTCGTCTTCCAGCTCGGAGTCGGTGACCGTGGCGCCCGGGTGCTTGGCCACGGCGGCGGCCTTGAGTTCGTCCAGCGACTTGATGGTCTTGTCGTTGACCAGTTTGACCACTTCGTCGGGCTGCACATCCTTGGCGAAGGCGGCGTTGGCGCCGAACGCGAGGGCGGCGGCGGTGAACAGGGCAGTCAAGGTTTTCATCGTTCTTCTCTCCTGAGAACTGTACAAGTTGTCTACGGGGTTAAGATTACCCAGCGGTCCTTAATTCAACCTGAAAACAGCTGCCGGCATGATAGCGCAGGTCAATGGGCCTGCGGCTTGCCGGCCTGCGCAGATTCCCTGTGGCGTCCCTATAATGCCCATCTACCGCCCAAGAGACCTGTCATGAGCGCCATCCATGTGAAATACCCCGCCCTCACTTTCAAGGCCGGCCAGCGCGCCCTGCGGCAGGTCCGCGAGCGTGGCCTGCAGGCGGCCGATGTAGGGGTGCTGCCGGGCGCGGCAGGTGGGCCGAAGCCGCTGGGCATCCAGGGCCTGGACCTGGCTCTGTTCGGTGAATGGCTGCCGTCGGCGCCTCGTCAGCGTGCCCTGATCGGTGCTTCGATCGGTGCCTGGCGCTTCGCCAGCGCCTGCCTCGACGACCCGGTCGCCGGCATCCGCCGCCTGGGCGAACTGTATACCGAGCAGGATTTTGCCAAGGGCGTCACCGCAACCGAGATCAGCCGCAGTTGCCAACGCATGCTCGATGACCTGCTGCAGGGCCGCGACGGCGAACTGCTGGCGAACCCGCACTATCGCCTGAACATCCTGGTGGTCAAGAGCCATGGGCATCTTGCCCATGACCATCGCGCACGCCTGGGCCTAGGCCTGGGTTCGGTGGTTGCGAGCAACCTGCTTGGCCGTGCGCGCCTGGGCCGTCACTTCGAACGCATCATCCTGCACGATGGCCGGGCCACGCCACCGCTCGACGCGCTCACCGACTTCCCCTCGCGCTGCCTGCCCCTGGACCTGGCCAACCTGCGCCATGCCCTGCTCGCCTCGGGCTCCATCCCCATGGTCATGGAGGGTGTGAAAGATATCCCCGGCGCCGGCGCAGGCACCTACCGCGACGGCGGCCTGCTCGATTACCATCTCGACCTGCCCTACCGCGGCGATGACCTTGTGCTTTACCCGCACTTCACCGACAAGGTCGTGCCTGGCTGGTTCGACAAGGCCCTGCCCTGGCGCAAGGGCGATGCCACGCGCCTGCAGAACGTGCTGCTCATGACGCCCTCACCGCAATACCTCGCCGCCCTGCCCTACGGCAAACTGCCCGACCGTAACGACTTCAAGCGCTTCATGGGTGATGCACCAAGCCGCAAACGCTACTGGTACACGGCGATTGCGGAAAGCCAGCGGTTGGGCGACGAGTTGCTGGAACTGATTGCCACCGGGCGGTTGCACGAACGGCTGCAAGCCTTGTAGCGGCCATGCTGGTAGACTGCGCGCATTCTTGATTCACAAAGAGTTATGACAGCGTGGAAATCTTCAAGGAATTCACATTTGAATCGGCCCACCGCCTGCCCAATGTCCCGGCCGGGCACAAATGCGGCCGCCTGCACGGCCACTCGTTCAAGGTCGGCCTGCACCTGACCGGCCCGCTCGACCCGCACACCGGCTGGATCCGCGACTTCGCCGAGATCAAGGCGATCTTCAAGCCGATCTACGAGCAGCTGGACCATAACTACCTCAACGACATCCCGGGCCTGGAAAACCCCACCAGCGAAGTGATCGCCAAGTGGATCTGGGACCAGGTAAAACCGCTGCTGCCGGAACTGTCGAAGGTCCGCATCCACGAAACCTGCACCAGCGGCTGCGAGTACAGCGGCGACTGAGCCCAGGCAAGGGCGCTGTATCAGCGCCCTTGCGCCCTTCTAGAATTTGGCTGAGGTTTCCACCACCTGCACAGTCAGGGATCCTACCTCACCCAGCGCCTCCGTACCTAGCCTGCGTTCGCCAATATCTGCCAGTTTCACGACTAGGCCACTGCTGTGCCTGAGCTTCACGTTGGCCACTGTTGCCCCCACCTGCAGGGCAGCCGGGTCCAATCCGTCCAGATGCCAGAGAAAATCCGCCTTCGCACGAACCGATTGCCAACGCTGTGCCAGGCTCATGGTCCAGCCCTTCTGCTTGCGCAGGGTGAAGTTAAGGCGCCGACCACGCTCGTCGAGCGGCCAGATCTCATACGCATAGACCCCGTTGTTGAGGTAGGCGGCAAACCAGAAACGCTCGCATGCCGGGCGGGTTTCATCGCCACGCCAGCGCGCGCCCAAGGCATCGGTCTGCTCCACACTCAACCTTGCCCTCGGGTTCCACTCCCAGCCGTCGTCAAAGCGAGCTGCCACCAAACCCTGCGGGCCGCCCGTGGAGCCGGTTGGGCCGGCTGGCGTCTCGTCGGGCCGCCAGCACAAACTGGCGATGAAACTGTGCTCTGCCTTGAACGCATAACTGCTGCCCTCACGCTGCAGGCCCGAACCCCAAGCGACATCACGCGCTTCATGGCCGTAGTCCAGCACTTCCAGGGCCATCAGGCCCGGCTGGCCGGACAGGGTGTTTATCAGCCACGCCCCCTGGTTGGCGAGGCGCCTCGCCTGTTGCCCGGCGGCGTTGACCAGAACGACATTGCATAACCGCGCCCCGCGCTTGATATCCTTGTGATTGATACCCGACAGGCTCCACAGGTGCTGCGGGTCAGTCAGACGCTGGCGCCCGGCCGCCGCCTCGGCCTGCTCCTTGACGCCTGCATAGCCTGCATGGCCTGACAGCAACCCCGGGGCACTGTGCACAATCCGGTTCAGCGGTTTCCAGTTCCGGTCATAAGGCCGCATTTCATAGCGCAGCGTCGCACCGGTCCGGTCCGTACCGCTGATGTAGGCACCGAACCAGAACAGCTCGCCATAGACATGACTGGGCGCGGTGTAGCTCCATGGCTCCAGCCGCAATGGCCCGGCACCTTCGGGCTCGGCCCGCAGATACCTGTACCAGTGGTCGTTGTGAAACCCGGCCCCGCCAGAATGCAGCCACATGGGGGCAAGCTTGGCGATCGAAGCGTCCCACTGGTCGGGACGCAGGATGTCATCGCTCAACTGCCACCAGCAGCGAGCCAGAAAGGAAAATTGCGGGTGGTAGACATAGTCACTCATGGGCGTTTCCTGTGCATGGGAAACGCCGGACACTACGCGAACAATGCCAGCCGAAATCAGCGGGAAACAGCCTACTCCAAAGCCTTTTGCATGAACGCCGGGGCAATGTAGCGCTGGTAATGCGCATCGGACAGCAGGAAGAACTCGCGATCGATGGCGTCGCGCAGTTGCGGCAACTCCCAGTCGCGGAATTCCGGCAACAGCGCCATGCCATAGGCCTCCAGGTCACGGATCATCCGCGCCCCGCGGGCAATCAGCTGGTACGCCCAGCAATATTCCGACTGCTGCTCGACAAAGCGGATGGAACGCTGCTCCAGTTGCTGGCGCAACAGGCCTTTGTCGAACACTTCCAGCTTGGCCATCATCACCTGCACCAGCAACTGCTCCAGGCGCAGCCACACGGCGCGCTTCTGCGCATCGTCGTAGCCGTTCCAGTTGATCACTTCGTGGTGGAAACGCTTGCAGCCACGGCACACCGTGTCTCCGTACACCGTTGAGCACAGGCCGACGCAAGGGGTCTTGATGGACTTGTTGGACATGAAAAACAACAGCTTGGCGGTGGAACACGGGCCCATGTTAGCCCTTTGTCTAACCAGGGTCACTCGTTAAAGTCATCATCGCCGCCTTACCTTCAGACTTTTTTTACCGTAGAATCATCCCGCCTTTTCAAAGGCAACAATGTCCGTTGGAAGCTGTTTTCAAAGCGTCACGAGCACAGTTCATCCGGTAGAACGGCGTTGGCCCGGGCCATGCATCCCTCGCATGCCCGTGCCAGCCCTCATCAGCTTTCCGTTCTGCAGGCGTAAAACTTTGAAAGCAGCTTCTGTAAGGATTCCTTGCGACTCTGGCTGGGCGGCCCACAAAGCCGTGGCAGCGCATGGGTGCATTGAATGCTGGATGAGCGTCCCGGACCCCCTTTAGGGACCACTGATGAGGGAAATAACTGTGCTTGAAGCCTACCGCAAACACATCGAAGAGCGTGCCGCCCTGGGTATCGTGCCCCAGCCGCTGAACGCCGAACAAACTGCAGGCCTGGTCGAGCTGCTGAAAAACCCGCCGGCCGGCGAAGAAGCCTTCCTCGTAGACCTGATCACTCACCGCATACCACCAGGGGTCGACGAAGCCGCCTACGTCAAGGCCGCCTTCCTGTCTGCCATTGCCAAGGGCGAAGCCAAGTCGCCACTGATCGACCGCAAGCACGCCACCGAACTGCTGGGCACCATGCAGGGCGGCTACAACATCGAAACGCTGGTTGCGCTGCTGGATGACGCCGAACTGGGCGCCGTCGCGGCCGAACAGCTCAAGCACACCCTGCTGATGTTCGATGCCTTCCACGACGTGGCTGAAAAGGCCAAGGCCGGCAACGTCCACGCCAAGGCCGTGCTGGAATCCTGGGCTGCCGGCGAGTGGTTCACCTCGCGTCCGGCCATCGCCGACAAGTACACCCTGAGCGTGTTCAAGGTGCCTGGCGAAACCAACACCGACGACCTGTCGCCTGCCCCGGACGCCTGGTCGCGCCCTGACATCCCGCTGCATGCCCTGGCCATGCTGAAAATGGCCCGTGACGGCATCGAGCCGCAGCAGCCTGGTTCGGTCGGCCCGCTGGCCCAGATCGAAGCGGTCAAGGCCAAGGGCTTCCCGGTTGCCTACGTCGGTGACGTGGTCGGTACCGGTTCCTCGCGCAAATCGGCTACCAACTCGGTGCTGTGGTTCTTCGGCGACGACATCCCGTACGTACCGAACAAGCGTGCCGGTGGTTTCTGCTTCGGTACCAAGATCGCCCCGATCTTCTACAACACCATGGAAGACGCCGGCGCCCTGCCGATCGAATTCGACTGCACCAACCTGGCCATGGGCGACGTCATCGACGTTTACCCGTTCAAGGGCGAAGTGCGCCGCCACGGCAGCGACGAACTGGTCACCACCTTCCAGCTGAAGACCGAAGTGCTGCTGGATGAAGTCCGCGCTGGCGGCCGTATCCCGCTGATCGTCGGCCGTGGCCTGACCGAAAAGGCCCGCGCCGAACTGGGCCTGGGTGCCTCCGACCTGTTCAAGAAGCCGGAGCAGCCAGCCGATTCGGGCAAAGGCTTCACCCTGGCACAGAAAATGGTCGGCCGTGCCTGCGGTTTGCCGGAAGGCCAGGGCGTACGCCCAGGTACCTACTGCGAGCCGAAGATGACCACCGTCGGCTCCCAGGATACCACTGGCCCGATGACCCGCGACGAGCTGAAGGACCTGGCTTGCCTGGGCTTCTCCGCGGATCTGGTGATGCAGTCGTTCTGCCACACCGCGGCCTATCCAAAGCCGATCGACGTCACTACCCACCACACCCTGCCAGACTTCATCCGCACCCGTGGCGGCGTGTCGCTGCGCCCGGGCGACGGCATCATCCACAGCTGGCTGAACCGCATGCTGATGCCTGACACCGTGGGTACCGGTGGCGACTCGCACACCCGCTTCCCGATCGGCATTTCGTTCCCGGCCGGCTCCGGCCTGGTGGCTTTCGCCGCCGCCACCGGCGTCATGCCGCTGGACATGCCGGAATCGGTCCTGGTGCGCTTCAAGGGCAAACTGCAGCCTGGCATCACCCTGCGTGACCTGGTGCATGCCATCCCTTACTACGCCATCCAGAAAGGCCTGCTGACCGTCGAGAAAAAGGGCAAGAAGAACATCTTCTCCGGCCGCATCCTCGAGATCGAAGGCCTGAACGAGCTGACCGTCGAGCAAGCCTTCGAGCTGTCCGACGCCTCGGCCGAGCGTTCCGCTGCCGGCTGCACCATCAAGCTGCCGGAAAAGGCCATTGCCGAGTACCTGCAGTCCAACATCACCCTGCTGCGCTGGATGATCGGCGAAGGCTACGGCGATGCCCGCACCCTGGAGCGCCGCGCCCAGGCCATGGAAGCCTGGCTGGCCAAGCCTGAGCTGCTGTCGGCCGACGCCGATGCCGAGTACGCTGAAATCATCGAAATCGACCTGGCCGACGTCAAGGAGCCTGTGCTCTGCGCGCCGAACGACCCGGACGATGCCCGCCTGCTGTCCTCGGTACAGGGCGAGAAGATCGACGAAGTGTTCATCGGTTCGTGCATGACCAACATCGGTCACTTCCGCGCTGCCGGCAAGCTGCTGGACAAGGTCAAGGGCGGTATCCCGACCCGCCTGTGGCTGGCGCCACCAACCAAGATGGACGCTCACCAGCTGACCGAAGAAGGCTACTACGGCATCTACGGCAAAGCCGGTGCGCGCATGGAAATGCCAGGCTGCTCGCTGTGCATGGGTAACCAGGCACGCGTACAGACCGGCTCGACCGTGGTGTCCACCTCGACCCGTAACTTCCCGAACCGTCTGGGCGACGCCACCAACGTGTACCTGGCATCGGCCGAACTGGCTGCTGTCGCTTCGATCATCGGCAAGCTGCCGACCGTCGAAGAGTACATGCAGTACGCCAAAGACATCGACAGCATGGCTGCCGACGTCTACCGCTACCTGAGCTTCGACCAGATCGCCGAGTTCCGCGAAGCGGCAGCCAACGCCAAGATCCCGGTGGTTCAAGCGTAAGCTGAGTTACACGCTGTAAACAGAGCCCCGGCAGCGATGCCGGGGCTTTTTTGTGTCGCCTATAGCCGCGAAGAGATCGTTACAGGCGAGCTCAAACCACGAACAAATCCACGAACCGGTGCACTGTCATCTCTTCCAGCGTCTGCTGGTTCTTGCATACAGCCAGGATCTCCGCACACCGCTGCCGCGCGAAACGCGTCGCCAGGTTGGCCCTGAATTTCGCCTCCAGCAAAGGTATGCCCTCCGCCCTCCGGCGCCGGTGACCGATCGGGTACTCCACCACCACCTGCTCGGTACTGCTGCCATCCTTGAAGAACACCTGCAGCGCATTGGCGATCGAGCGCTTGTCCGGTTCCAGGTATTCACGGCTGAAACGAGGGTCTTCCACCACTTCCATTTTCTCGCGCAGACGGTCGATGCTTGGGTGGTTGGCGTGGAAGGCATCCTCATAATGCTCGGCCACCAGATGGCCGAAAATCAAAGGCACTGCCACCATGTACTGCAAGCAATGGTCGCGGTCGGCAGCGTTGGCCAGCGGGCCGCTCTTGGAGATGATGCGGATTGCCGACTCCTGGGTGGTGATGACGATGCGATCGACCTCATGCAGGCGATTACGGACCAGCGGGTGCAAGGTGACTGCCGCCTCGCAAGCAGTCTGGGCATGGAACTCCGCTGGGAAACTGACCTTGAACAGCACGTTTTCCATCACGTAGCTACCCAGGGCCTGCGGCATGTGCAACGCCTGCTGCTCGGCAGGCTTGAGCGCCAGATCCTTGTTGGTGTGGCTGAACAGCACGTCGTAAAAGCCCCATTGTGGCGCAGTGAGCACGCCCGGCACGCCCATTTCTCCACGCACGGCGATATCGGCCAGGCGCACGCCACGGCTGGACGCATCACCGGCAGCCCAGGATTTGCGTGAGCCGGCATTGGGTGCATGGCGGTAGGTACGCAGCGCCTGGCCATCGACGAAGGCGTGCGACAAGGCACTGAGCATCTGTTCACGGTTGGCCCCCATCAACCTTGCGCACACGGCGGTGGAGGCCACCTTGACCAGGATCACGTGGTCGAGGCCAACGCGATTGAAGGCGTTTTCCAGCGCCAGCACACCCTGGATCTCGTGGGCCATGACCATGGCTTCCAGTACGTCATGCATCAGCAGCGGTGCTTCACCGGCGGCCACACGCTTTTGCGACAAGTGATCGGCAACCGCCAGGATGCCACCGAGATTGTCCGAGGGGTGGGCCCATTCGGCCGCCAGCCAGGTGTCGTTATAGTCCAGCCAGCGCACTGTGCAGCCGATGTCCCAGGCGGCCTTGACCGGATCGAGGCGGTAGGCAGTGCCGGGGACACGTGCACCATGGGGCACCACGGTACCCTCCACCAGCGGGCCGAGCAGTTTGGTGCATTCCGGGAAGCGCAGGGCCAGCAGGCCGCAGCCGAGGGTATCCATCAGGCAGTTGCGGGCGGTGTCCAGGGCTTCGGTGGATTCGACCCGGTAGCCGAGGACGTAGTCGGCGAGGGTTTGCAGCACCTGGTCGTAATCCGGGCGGTCATTGAGGTCTACGTTGGCGCTCATATGCAGCTCCCTTCAAAAGTGCCGGAGCGGCTGTGCAGCCCATCGCCGGCAAGCCAGCTCCCACAGGTAGTGCACAAGCCTCAACAGCGGTGCGATCCCTGTGGGAGCCGGCTTGCCGGCGATGAGCCGCGCAGCGGCCCCGCTTGAAGCCGAGCGCCAGTTGGTGCGTTAGAAGCTATCGCCAGGCACGCGAACCCAGCCCTCCATCAGCACCCGAGCACTGCGGCTCATGATTGCCTTGGTCACTGTCCACTCACCATTCACCTGGCGCGCCTCGGCCCCGACCCGCAGGGTGCCCGAGGGGTGGCCGAAACGCACGGCACTGCGCTCGCCCCCGCCTGCGGCGAGGTTGACCAGCGTCCCTGGAATGGCCGCCGCAGTGCCGATGGCCACTGCGGCCGTGCCCATCATGGCATGGTGCAGCTTGCCCATCGACAAGGCCCGTACCAGCAGATCGATATCACCCGCCTGTACTGCCTTGCCACTGGACGCAGTGTAGGTGCTCGGCGGCGCGACGAAAGCCACTTTCGGCGTGTGCTGACGCCCGGCAGCCTGGTCAACGTTGTCGATCAGGCCCATGCGTACGGCGCCATGGGCGCGGATCGTCTCGAAACGCAGCAGCGCCTGCGCGTCACCGTTGATCGCATCCTGCAGTTCGGTACCGGTGTAGCCGATGTCTGCCGCGTTGACGAAGATGGTCGGGATACCGGCATTGATCAGGGTCGCCTTGAAGGTACCCACGCCCGGCACCACCAGGTCATCGACCAGGTTACCGGTGGGGAACATCGCGCCACCGTCGCCATCTTCGTCGGCCGCCGGGTCGAGGAACTCAAGCTGCACCTCGGCGGCCGCGAAGGTCACCCCGTCCAGCTCGAAATCACCGGTTTCCTGCACTTCACCTTCGGTGATCGGCACGTGGGCGATGATGGTCTTGCCGATATTGGCCTGCCAGATGCGCACGATGGCGATGCCATTGCGTGGAATGCGTGCAGGGTCGACCAGGCCGCTGCTGATGGCAAACGAGCCGACTGCGGCAGAGAGGTTGCCACAGTTACCGCTCCAGTCGACGAAAGCCTTGTCGATGCTGACCTGGCCGAACAGGTAGTCGACATCGTGATCGGGCTTGATGCTCCGCGACAGGATCACGGTCTTGCTGGTGCTCGAGGTGGCGCCGCCCATGCCATCGATCTGCTTGCCATAGGGGTCGGGGCTGCCGATGACCCGAAGCAGCAGGGCGTCGCGCGCCGGGCCAGGAATTTGCGCCTGCTCGGGCAGGTCCTGCAGGCGGAAGAACACGCCTTTGCTGGTACCGCCACGGATGTAGGTGGCGGGGATTCTGATCTGGGGTGCATGTGCCATTGATCTGCTGTCCTGTTTGAAATGCCTATGGCCACTGGGGCCGCAAAGCGGCCCCTGCCATTACGCGGTCGCTTCGAGGAAGTCCTGGGCAAAGCGCTGCAGCACCCCGCCGGCCTCGTAGATCGACACTTCCTCGGCGGTGTCCAGGCGGCAGGTCACCGGCACTTCCAGGCGCTCACCGCTGGCCCGCGTCACCACCAGCGTCAGTGTCGCCCGTGGCGTACGCGCACCCAGCACGTCGTAGGTCTCGCTGCCATCCAGGCCCAGGGTCTTGCGGTCGGTACCCGGCTTGAACTCCAGCGGCAGGACACCCATGCCTACCAGGTTGGTGCGGTGGATACGTTCGAAGCCTTCGGCGACGATCGCCTCGACCCCGGCCAGGCGCACGCCTTTGGCCGCCCAATCACGCGACGAGCCCTGGCCGTAGTCGGCGCCGGCGACGATGATCAGCGGCTGCTTGCGCTCCATGTAGGTCTCGATCGCCTCCCACATGCGGGTAACCTTGCCTTCCGGCTCGATTCGCGCCAGCGAACCCTGCTTCACGCTGCCGTCTTCCTTGCGCACCATTTCGTTGAACAGCTTGGGGTTGGCGAAGGTGGCACGCTGGGCGGTGAGGTGGTCGCCACGGTGGGTGGCGTAGGAGTTGAAGTCCTCTTCCGGCAGGCCCATCTTGGCCAGGTACTCCCCGGCGGCACTGTCGAGCATGATAGCGTTGGACGGCGACAGGTGGTCAGTGGTGATGTTGTCCGGCAGCAGCGCCAGCGGGCGCATGCCGCGCAGGGTACGTTCGCCGGCCAATGCTCCTTCCCAGTATGGCGGGCGGCGGATGTAGGTGCTCATCGGGCGCCAGTCGTACAGCGGTGCCACCTTCGGCCCACGGTCTTCCTCGATGGCGAACATCGGGATGTACACCTTGCGGAACTGCTCCGGCTTGACCGCGGCACGCACAACGGCGTCGATCTCCTCGTCGCTGGGCCAGATGTCCTTGAGGCGGATTTCCTTGCCATCCACCACGCCCAGCACATCCTTCTCGATGTCGAAGCGGATGGTACCGGCGATAGCGTAGGCCACCACCAGCGGTGGCGAGGCAAGGAATGCCTGCTTGGCATAAGGGTGGATACGCCCGTCGAAGTTGCGGTTGCCCGACAGCACGGCGGTGGCGTACAGGTCACGGTCGATGATTTCCTGCTGGATCGCTGGGTCCAGGGCGCCGGACATACCGTTGCAGGTGGTGCAGGCGAAGGCGACGATGCCAAAGCCGAGCTGCTCCAGCTCCTTTTCCAGCCCCGCCTCCTCCAGGTACAGCTGCACGGCCTTGGAGCCTGGGGCCAGCGACGACTTGACCCATGGCTTGCGGGCCAGGCCCAGTTTGTTGGCGTTGCGTGCCAGCAGGCCTGCGGCAATCACGTTGCGCGGGTTGCTGGTGTTGGTGCAACTGGTGATGGCAGCGATGATCACCGCGCCATCCGGCATCTGCCCGGGTACCTCTTCCCACTTGCCGGCGATGCCCTTGGCCGCCAGGTCGCTGGTGGCGACGCGGGCATGCGGGTTGGACGGGCCGGCCATGTTGCGCACCACGCTCGCCAGGTCGAAGCTCAGGGTGCGTTCGTACACGGCGCCGCCCAGGCTGTCGGCCCATAGGCCGGTGGCCTTGGCATAGGTTTCCACCAGCTTGACCTGCTGCTCTTCACGACCGGTCAGGCGCAGGTAGTCGATGGTCTGCTGGTCGATGGCGAACATCGCTGCGGTGGCGCCGTACTCCGGGGCCATGTTGGAGATGGTGGCACGGTCACCCAGGGTCAGGGCGCGAGCCCCCTCGCCGTGGAACTCGAGGTAGGCACCGACGACCTTCTGCTTGCGCAGGAATTCGGTGAGGGCCAGCACCAGGTCGGTGGCAGTGATGTTTGGCGCCAGCTTGCCGGTCAGCTCGACGCCGATGATTTCCGGCAGGCGCATCCACGAGGCGCGGCCAAGCATCACGTTTTCCGCTTCCAGGCCACCCACGCCGATGGCGATCACACCCAGGGCGTCGACATGCGGGGTATGGCTGTCGGTGCCGACGCAGGTGTCCGGGTAGGCCACGCCACGGTCGCTATGGATGACCGGCGACATTTTCTCCAGGTTGATCTGGTGCATGATGCCGTTGCCCGGCTGGATCACGTCGACGTTCTTGAATGCTTTCTTGGTCCAGTTGATGAAGTGGAAGCGGTCTTCGTTTCGACGGTCTTCGATGGCACGGTTCTTTTCGAAGGCCTGCGGGTCGAAGCCACCGCACTCGACGGCCAGCGAATGGTCGACGATCAGTTGCACTGGCACCACCGGGTTGACCTGGGCCGGGTCGCCCCCTTTGTCGGCAATGGCGTCACGCAGGCCGGCGAGGTCGACCAGCGCGGTCTGGCCAAGGATATCGTGGCACACCACCCGCGCCGGGAACCATGGGAAGTCGAGATCGCGCTTGCGCTCGATCAGTTGGCCCAACGAGGCGTCGAGGGTGGCCGGGTCGCAGCGGCGCACCAGGTTTTCGGCGAGCACGCGAGAAGTGTAAGGCAGCCCATCGTAGGCGCCGGGCTTGATCGCCTCGACCGCCGCGCGGGCATCGAAATAGTCCAGGTCGGTGCCTGGCAAGTGCTTGCGGAATGCAGTGTTCATATCGTTATCAGGCTCGGTCACGGTACGGTCGTGGATAGCTTTCCAGTTGCAGCCCTGTGTCGGCCGTTGCGGCCTCATCGCCGGCAAGCCGGCTCCCACAGAGACAGCACAAGCCTCGAGGGCAGTGCGAAACCTGTGGGAGCTGGCAGGTTGGCGGTGACGCCAGCACAGGCCACTCCCACAGGTTCGGCGTATCAGCGCTGTTCGATCGGCACGAACTGGCGCTGCTCGACACCGACATACTCGGCGCTCGGGCGGATGATGCGGTTGTTGGCGCGCTGCTCGAAGACATGCGCCGCCCAGCCGGTCAGGCGCGAGCAGACGAAGATCGGGGTGAACAGCTTGGTCGGGATGCCCATGAAGTGATACGCCGAGGCATGGTAGAAGTCGGCATTGGGGAACAGGCGCTTCTGCTCCCACATGGTCTTGTCGATAGCTTCGGAAACCGGGTACAGCACCTTGTCACCCACTTCGTCGGCCAGCTGTTTCGACCAGCCCTTGATCACCTCGTTGCGCGGGTCGGACTCTTTGTAGATGGCATGGCCAAAGCCCATGATCTTGTCCTTGCGCTCAAGCATGCGCAGCAGCTCGGCAGTGGCTTCCTGCGGGCTCTGGAAACGCTCGATGAGTTCCATCGCCGCCTCGTTGGCGCCACCATGCAGCGGACCGCGCAGCGAACCGATGGCAGCGGTGATGCACGAATACAGGTCGGACAAGGTCGAGGCACACACGCGGGCGGTGAAGGTGGAAGCGTTGAATTCGTGCTCGGCGTAAAGGATCAGCGACACGTTCATCACCTTGACGTGCAGGTCGCTGGGCTTCTTGCCGTGCAACAGATGCAGGAAATGCCCGCCGAGGGTGTCTTCGTCGCTGGTGCAGTCGATGCGCACGCCGTGATGGGTGAAGCGGTACCAGTAGCACATCACCGCCGGGAACAGCGCCAGCAGGCGGTCGGTCTTCTCGCGCTGGGCTTCGAAGGTCAGCTCCGGCTCCAGGGTACCGAGCACCGAGCAACCGGTGCGCATCACGTCCATCGGGTGGGCGTCGCGCGGGATGCGTTCGAGCACTTCCTTCAGCGCCTGTGGCAGGTCACGCAGGCCCTTGAGCTTGCGCTTGTAGTCGGCCAGTTCGGCCTTGCTCGGCAGCTCGCCGTACAGCAGCAGGTAGGCGACTTCTTCAAATTCGGCACCGGCGGCCAAGTCACGCACGTCATAACCCCGGTAGGTCAGCCCGGCACCGGCCTGGCCCACGGTGGACAATGCGGTCTGACCGGCCACCTGGCCGCGCAGGCCTGCTCCACTGAGTACTTTTGCTTCGGCCATGGTGTTTCTCCTTTCTTGAACTTGTTATGGATTCGTTCTGGCTAATTCGCGGTGGCTGTACCAGCCCTGTCGCCGGCTTGCCGGCGATGAGGCTTGCACAGGCTTAGCCTTTCTTCTGGGCAAACAGGGCATCCAGGCTCTGCTCGAAGGCGTGGTAGCCAATTGCCTCGTAGAGTTCCATGCGGGTCTGCATGGTGTCGATCACGTTCTTCTGCGTACCGTCGCGACGCAGCGCGGTATAGACGTTCTCGGCCGCCTTGTTCATGGCGCGGAAGGCCGACAGCGGGTACAGCACCAGCGACACATCGACCGAGGCCAGCTCTTCGGTGGTGTACAGCGGCGTGGCGCCGAACTCGGTGATATTGGCCAGGATCGGGGCCTTCACCCGGTCGGCGAAGGTCTTGTACATCTGCAGCTCGGTAATGGCTTCCGGGAAGATCATGTCGGCGCCGGCCTCGACGCAGGCGGCGGCGCGATCCAGCGCAGCGTTCAGGCCCTCGACGGCCAGGGCATCGGTACGCGCCATGATCACGAAGCTGTCATCGCTACGGGCATCGACCGCGGCCTTGATGCGGTCGACCATTTCCTGCTGGCTGACGATTTCCTTGTTGGGGCGGTGGCCGCAACGCTTGGCGCCTACCTGGTCCTCGATATGGATGGCGGCAGCGCCGAACTTGCTCATCGAACGCACGGTACGGGCGACGTTGAAGGCCGAGGCCCCGAAGCCAGTGTCGACATCCACCAGCAGTGGCAGGTCGCACACATCGGTGATGCGGCGCACGTCGGTGAGCACGTCGTCGAGGTTGCTGATGCCCAGGTCCGGCAGGCCCAGCGAGCCGGCGGCCACGCCACCACCAGAGAGGTAGATGGCCTTGAAGCCGGCGCGCTTGGCCAGCAGCGCATGGTTGGCGTTGATGGTGCCAACCACCTGCAATGGATGTTCGGCGGCAACGGCGTCGCGGAAACGCTGACCGGGGGTGCTCTTCACAGTCATTTCTCACCTCGTGGGCTGTTGTTCTGGGCGTCCAGATAGTGACGCTCGATATTGCGCTTGGACGCGCCGATGTGGCGGCGCATCAGGAGTTCGGCCAGCTCGCCGTCACGGTCGGCGATGGCGTCGAGAATACGGTGGTGTTCGGCAAAGGCCTGGCGTGGCCGGTTCGGCGTGGCCGAAAACTGGATGCGGTACATGCGCACCAGCTGGTACAGCTCGCCGCACAGCATCTTGACCAGCGTCTGGTTGCCACTGCCCTGGATGATCCGGTAGTGGAAATCGTAGTCGCCTTCCTGCTGGTAGTAGCCCAGCCCCGCCTGGAACGCGGCATCGCGCTCGTGGGTATCGAGGACCCGGCGCAGTTCGTCGATGTCGGCCTGGCTCATGCGTTCGGCGGCCAGGCGGCAGGCCATGCCTTCCAGCGACTCGCGTATTTCATACAGTTCGATCAGTTCGGCGTGGTTGAGCGACACCACCCGCGCCCCCACGTGCGGCACCCGCACCAGCAGGCGCTGCCCTTCGAGGCGGTGAATGGCCTCGCGCAGCGGCCCGCGGCTGATGCCATAGGTGCGCGCCAGTTCCGGCTCGGAAATCTTGCTGCCGGGGGCGATATCACCCTTCACGATGGCCGCCTGGATGCGCCGGAAGACGTTTTCGGACAAGGTTTCCGTTTCGTCTGTCAGCACCGGGCTGGGGGTGGAAAGGTCGTGCATATTGTCGACACCTTGCAAATCTCTTCGCCAGAAACTAACGAATCCAAGCGCGGCAGTCAAAGACAAAATGAATATTGTCGACAATCGTCTAAGAACGAACTAACACCGCCCCACCGCTGTCAGATCGCGCACCGCTGGCGTCAAGACGTCGGCGTGATAGAATGCCGCGCCTCCGTTGGAGTATGGATAGCCCATTTGTCATCCGTTCATGTTGTTGACAGATGAACGAGGAAGCTTGCGCAGTCGTTGCCAGTCGCCTTGCTCTGAACACGGCTTGAAGATTGCTCTGCAGATCGCTCTCGACAGAGCTCCAAAAAAAGCCCCGAACCTTGCACTGCACCGCGCCAGGAATATGAGACCTACACCCGTTCTATTGCTGCTCTGCCTCACCCTGCTGCCGGCCCTTGGCCAGGCCGCAGGCAAGACCGTCTACGGTCTCAACGAATATGCACGCCTGGGCGACCTGGACCTGGAAGTGGCAGCCAAGCTCGACACCGGCGCCAAGACCGCCTCGCTCAGTGCCCGCGACATCAAGCGTTTCAAGCGCAACGGCGAAAGCTGGGTGCGCTTCTACCTGGCCATCGACGCCGCCCATTCCCACCCCATCGAACGCCCGCTGGCGCGCGTAAGCAAGATCAAGCGCCGGGCCGGCGATTATGATGCCGAATCGGGCAAGGCCTACACGGCACGCCCGGTCATCGAACTTGAAATCTGCATGGGCCAGGCCATGCGCACCATCGAAGTCAACCTCACCGACCGTAGCGCCTTCCAGTTCCCGCTGCTGATCGGCTCCGAGGCACTCAAGCACTTCGACGCGCTGGTCGACCCAAGCCTTAAATACGCGGCCGGCAAACCTGCCTGTGCCACCGACGCTCCCAAAGCAGAGTAATCCCGATGCGCTCTCTTACCCTCCATCTGAAAGTCCTGATCACCGTGCTGGTGCTGTTGGGCGTGGCGGTCACCGCTTATCAGATCTTCGTACTCGGCATCCCGGTCACCGAGGATGAAACCGACGACCTGTGGAACATCGACGCCAAGGTCGAGTTCGTGGCCAGCACCAAGGACCCGGTCAAGGTGCAGATGTTTGTGCCACCGCTGAACCGCGACTACGTCAGCCTCAACGAGAGCTTCATCTCCAATAACTACGGGGTGAGCGTCAACCGGGCCGACGGCAACCGCAAGGTCACCTGGTCGGCGCGTCGCGCCAGCGGCAACCAGACCCTCTACTACCGCCTGGTACTGACCAAGCGCTACAGCAAGGAGAAAGCCACGGTCAAAGGCCCGACCTTCCGTGACAGCCTGGCCGTGGAGGGCCCCGAGAAGATCGCCGCCGAGGCCCTGATGGCGCCGATCCGCCAGCACTCGGCCGATGTCGAGACCTTCGTCAGCGAGACCATCAAACGGGTCAACAACCTCAACGACGACAACGTCAAGCTGCTGCTGGCCGGCGACACCACGGCCATGAAGAAGGCCCAGGTGATCGACCTGCTGCTGTCGATCGCCCACGTTCCGATGGAGAAGGTGCACACCATCCGCCTGGTGGCCGACACGCCGCAAACCCCGGAACTGTGGCTGCGCAGCTTCAACGGTACCGACTGGCTGTACTTCAACCCGGACACCGGCGAGCAAGGCCTGCCCAGCGACCGCCTGCTGTGGTGGACCGGTGACGACAACCTGATCACCGTCGATGGCGGCAAGAAGGCCAACGTCACCTTCAGCATGAACAACAGCGAGATGAACGCCATCCGCCTGGCCAAGCTGACCGACGAAAATACCGACGCCGACTTCCTCGAGTATTCGCTGTACGGCCTGCCGCTGCAGACCCAGCAAACCTTCATGATCATGGTGATGATCCCGATCGGCGTGCTGGTGATCCTGGTGCTGCGCAACCTGGTCGGCCTGCAGACCCTGGGTACCTTCACCCCGGTACTGATTGCCCTGGCCTTCCGCGAAACCCAGCTGGGCTTCGGTATCGTGCTGTTCACGGTGATCACGGCCCTGGGCCTGTCGCTGCGCTCGTACCTGGAGCACCTCAAACTGCAAATGCTGCCACGCCTGTCGGTGGTCCTGACCTTCGTCGTGGTGCTGATCGCCGCCATCAGCCTGTTCAGCCACAAGCTGGGCCTGGAGCGCGGGCTGTCGGTGGCGCTGTTCCCGATGGTGATCCTGACCATGACCATCGAACGCCTGTCCATCACCTGGGAAGAACGTGGCGGCGGCCATGCCATGAAAGTGGCCATCGGCACCCTGTTCGCCGCGTCCCTGGCGCACTTGCTGATGATGGTGCCGGAGCTGGTGTACTTCGTGTTCACCTTCCCGGCGGTGCTGCTGATCCTGGTGGGCTTCATGCTGGCGATGGGCCGTTACCGCGGCTACCGCCTGACCGAGCTCGTGCGTTTCAAGGCATTCCTGAAGAAGGCTGACGCCTGATGTTTGGCCTGATCAAGACATGGAAAGCCCTGGAGGCCCGGGGCATCATGGGTATCAACCGGCGCAACGCGGATTACGTGCTGAAGTACAACAAGCGCCACCTGTACCCGATCGTCGACGACAAGATCATCACCAAGGAGCGTGCCCTGGCGGCCGGCATCCATGTGCCGGAGATGTACGGCATCATCGAAACCGAGAAGGAAATCGACAAGCTCGACCAGATCATTGGCGGGCGCAGCGATTTCGTCATCAAGCCGGCCCAGGGTGCCGGCGGCGATGGCATCCTGGTGATCGCCGACCGCTTCGAAGACCGCTACCGCACGGTGTCGGGCAAGATCATCAGCCATGAGGAGATCGAGCACCAGATTTCCAGCATCCTCACCGGCCTGTACTCGCTGGGCGGCCACCGCGACCGTGCGCTGATCGAATACCGGGTAACCCCCGACCAGATCTTCAAGAGCATCAGCTACGAAGGTGTACCAGACATCCGCATCATCGTGCTGATGGGCTACCCGGTAATGGCCATGCTGCGCCTGCCGACCCGCCAGTCCGGCGGCAAGGCCAACCTGCACCAGGGCGCCATCGGCGTGGGAGTCGACCTGGCTACTGGGGTGACTTTGCGCGGCACCTGGCTGAACAACATCATCAGCAAGCACCCGGACACCACCAACGCGGTCGATGGCGTGCAGCTGCCGAACTGGGACGGCTTCATGAAGCTGGCCGCCGGCTGCTACGAGCTGTGTGGCCTGGGCTACATCGGTGTCGACATGGTGCTGGACCAGGACAAGGGGCCGCTGATTCTGGAACTCAACGCCCGCCCGGGCCTGAACATCCAGATTGCCAACGACTGCGGGCTGACCCAGCGCACCCATGCCATCGAGGCCCATCTGGAAGCGCTGGCCAAGGATGGCGTCACCGAGGATGCCGAACAGCGGGTGCGGGTGTCGCAAGGGCTGTTCGGGCATGTGCATCCGCGCTGAAAACGCCGGGGCCGCTTTGCGGCCCAATCGCGACACAAGGCCGCTCCCACAGGAGATCGCGCAATCCTGTGGGAGCGGCCTTGTGTCGTGATCGGGCTGCAGAGCAGCCCCAGATGCCAAACACAATGTTGAATGTCGCGCCCAGTGCTAGGCGCTTTTCCTGCACAGGACTACAATCGCCCTCCTCGCTTTTACATCGCCGTCCACACTGATGCCGACCTGTACGCTCCACCCTCTGCCCTACCAGCCTGATCCTGCCATCTATTTCGCTCGTCTGCGCCAGGCACCCGGTGCGATCCTGCTCGACAGCGCCCGCCCCGGCGCCGAACGCGGCCGCTTCGACCTGCTCAGCGCCTGGCCGGTGCAACAGCTGCAGGCGCAACCTGGCGAAGATGGCCGCGCCTTCCTCACGCGCCTGCGCCAGGGCCTGGTACAACTGGGCCATGCACAGCTGCCTGACGACAGCGAGCTACCGTTCGCTGGCGGCCTGATCGGCTACCTGAGCTATGACTTTGGCCGACGCCTGGAACAACTGCCCAGCCTGGCCATCGACGATCTCGGCCTGCCAGATGCGCAGCTGGGCCTGTATGCCTGGGCGTTGGTCAGCGACCACCAGTGCGCGACCAGCCAACTGGTCTTTCACCCAAGCCTGGCCAGCCAGGAACGCGAACGCCTGATCAGCCTGTTCGAAGGTGACGACAACAGTGCAAACGGCAGCTTCGAGCTACTGGCACCAATGGCCGGCGACCTTCAACCCGCGCAGTACAAGGCGGCTTTCGACCAGGTGCAGCGCTATATCCAGGCGGGCGACTGTTACCAGATCAACCTCACCCAGCGCTTCCGGGCCCCCTGCCAGGGCGACCCGTGGCACGCCTACCAAGCCTTGCGCAAAGCCTGCCCCACGCCGTTCTCCGGCTACCAGCAGCTGGCCGACGGCAGCGCCTTGCTGAGTTTTTCGCCCGAGCGTTTCATCCGCGTCAGCCAGCGCCAGGTGGAAACTCGGCCGATCAAGGGCACCCGCCCGCGTGCCAGCGACCCCGTCGAGGATGCGTACAATGCCGAGCAGCTGCGGCACAGCCCCAAGGACCGCTCGGAAAACCTGATGATCGTCGACCTGCTGCGCAACGACCTGGGGCGCACCTGCGAAATCGGCTCGGTGAAGGTACCGGAACTGTTCAGCCTGGAAAGCTACCCCAACGTGCATCATCTGGTCAGCAGCATCACCGGTCGGCTGGCCAGCAACAAGGACGCCCTGGACCTGATCGGCGACAGCTTCCCCGGCGGCTCGATCACCGGCGCACCGAAGATCCGCGCCATGCAGATCATCGACGAGCTGGAACCGACGCGCCGCACACTGTACTGCGGTTCACTGCTTTACGTGGACGTGCGCGGCGAAATGGACAGCTCGATCGCCATTCGCAGCCTGCTGGTCAGGCGTGGGCAGGCCTGCTGCTGGGGCGGCGGCGCCGTGGTGGCCGATTCCGAGTGGCAGGCAGAATATGAAGAATCGATTGCCAAGGTGCGCGTGTTGATGGAGACGCTGCAAGGCTTGTGATCGGCGTCTACCCCGCCATTTTTTGTTACCATCAGCCTACTACGAGCGCACAGCGCCACAGCCAAGATGGAAACCGCCTGATGAGCCAACCCTTCGACGTCGCCGCCCTGGCCGCGACCTACGCCAACAAGTCCCCGCAGGACATCCTCAAGCTCGCCTTCGAGCACTTCGGAGATGACCTGTGGATTTCCTTCAGCGGTGCCGAGGACGTGGTGCTGGTCGACATGGCCTGGAAGCTGAACAAGCAGGTCAAGGTGTTCAGCCTCGACACCGGGCGCCTGCACCCGGAAACCTACCGGTTCATCGACCAGGTGCGCGAGCAGTACAACCTGCCGATCGAAATTCTCAGCCCCGACCGCGCCAAGCTCGACCCGTTCGTCAAGGAAAAGGGCCTGTTCAGCTTCTACAAGGACGGTCATGGTGAATGCTGTGGCATCCGCAAGATCGAGCCGCTGCGGCGCAAGCTGGCGACCGTGAGCGCCTGGGCCACTGGGCAGCGGCGCGATCAGAGCCCGGGCACCCGCAGCCAGGTAGCGGCACTGGAAATCGACAGCGCCTTCTCTACCCCCGAGCGCACCTTGTACAAGTTCAACCCGCTGGCGCAGATGACCAGCGAAGAGGTATGGGGTTATATCCGCATGCTCGAACTGCCCTACAACAGCCTGCACGAGCGCGGCTTCATCAGCATCGGCTGCGAACCCTGCACCCGGCCGGTGCTGCCGAACCAGCATGAGCGCGAGGGGCGTTGGTGGTGGGAGGAGTCGACCCAGAAGGAGTGCGGGTTGCACGCGGGCAACCTGATTACCAAGGCCTGAAATTGCCGGGGCGCGAAACGTGCCCCGGCAGCCTTGAATCAGTGCACTGGCAGTTCGACGCCTTCGAACAGCTCTTCCAGCTCCTGCTTGTTATGGCACTGGATGGCCTTGGCCATGACCTCACGCGTCAGGTGCGGGGCGAATTTCTCGATGAAGTCGCACATGAAGCCACGCAGGAAGGTGCCACGGCGGAAGCCGATCTTGGTGATGCTGGCTTCGAACAATTCGCTGGCATCGAGCGCCACCAGGTCACTGTCCAGCTTGGCGTCCACCGCCATGCCGGCGACGATACCGACGCCCAGCCCCAGGCGCACATAGGTCTTGATCACGTCGGCATCCGCCGCAGTGAACACCACTTTCGGCGTCAGGCCACGATGATTGAAGGCCTCGTCCAGCTTCGAACGCCCGGTGAAGCCGAACACATAGGTCACGATCGGGTATTCGGCGACAGCTTCCAGGGTAAGTTTGGGCAGCTTCGCCAGCGGGTGGCCCTGCGGCACCACCACGCAACGGTTCCACTTGTAGCACGGCATCATGATGAGGTCGCCGAACAGCTCCAGCGCCTCGGTGGCGATGGCGAAGTCAACCGTACCGTCCGCGGCCATCTCGGCGATCTGCATGGGCGAACCCTGGTGCATGTGCAGGGACACTTCCGGGTACTGCTTGATGAAGCTGCTGATCACCGGCGGCAAGGCATAACGCGCCTGGGTGTGAGTGGTGGCGATGGACAGCGTGCCCTTCTTCTCGTTGGAGAATTCCTGGGCTATCTGCTTGATGCTTTCGACCTTGCGCAGGATCTCGCCGGCGGTATTGATGATGCGCTCACCGGCCGGGGTGACACGGGTCAGGTGCTTGCCGCTGCGGGCAAAGACTTCAACACCCAGCTCATCCTCGAGCAGGCGGATCTGCTTGCTGATACCTGGCTGGGAGGTATACAGGCTCTGCGCCGTCGCGGAGACGTTGAGGTCATGGTGCGCCACTTCCCAGATGTAGCGCAATTGTTGAAGCTTCATAGGTTCCCCTCGGTTCAGCAATGAGTCCGCGGCAGCAGGCAGCGTTGATATATAACTATATTAGTGGTTCTGGAAATAAATCTAGAACTATTTTGTTACATACGCCGGGGAAATGGCCTACGGCCATCTTCATGCTTTCCTACGCCCCAAGTGCTGCGCCAAGGGCACCATGTACACCGGCACCGGCGACAGCTGCAGCAGCCGCACCGCCGTACGCCCCAGGGGCACATCCACGCCCGCACCGGCACTGTGGCTACCGAAAATCAGCAGGTCGACGCTCAGCCGCTGCGCCTGGTCGAGGATCACCTGCGCCGGGTCGCCCTGACGCACCCGCACTGCCTTGATCAACGCCAGGTCGGCCTCCTCGCCCAGCTCGTCGCGAAAATTCTCCAGCACACGTTGCTCGATATTGGCCATTACCGTGTTCACCCCCTGGCTGTGCAGTTGGTCGAGCGTCTGCTCATCGAGGTAGCTTTGCAGCAGCGATTCGGCGAACTGCCCCATGGGTTCCACCGCATGGATCACATACAATTCGGCACCGAAGGTACGCGCCAGCGCCAGTGCGTGCTGCATGACAAAAGGGGCGTAGACACCGAGGTCAGTGGCGTACAGCATGGCGCGGATCATTCGACCTCCTCGACTGCCGCTGCGGCAGAGCAAGCTTCAGCTTAGCAGCGCCCCGGACGCACGCCTTGCCGTCCGGCGCACTGCCAGCACGGCCCACAGCGGCTTAGCCGGCCTGCCCGCCGTGATCGATGAAGGCCAGCGCCTGGTACAGCATTTCCATGCGCGGCAAGCGGCAGCCTGCCGCACGGGCCTGGGCCAATGGCTCGGCATAGATGGCCTGCAACTCCAGCCGGCGCTTGTGCACGTGGTCGTGGTACATGCTGGGCCAGTAATCGGGCATTCGCTCGGTCACCTGAAACAGGTGCTCGGCATAGCCCGCGGGCAACACATGGCCACACGCCGCCGCGCCCTGCACCACCTCCTCCATCAACGCCTGGATCAGGGCACGGCTGTGGCTGTCGCTCATCAGCGCTGTGGTACTGGCACCAAGCAACACCGACAGGCCGTTATACGGCACGTTCCAGACCAGCTTCTGCCAACGCGCCTGAGCCAGGTCGGGCATGGCCTGCGAGTCGATGCCCGCAGCCCGGAACAACGCCGCGCCTTCCTCGACCAGCGCGGCACCGCCATCGCTGGCCGGGCCACTGTGATAGCCAAGGTTGACCGCACCAAGCGCCTGGTGACGGATCACGCCGGGCGCCTGGCGGTTGACGCAGATGAAACACAGGCCGCCAAGCAGGTGCATGTCATTGCGCAAGGCCGGACGCAGCTGCTCCTCCACGCCCAGGCCGTTCTGCAGCAGCACCACCTTGGCGCCAGCGGCCGCGGCCTGCACGATCAACGGCGCCAACTGGTCATTGCTGGTAGCCTTGGCCCCCACCAGCAGCCAGTCGCACGGCGGCATGTCGGCGGCACTGGCATAGGCCTGCACGTTCATCTGCAGGGTGCCGTGCACGGCACTCTCCAGGGTCACCCCACGTTCACGGACAATGTCGTACTCGCTGCGCAACAGAAAATGCACATCGCAGCCGGCCCGGGCCAGCATCAACCCATAGAAGCCGCCGATGGCGCCACTGCCGATAATGCCAATACGTGGGGTATACGAATGCATGCCGATCTCCCGGTAAAAGTCAGGCTTCTTTTTACACAGGTTGCGCAGCGCTGGGCAGCCTGTTTGCGGCAAACACCCGCCATCTCGGAAAAACCCCACACGGACCGGGCCCAGCCCATTGTCGCGCCACCTGTAACGCGCTAAGGTTCGGCTCCCCGCTGCGATTATTCTTGCTGCTGGGCCGCACGGGGATAGTTGGCGGCCGGCACCGTGACCTGACGAGTAACACGATGGCTGATTTACCGATCGATGACTTGAACGTTGCCTCCAACGAGACGCTGATCACCCCCGATCAGCTGAAGAAGGAAATCCCCCTCAGCGCCAAGGCCCTGCAGACCGTGACTGCTGGCCGTGAAGTCGTGCGCAATATTCTCGACGGCAAGGACCATCGCCTGTTCGTCGTGGTCGGCCCTTGCTCCATCCACGACATCAAGGCGGCCCACGAGTACGCCGAGCGCCTCAAGGCACTGGCCGAGGAAGTATCCGACACGCTGTACCTGGTCATGCGCGTGTATTTCGAAAAACCGCGTACCACCGTCGGCTGGAAAGGCCTGATCAACGACCCGTACCTGGATGACTCGTTCAAGATCCAGGATGGCCTGCACATCGGCCGCAAGCTGCTGCTGGACCTGGCCGAAATGGGCCTGCCGACCGCCACCGAAGCGCTCGACCCGATTTCCCCGCAGTACCTGCAGGATCTGATCAGCTGGTCGGCTATCGGTGCCCGTACCACCGAATCGCAAACCCACCGCGAGATGGCCTCGGGCCTGTCTTCGGCGGTCGGTTTCAAGAATGGCACCGATGGCGGCCTGACCGTTGCAATCAACGCCTTGCAGTCGGTGTCCAAACCGCACCGCTTCCTCGGCATCAACCAGGAAGGTGGTGTGTCGATCGTCACCACCAAGGGCAACCCGTACGGTCATGTGGTCCTGCGCGGTGGCAACGGCAAGCCGAACTACGACTCGGTCAGCGTGGCCTTGTGTGAGCAGGACCTGGCCAAGGCCAGGATCAAGGCCAATATCATGGTCGACTGCAGCCACGCCAACTCCAACAAGGACCCGGCCCTGCAACCGCTGGTAATGGAAAACGTTGCCAACCAGATTCTCGAAGGCAACCAGTCGATCATCGGCCTGATGGTCGAGAGCCACCTGAACTGGGGTTGCCAGTCGATTCCGAAGAACCTGGACGAGCTGCAGTATGGCGTGTCGATCACCGATGCCTGCATCGACTGGTCGACTACCGAGAAGACCCTGCGCAGCATGCGCGCCAAGCTGAAGGACGTACTGCCGCAGCGTAAGCGCGGCTGATATGAAAAAGCGGGGCCGTTTCGCGCCCCGCTTTTTTTACAGACTCAGACTTTGCTGGAATGCCGTTGCTGGCGCTCCATGTAGCGTTCCACATACGAGCAGGACGGAATCACCGTGTAGCCCATCTGCTCGGCATACTCCAGGGCCCGCTCGGTCAAGGCGGCTGCGATGCCGCGACCGCGCAGGGCGTTGGGCACGAAGGTACGATAGATGTCCAGCGTCTGCTTGCCCAGATCCATGTACGTCAGGTAGGCACGATGACCGTCCACATTGGTCTCGAACTGATGACCGGCCTGGTCATGGTGGATGGTCAGCGCTTCGCTCATCACTACTCCTCGCAGGTCTTCTCGGCAGACCCATACCTTAACCGATGGTGGTTTACCCGGCACAGAATCCTCTACGCCACCTGTTGCCCCTTCGACCACTGGACGATTGCAATCGTTCGGATCCTCTGGCACTCACAAGATAGTAGGCGCCGCAAGCAGGATTGCTCAAGGTGGTGGCGGTTAAAAAAATGGCGAGAACGCCGCCAGAGCGACTCTTGGCCGCAGGTCGGCAGCCACCGGATGTACTAGGGTTTAAGACGCTGGCAGACAGTTAAAGTCACCGTTAGTTCAGCAAAAAAGTTCCTGTACTACAACCGCTTGCGAATCCTGCACGTTTTTTACACAATCGCGTCACACACCTTGCCCGGATGGCGTCAAGCAACATTTTTTTTGCAGTTCTTGCGCTTAGTCAGTTTACTTACTACAAGTAATGGGTACTATGTACGCCGGCCAGTTTCTCTTTTCCGAGAGATGGCTATTTAATAGAAAGTCCTTGAAGGGGAACACGATGAACAACGTTCTGAAATTCTCTGCTCTGGCTCTGGCCGCAGTTCTGGCTACCGGTTGCAGCAGCGTATCCAAAGAAACCGAAGCTCGTCTGACTGCGACTGAAGACGCAGCAGCTCGCGCTCAAGCTCGTGCTGACGAAGCCTACCGTAAGGCTGACGACGCACTGGCAGCCGCTCAGAAGGCTCAGCAGACCGCTGACGAAGCCAACGAGCGCGCTCTGCGTATGCTGGACAAAGCCAGCCGCAAGTAATAATCCTCACGGATTGTTATGGAGCCGACCCACTTGTGGGTCGGCTTTTTTATTGCCTGCAAAGCAGGCAAACGCGTCCGACAGAAACGAAAAGGCCTGCACTAAGGCAGGCCCGGGTGTGCCGCAATTACTCTATTGCAGTTCGGCGGGAATGCTCGAAACCATCGGCGAGCCAGCCTGGCCCTGGGTGGGCACGGCAATTTCCACTGGCATGCCATCTTCGGCCGCCACCACGTCGCGCACCATATCCCAGTTCATGCGCAGGTTGTTGGCCAGGTCTTCACGCTTGAGCAAGGCATTAATAACAGCTGTGTGTTTGTCGACCACCGACGGATTACCCTGGTCGTCCAGCGGCGTGTGCGCCTCCAGATAGACCTTGCCGCCACTGATACCGAACTTGTAAGGCTCATTGATGATACGCACCGGTGTCCCCACCGGCACCATCTTCGACAGCTCCAGCACATTGTTGTTGAGCATGCGGAAGCAACCGTGGCTGGTACGCATGCCGATGCCGAACTTCTTGTTCGAACCATGAATCAGGTAACCCGGCACGCCCAGGGTGAACTTGAACGGCCCCAGCGGGTTGTCCGGGCCAGCCGGTACCACGCTCGGCAGGATGTCGCCGTCAGCGGCGTGCTCGGCGCGGATCGACGCTGGTGGGGTCCAGGTCGGGTTCGGCGTCTTGGCGGTGATCCTGGTGTTGGCGATCGGCGAACCCCAGCCCTCGCGACCGATGCCCAGCGGGAAGGTATGCACCACGCTCTGCCCTTTCGGGAAGTAGTACATGCGGTACTCGGCAAGGTTGATGACGATGCCCTCGCGCGGGCCCGGCGGCAGGATGTAGCGGGTCGGCAGGATTATTTCGGTGCCGGCGCCCGGCAACCACGGGTCCACGCCCGGGTTGGCAGCGATCATTTCCAGGTAGCCGAGGTCGTTGGCGGTGCCTATGTCAGCGAAGGTGTCCTCGTACTTCGCCTTGATCACATGCACCTGGCCGACGATGTCTTCACCGGGCGGTGGCAGTGGCAGCTCCAGCGCAGCAGCGGGACCCGCTACCAGTAGGGCGGCCAGGGACAGGCTACGGGTGACGGCAGGAAAGCGCGGCAACATCCGGTAAATCCTTCGAAAGATGGGTCAAGAGAATCGATTGTACACCTGTGCTGACGCAAGCGGGAGGCGTTGGCAGCAAGCAAGCGTTTCAGATGATGAAAGGCGCGACGCTCAGCTGCTCTGCAGCTCCGGCCACACCGGGCGCATGCCGCGCCGCTGGGCATCGAGAATGGCGCGGCACAAGTCGCACAGGCGGCCGTCGCGGTAGATCGAACGCGGCACGCCCGACCAGCGCGGTTGCGCCGGCAGCAGGCCTCCGCACAAGGTACGGTCGACCGGCACCCCCAGCTCCAGCTGACGGGCCACCAGATGGACGCGGATTTCCTGGCAGGCGAACAGGTCGAGCTGCTCATCGGGCTCGATCAGTTGGTAGGCATACAAGGACCAGGCAGGACGCGGCATCGGGGGCACTCGAAACGGGGGGCGCAACATTAGCCGAAAGCCGGCGCCGTTTAAAGCATCACAACAAGGGTTTTATCGCCGGCCAGGCATTTTCCAGCAGGCGCTGCTGGGCGGCCTGGGCCGGGTGGATACCATCGGCCTGCATCAACTCCGGCACGCCGCCCACCCCTTCGAGGAAAAATGGCACCAACGGGACCTGCTTTTCCGCAGCCAGCTGTTCATACACCTGGGCGAAGGCCGTGGTGTAGCGCACGCCGTAATTGGGTGGCAGGCGCATGCCCAGCAACACCACGTGAGCCCCGGCCTGGCGTGCACTCTCGATCATCGAGGCAAGATTTTGTTGCAATTGCGCAGTCGGCTGCCCGCGCAGGCCATCATTGCCACCCAATTCCAGCACCACCAGGCTCGGTTTGTGCGCTGCAAGCAGCGCCGGCAGCCGCGCCTGGCCACCGGCACTGGTGTCGCCACTGATCGAAGCGTTGACCACCTGGTCGTCGAAACCTTCGTCCCTGAGGCGGGTCTGCAACAAGGAGACCCAACCCTGGCGGGTATCCAGGCCGAAACCGGCGCTGATACTATCGCCGACAACCAGCAACGTTCCCGCCGCCGCGCTCTGGGCCAGGCAATACAGGGCCAGACCGGCACTCAACCACCACACTCGCATCGGATTCTCCATGGGCCCCAGCATTCTCGTTGCGCAGAACCTTAGCAAAGTGGTCCCCAGCGCGGAAGGTGACCTGACCATCCTGCAGGCGTTGTCCCTTGACCTGGCCCAGGGCGACAGCCTGGCCATCGTCGGCGCCTCGGGTTCGGGCAAGTCGACCCTGCTCGGCCTGCTCGCCGGGCTCGACCAGCCCAGCGCTGGCAAGGTGATCCTCGCCGGCCACGACCTGGGGCCGCTGGATGAGGACCAGCGCGCGCGAGTGCGCGCCGAACATGTGGGGTTCGTGTTCCAGTCGTTCCAGCTGCTCGACAGCCTCAACGCCCTGGAAAACGTCATGTTGCCGCTGGAACTGGACGGCCGCTGCGATGCCCGGGAACAGGCTCGCGCACTGCTCGAACGGGTCGGCCTGGGCAAGCGCCTCAGCCACACCCCGCGGCAGCTGTCGGGCGGCGAACAGCAGCGGGTGGCCATTGCCCGTGCCTTTGCCGCCCACCCGGCGGTGCTGTTCGCCGACGAACCCACCGGCAACCTCGACAGCCATACCGGCGAGCGTATCAGCGACCTGCTATTCGAACTGAACAAGGAACGCGGTACCACCTTGGTGCTGGTCACCCATGACGAACGTCTGGCCGGGCGCTGCCGCCGCCAGATCCGCCTGGACGCGGGCCGCCTGGTGGCGCCGGTGGAGGCCTGATGACCCACATGCCGCTGTCCCGCCTGTGCGGCCTGGCCCTGCGCCAGTTGCTGCGCGACATTCGCGCCAGCGAAGTACGCGTGCTGTTTTTCGCCCTGCTGGTTGCCGTCGCGGCCAGCACTGCCATCGGCTATTTCGGCGCACGCCTCAACGGCGCCATGCAGCTGCGTGCCAGTGAATTCCTCGGTGCCGACCTGGTCCTGCAGGGCAGCGCGCCGGCCCGCGAACAACAGCTCGCCGCCGGCCAGGCGCTTGGCTTGCGCCATGCACAGGTGGTCGAGTTCACCAGCGTGGTGGGTGGCGACAACGGCATTCAGCTGTCCAGCGTCAAGGCCACCGACGGTGCCTACCCGTTGCGCGGGCAAGTGCGCAGCGCCGCACAACCGTATGCGGCAGAGACCCCGGGCGGCGGGCCGGCGCCGGGCGAGGCATGGGTCGAACCGCGCCTGCTGGCGGCGCTGGGGCTGCCGGTAGGCGCCAGCATCGATGTCGGCATGAAAACCCTGCGCATCAGCCGTGTGCTGACCTACGAGCCGGACCGCGCCAACAATTTCTACAGCCTGACCCCGCGCTTGATGATGAACCTGGCCGACCTGCAAGCCACCGGCGTGATTCAGCCAGGCAGCCGGGTGACCTACCGTGACCTGTGGCGCGGCGAACCTGAAGCACTGGCCCGTTACCGCCAGGCCGTGGAAAAAGACCTGGCCGCCAACCAGCGCTTGCGTGACACCCGCGATGGCAACCAGCAGATCGGCGGTGCCCTGGGCAAAGCCGAGCGTTACCTGAACATGGCCAGCCTGGTGGCGGTGCTTCTGGCCGGCGTGGCCGTGGCCCTGTCGGCCAGCCGCTACGCAGCACGCCGCCTGGACGCAAGCGCCCTGCTACGTTGCCTGGGCCTCTCGCAACGCCAGGCACTGGGCCTGCATTGCCTGCAACTGGCCATGCTCGGCCTGGTCGCCGCCGTGGCCGGCGCCCTGTTCGGCTGGCTGGCGCAACTCGGCCTGTTCCGTCTGCTGCATGGCTTGCTGCCAAGCGTGGTACCCGCTGGCGGCATCGTCCCGGCGTTGGCCGGCATCGCTACCGGGCTGGTAGCCCTGGCAGGCTTCGCCCTGCCCCCCATCGCTGCACTGGGCAAGGTACCGCCGCTACGCGTGCTGCGCCGCGACCTGCTGCCAATACCGACCAGCAGCTGGCTGGTATATGGCACCGCCCTGCTCGCCCTCGGCCTGATCATGTGGCGCCTGAGCCTCGACCTGCTGCTTACCTTCGCGCTGCTCGGTGGCGGCTTGGTCGCCGCGCTGCTGCTTGGCAGCCTGCTGTTGCTCGGTTTGCGCAGCCTGCGCCAATTGCTGGCCGGGGCACCACTAACCTGGCGCCTGGGCCTGGGCCAACTGTTGCGCCACCCCATGGCCGCCGCCGGCCAGGCCCTGGCCTTTGGCCTGATCCTGCTGGCCATGGCTCTGGTCGCCCTGCTACGCGCCGAACTGCTCGACACCTGGCAAGCGCAGTTACCCAAGGATGCGCCCAACCATTTCGCTCTGAACATCCTACCGGATGACCGTGAACCCTTCGCCCGCCAGCTGCACCAGGTCAATGCCGCCTCAGCGCCGCTATACCCGGTGACACCGGGTCGCCTGGTGCAAATCAATGCGCAGCCGGTGCAGCAGGTGGTCAGCAAGGATTCGGCCGGCGAGCGCGCCGTGCAACGTGACCTCAGCCTGACCTGGGCCGCCGACCTGCCCGAAGGCAATGTACTGACCGCAGGCAGCTGGTGGCAGGCATTGCCTCCGGCAGAGGAGATACCCGGTGTCTCGGTGGAGGCGGAACTGGCCGGCAGCCTGAAACTGCAGTTGGGCGACCTGCTGACCTTCGACATCGGCGGCCAGCAGCACCAGGCCAGGGTCAGCAGCCTGCGCAGCGTGCATTGGGACAGCTTCCAGCCGAACTTCTACATGATCTTCCAGCCTGGCACGCTGCAAGGGCTGCCCACCACCTACCTGACCAGTTTCTATCTGGCACCGGGCCATGACCTGGACGTGATAGCGTTGTCACGGGCATTTCCGGCGGTGACCATCCTGCAGGTGGACGCCCTGCTCGATCAGTTGCGCAGCATCCTTGCCCAGGTCACCCTGGCGGTGGAATACGTGTTGCTGTTCGTGCTTGCGGCGGGCCTGGCAGTGTTGTTCGCTGGCTTGCAGGCGACCCTGGACGAGCGCATCCGCCAGGGCGCCTTGCTGCGCGCGCTGGGGGCGGCGCGACCATTGCTGGTCAAGGCGCGGCGGATCGAGTTCGGCTTGCTGGGCGCCGCCAGCGGCTTGCTGGCGGCGATAGGTTGCGAACTCATAACGCTGGTGCTGTACCGCTATGCGTTCGATCTGCACTGGAGCCCGCATCCGTGGCTGCTGGCGTTGCCACTGGCGGGCGCGCTGCTGGTCGGCGGTGCCGGGGTGCTGGGGACGCAGCGGGCGCTGGATGCCAGCCCATTGGCGGTCTTGCGGGAAAATTGAGGCCAGCCCAGGCAACACCAATCACTGGCCGTAGCTGCTGCTGTTCACATAGCAGGTAGCTTGAAGCTTCCCCAGAGCGCCACAACGACAATCATCGCCATCAGCAAAAGCGCCCGCAACCTTGCGGTCGCGGGTTTAGGTCATTTCTTGGCGCCAGACGGTTCAACCGGGCGCAGCCCTGACGTGGATGGCGTAGGCATCTTGCGATAGAGCCCCACTGCCAACCCGACAATGATGATCAGGATCGAGATCATGTTCGGGGTGGAAATCTGCTCGCCGAGGATCAGCATCGAGCTGCCGATGCCGAATACCGGAATCAACAGCGACAGCGGGGCTACCGTAGAAACGGGGTACAGCTTGAGCAACGAGTTCCAGCCCCAATAGGCAAAGTGGGTGGCCAGATACACCTGAAACAGAATCGACAGCGCGGCCGTCAGGTCGAGGCTGCCTTGCAGGGTCTCGAAAGGCGCGGTGCCGTGCATGAGCCAGGCCACCAGAAACAGAGGGATGGGCGGAAACAGGCTGGCCCAGACCATGAACGAAAAGATCTCTTTGACCCCTGACTTCTTGATGATGACGTTACCGATGCTCCAGGCGACGGCGCTGAACACAATCAGCAAGACGCCAAAAATGGCGTGCTCCCCTGGTTGGGTCGAAATGATGCCTGCCAGCCCGAGCATCGCCAGCAATGCTCCCAGCAGCTGTGCACCACGAAGCTTTTCCTTGAACAGCAACGCCCCCCACCCCATGGTGAAGAACACACTGAGCTGGATGATCAGCGAAGCGATGCCGGGGCTGACGCCGACCTGGATGCCGTAATTGATCACGCCCCACATACCCAGTCCGAAGATGAAGCCGTAGGCGACGACATAGCTGAACTTGATGGCGGGGCGCTTGATGAAGAACACCAGGGGGACGGCGGCTAGTGCGAAACGTATGCCGGTCAGCACGAAGGGATCGATTGAACGCAACCCCAGCTTGGTGATTGGAAAGTTCACGCCCCAGACCAGGGTGACGAGTATCGCCAGCATTAAATGTTTTTTCTGCATTTCCAGCCTCACGTTAAGCGGCATGCCACCGCAGGTGGCATGCCGCATTCAAGTCAGTTCAAAGCGAACCGTTTCTGCATCAGGCACAGCCCGGCGATTTCCATCAGCAGGTTATCTGCCGAGGCGCGTTGCGCCACGGTCAGCGAAGGCAGCCTGGCCAGCAGCCCACGAACCTTGACTGGGTCGAAGAACGGAACCTGGCTCAATGCCGGACCGTTCAACACATCGTGGATCATTTCGTAGAGCTTCGATTGCGGGCTCTGGGCGGCAGGTGGCGCACGGAAGTACTGTTTTCTACGGTCGTACACCGCCTGTGGCACATACGGCCGCATGGCTTCGCGCAGGGCGTACTTTTCGGTGGCCCCACGGACTTTCATCGAAACAGGAAGGCGGCATGCCGCTTCAATCACCTGGTGATCGAGCAGTGGCGGGCGGCCTTCCAGGCTGCCGGCCATTTCCATGCGATCGCCCAGGGACGTCAGGACCACGTTCGCCAGGCTGGACTTGGCGACCATGTACAGCGAACGGTTAATCGGCTCCCAGCCAGTGAGCGCTCGCGGGCTCAGGCGCTCATAGAACTGGCGATAGGCATCCACGTCGCGGAAACGCTCACGGAAGTCGTCGCTGTACAGGTGCGCCAGAGGGCCGAACAGCGCGGCCTGGGTTTCGAGCCAGGACACACCGTGGCCAAGCTCGTTGTGCACCCAGTCGACGCTGCTGGCACCGCCCGGCAGGTAGCGGTTTTCGCTTTCATGCAGGCGTTTGGCCAATGTGGCGATGACGGCCATGTCCTGATGCTCATGGTTGTACAACACCATGTCACGGCGGTAATGAGGGTAGCCGCCGAACACTTCGTCGGCACCTTCGCCAGTCAGCACGGCACGCATGCCTTGCTTCTGCACGAACTTGCACAGCATGTACTTGGCCACGCTGTGGGCGTTGGCAAATGGCATTTCCGCATGCCATAGGGCATTCTCGAAGTTGTCGGCCATGTCCGAGGAATCAACCGAGAGTACGTGCAGGTTGGCCCGATTGTGCTGGGCGGCAATCTCCGCGTAGTGGCGTTCGTCGAACCCTTCGGAGCCTTCGAACGACAGGTGAAAGGCTTCCAGGGAGCGTCCCGTCATCTCCGTGGCGATCCCCAGCATGGCCGAGGAATCCAGGCCACCGCTCAGGCACACGCCCACGGGGACGTCAGCATGCAGGCGCAGCCGCACGGACTCTTCGATGGTGTTGCGCAGGGACTCGATCATCTGGGCTTCGGACTGGTTGCCGGTAGGCGTGTCGGCTGTCGGGAAATCCCAGTCCCAGTACTGTTCGGTCTGCAGACCGCTGCTGTCAGCGATGATCCAGCAACCCGGTTTCACGCTGCGGATGTTCTTGAACACAGTGCGGTCACGCAGGATGAAGCCGCGGTTGGCGTAGGCCTCATGGTCCCATTGCGCCGGAACACCGGCGGCGAGCAAGGCTTTGACTTCAGAGGCGAAATACCAGGCGCCTTCGTGCTCGGTGTAATACAGCGGTTTGACCCCGACGCGGTCGCGCACGGCAAACAGTTGCTTGCGCAGGCGATCGAAGATCAGAATGGTGAACTCACCGCGCAGTTGCTTGAGGCCGCGCACACCGTGGCGACGGTACAGGTGCATGGCGATTTCACTGTCCGACGATGTCTTGAAGCGGCAGCCGACGCTTTCCAGTTCCTGGCGAATGCGTTGGTAGTCGTAGAACTCGCCGTTGACCATCATCACCAGGTCGCCTTCGTCGGCGACAATTGGTTGAGTTCCGTTCCCCAGGCCGACCAAGCCTAGTCGCACATAACCGAAAGCGGCTTGTCCTTGCGGGTCGAACCACTGGCTCGAACTATCCGGGCCGCGGTGATGGATGGCGCGCAGGGCGGCATCGAACATGTTCGGATTGAACACGCGAGGTTGCTTGGAGAAGACGCCAATGTATCCGCACATATGAATTACTCTATGGGTGTTTTAGCCCGCTAAAAACGCTTGTTATTTAAACGGCAGCGGTAATTTTTTTAATAAAGCATGGGTTGCCGAGTTTGTCGGTGCTCGGCGGGACCTTGACCGAACTGGGAGCTCCGGCATGGCGGAGTAATCTGCCTCACCGGTGTCGATGAAGTGCGTGAGCAATGCCCGGGGCGGGTCGCCATACAGCCCGACAAGTTGCGACAGATTGATTCGCCAGGCGGCTATTTCCCGCATCGGGAATATAGGCTTCGTTGAATACTATGCTGAAACATCGCTCACCAATTACAGTTGTTATTTCATAGCCTTCCACAGGCTTGCCGAGCCCCTCGGCAACTATCGCATCAGGAAGTTACGAGGCAGGCGCGATCTGGATCTTGTTGTTCTTGCGGTCGAGGAAGTCTGCTAGACGATCCTGGGTGCGGGCATCGGACGACACCACCGCGGCAATCAGTGCCTCGGTGACCAGACCATCCTGTTGGCTCTGATCGACAATTCTTGGCAACACGTGGGTGACTGCGTAATTGGTCATGGGCAGATTGCTGGCCACCTTGTTCGCCAGTTCGATGGCTTTTTCCAACGCCTGCCCGGTGGGCACCAGGTATTGGGCGATGCCGCGTTCATAGCTTTCCTGGGCATACAAAGTGCGCCCCGTGAGCATCATGTCGGTCATCAGGGCGACACCGGCAATCCGCGGGAAGCGCACTGAGGCACCCACTCCCACGTACAACCCGCGCATGCCCTCAGGCAATGAGAAGAACGCGCTGTCATCCACTACGCGCAGGCTGCAAGCCGTGGCGATTTCCAGCCCGCCGCCGATGGCCGCGCCTGAAATGGCCGCGATCACGGGGACCTTACCGAATTGAATCAGGTCGAACGTCGCATGCCATTGGCGGAAGGAGTGCACACTATCGATGACCGACAGATCACGGATTTCCGACAGATCCAGGCCGGTGCAGAAGTGCTGGCTGGTACTGTAGAGCACCGCAGCCCCTACGCCTTCAGGAATGTTGGAGAAGGTTTCACGCAACTCGTGCATGACCTCCAGAGACATCGCGTTACGTTTTTGTGGCCGATTCAGGCCCACCAACAAGACAGCGCCTTCTACTCTGACATCCAAGTATCTGTTGACACTCATTTTCCGAAATTCCCTTCGAATAGTCCCAACTTTGGGAGTGCGGATTCTACGAGTGGGCTATATGGTCCGCTTGTTAAAGCAGGTCTATTTTTGGCAAAATTGGGCCATGAACTCCAAACTGCCACTAGACCCCTATCAGCACGGCAGCCCCGAAGCCGTGGTGAGCCTGCGCGAGTACCCGTCAGGTACCGTCTTTGCGCGGCATACCCATAATCGCGGGCAATTCGCCTATGCTGCGACCGGGGCGATGAAGATGTTCACCGACCTGGGAAACTGGGTCGTTCCACCTCAACGGGCCCTGTGGGTTCCGGCCGGGGTGCCCCACGAGATGCACATGCGTGGCGACGTGACCATGCTCAACACCTATCTGGATGCCGGCGCCGCCAACCGTGCCGGTTTGCCTGAGCACTGCCAGGTGTTCGGTGTCTCGCCGCTGCTGCGGCATTTGTTCGAAGCCGCGCTGGCGATCGATCCGAGCGAAGCCGTGACGCTACGCAACCAGTGTGTGCTGACGCTGCTGGTAGATGAAATCAGTGCCATGCCGCAGCTTCCGCTGAGCGCGCCACTGCCCTCGGAACCACGGTTGGCCCGTTCGTGCCAGCGGTTTCTCGACGCACCGACACAGAAAATCTCCATCAGTGAAATGGCCAACTGGTCGAGCATGAGTCGGCGCACCTTCACGCGGAATTTCCGCGAAGAGACTGGCATGAGTTTCGTGTCATGGCGTCAGCAGGTGTGCCTGCTCGAGGCGACATCGCGGCTGAGCAACGGTTCATCGATCACCGAAGTGGCGATCGATCTGGGGTATAGCAGCCCGAGTGCGTTCACCTCGGTATTTCGCCGCAACCTCGGCGATTCGCCGGGGCGTTACCTAGCCAAGTCAAAGGGGGCCTCGATGTTCTGAGTGGTTCATCGAAGACCGGAAGGTGTTGCCAAAGGGCGGCGCACTGTTCAGGGATTTCTCAAGGGAATGGGTCAGCATGAAAACGATGAGCGAGACAATTGAAGCCTTGGCGCAGGGCGCGACCAACGCTCTGCAACTGGTTCGTGCGGCGCTGCGCAAGAATGAGGAGACTGAGCATGTGTTCACCTCCCTGCTTGAGACCCCAGCCCTTTCAGCGGCGCAGGCATCCCTGGCGCGTTGGCGGCAGGGCCGGCCGCTGAGTGTTGTGGATGGCATTCCACTGGCGGTGAAGGACCTCGTCGATGTGGCCGGCAGCCGTACCACGGCCGGCTCCATTACCCGCGACGAGCTGGCGCCTGCGACCCGGGATGCTCCGGTCGTCGCCCGACTGCGCGCCGCAGGCATGGTCCTGCTCGGCAAGACCAACCTCAGCGAGTTTGCCTATTCGGGCCTAGGGCTGAACCCGCATTACGGTACGCCTACGGCAGACTTCAAGCAGGTCGAGACGCGGGCGCCCGGCGGGTCTTCGTCCGGGTCGGCGATTGCGGTGCAACGCGGTATTGTCTGCGTGGCCATCGGCACCGACACGGCCGGCTCGATTCGGGTTCCTGCCGCGTTCAATGGCCTGGTTGGGTTCAAGGGCTCCAGCGGGCGATACGATATGACCGGGATTCATCCGCTGGCGATGACTTTCGACAGCCTCGGCTGTTTTGCCCACAGCGTGCAGGACTGCATGACGCTGGATCGCCTGATGCGCGGCGCGCCTGAATCCGACGATGACCCGGTCGACCTCAACGGTGTCCTTTTTGTGGTAGAGACCCGGATAATCCAGGACCCAGAACTCCAGCCCGCGGTCCGCGCGAATTTCCACGCCGTCGTGGACCGCCTCGAACGCGCCGGGGCACAACTGCAATACCGTGAACTGGCCGCGGTCAGCCGCACTCGCGAAATTATCAAGCGCCTGGGCTGGCTAGGGGCGATAGAGGCCTGGCGTTTGCTGGGGAGCATTGTCGAGAGCCCGCAGGGAGCACTTCTGGATCGTCGTGTACGCAAGCGTCTGCTGGCCTCCAAGGCACTGCCCGCCAGCACTGAAAGCGAGCTTCGTCGCGTGCGGGAGGAGTTGATGCACGACATTCGGGAAGAACTCGACGGCGCCGTTTTACTGATGCCCACTGTCAAGCATGTCGCTCCACCCCTAGCCGCGCTGGAAGCGGATGATGAGCTGTTCGCCACGACGAACCTGCAAACCCTGGCCTACACCATGATCGGCAGTTTTCTCGACATGCCAGGCGTGGCCATTCCCAGCGGAAGCGACCCGCAGGGGCTGCCGACTTCGATCCTGATCTCCGCTCCCCAGGGCCAGGACGATGAGGTACTGCGTGTCGGGCTGGCTGTCGAGAAATTGACTGGAACGCAATCAACCAAGCCTTTTTCGTCGCTCTGAATCAGATGCTTGTCAGACCATGCTTCCAGGCACAACAGGTTGCCAATGAACAGAAGGCTCTCAGGGCATTGTGACCGGTCTTTCAATCAATAACAGGCAAAAAAATGGCTACCAATCTCATTACTGAAGCTGGCTATCAGTCCTTGAAGGATGAACTAGATTGGCTCTGGCGCGAAGAGCGGCCGGAGATCACCAGAAAAGTAACCTGGGCCGCATCTTTGGGCGACAGAAGTGAAAATGCTGACTACCAGTACAATAAAAAGAGGCTAAGGGAAATAGACCGGCGCGTAAGATACCTCCGTAAGCGTATCGAAGATCTTCGGGTAGTTCCTTATTCTCCTACTCAGGAAGGCAAGGTATTTTTTGGGGCCTGGGTAACTATTATCAACGAGGAAGACACCAGCAAGAAATTCCGCATTGTAGGTGCTGATGAGATTTACGACAGGAAGGACTTTATCTCAATCGACTCCCCGATGGCACGCGCATGCATTGGTAAGTGTGCAGGTGATGAGATTGTTGTACGGACTCCCACTGGCGATGCCTACTGGGAAGTCACCGAAATTGAATACAGTGAGGCGGAAGACGCACCCCGGTTCATCAAACCCTGAGGTGCCTCCAGATCAGCCACCACCCTGTCAAGCACAGCTGCAGTGATGGCGACAATGAATAGTCAGCGTCGGGTAATCAGGCCTTGGCGCGCGATGCGGGTGAGATGACCGATGACTTCGGCGGCTTCGTCCGGCACCGGGGCCTGGATGACGGCCAGGTCGAAACGGTCATCGCCATACTGCGCGAGGTGGCAACCGGTATCGGCGAACTGGATCAGGAAGGCACGCGCCTGCCCCTTGCGCCGGGACAGACCTTCGAGATGACGTAAAAGAGTGGGCTGATGCTGGCCGCCGAGCAGGATGCGCGGTGTGCGGGACGCCTGGCTGGCAGGCAAAGGGCTCAAACAGACACTGGTACGTGGGCAACTCATGGAGCTTCTCTCCGCCTCGCGAATCCCGCTGGGCAGCGGTGGGAGGCGTCACCGAACCAGCGCTTTAGCGGTATTTCGGATGACCCGGTGGGGCTGTCCCGCGCCCCGCAAGTAGCTGTTTAAATCGGCGCAAGCGGTATGCTAGAGCGACGAGCCGCAAGTTGCAAGCCGCAAGCAACAGCAGGCCAATCGTCGGCCTGCTGTTGCCTGCGGCTTGCGGCGCTGCGGCAGGTTACCGAGCGATCAGGCGGTCCAGCGAGAAGCGGCCAGCGCCTTCGATCAGCACCGCGACGGTGCCGGCCAGCAATGCCAGGGCAAACTCATAGCCGTTGTTGGACATGAACAGGCCATTACCGATGTGCACCGAGAAGATCGCCACCACCAGGGTCACGGTCAGCGCCAGGGCTGCCGGGCGGGCCAGCAGGCCAATCACCAGGGCCAGGCCGCCGAAGAACTCGGCACTACCGGAGAGCAAGGCCATCAGGTAACCCGGGGCCAGGCCAATGCTTTCCATCCACTGGCCAGTGCCCTCCAGGCCATAGCCGCCGAACAGGCCAAACAGTTTCTGCGCACCGTGCGCCATGAAGATGATGCCGACCAGGATGCGGATGATGCTGAGGCCTGCACCGGCACGGGTGGAGAACAGAGCGTTGAGGGTGATGTTGTTCATGTCGAAGCGTCCTTGAAAATGGGAAGTTGCGTTGGGATGGCGCCATCATAATCAGTTATACAAATATGAAAACCGCAAAAAACCCAACATAACAATCGACAAAATCGATTTGTCAGCGCTTCGCCACACGCTCCAGCCCGGCACGCTCGCGATTGAAGGCCACAAAGTACTTGTTCACGCTGTTGACGAAATTGACCGGCCCCATGCCCACCTGCTCCATGGCGATACGTTCAGTCTGGAAGAACCACTGGTTGCCGTTCAGCCCACGCCGTCGCGCTTCGGCGCGCATGGCCTGGACCCGTTCCGGGCCGAGGTTGTAGGCCGCCAGCACGAACGCCATGCGCTCACGCTCATTGATCCTGGCGCTGGCAAAGAACTTGCGCCGGATCAGCGCCAGGTAACGGGCGCTGGCCTGGACATTGCCATCCACCGTGGCGGTATTGCTCACCCCCACGCGCTGCGCTGCCGAGGGGGTGATCTGCATCAAGCCATGGGCGCCGCCGGTGCCGCGCGCCGTCGGGTTGAGCGTCGATTCCTTGAAAGCCAGCGCGGCCAGGTTGAGCCAGTCGATCTGCTGCGCCTCAGCGTGTTTCTGCAGCACCGGCCGCAACGCGTTCAGGCGCTGGCGGTCCTTGCTGGCCAATGGGTTATGCACCCGGTACTGGCGCCGGTAGATGCGCTCGAACGCGGCATCCTGGTTGTCCGGTGCGCGGTAGCCTTGCAAAAAGCGGTCGACCGTGGCCAGCAACTGTGGCGCATCGCGCCCGACATACCAACGCATGGCTTGCGGCGGGCCCAGCTGTACACGGCTGTCCAGGCGCAGACGCGGCATCACCCGGGCCCAGCGTCGGGCAATGGGTTGCTCGATCACGGTCAGGTGATAAATGCCAGCCTGGACCATCTCCAGCACGTCCTCCACCGCCAGGGTCGCATCGACCCATTCCACCTTGATCGGCGCACGTTTGCGCAGTGCCAGCTGCTGGTTCAACTGCTGGATCAGCGGGCCGGCGGCGCTGGCGCTGGTCAGCGCCACCGTACGCCCGGACAGTTGCTCGACATGGCTGAAGCTGCGTTCGCCCTTGCGCCCCACCAGCACCAATGGCACCTGGTCGAGCACCGGCGCGCTGCTGCTGACCCCGCGAACCATGCTGGGGTCAAGCAGTTCGCCCGGTACCGCCAGGTCTCCCTCGCCACGCGCCAAGGCGCCCAGCAGTTGCTCCTTGGCACGGGGGATCAACTTGAGCTGGATCTCCTGATCGTCGGCGGCACGGGCATTGAGGTAATGCTCCAGGGCTCGCAGGCGATAGTATTCGATGCCGACCGGCTCGCCCTTGACCTCACCAGAGCTGTTGCGGCTCTGGTTGACCAGCACCCGCAGCACCTGGCTGCTGCGAATCTGCTGCAAGTCACGGACCTTGGCCGGCGGGGTGTTCTGCTGTGGTCCCGGCAGACGCGCGTGCGCTGGCCCCGTCAGGGCCAGACCGAACGTCACCAGTAGAATGAGCCAGCATCGCGGCATGCAGAAACGTCCGTGGTCAGTGGGCAGTACATATGGATTCACCGCCAGAGAGAAATGACGGCAAAAGACCATGGCAACAGCATGAAGTTCTTGGTTTTTTCGCAAAAACACGGTTTTTGCTATGCTGGCCGCCCCGCGGCACGAGGTAGCACCATGCAACTGATCGATATCGGCGTCAACCTGACCAACAGCAGTTTTCACGACCAGCAGGCAGCCATCGTCGAGCGTGCGCTTGAAGCCGGCGTTACCCAGATGGTGCTGACAGGCACCAGCCTGACGGTCAGCGAGCAGGCGCTGGAACTCTGCCAGCAGCTGGATTCGAGCGGTGCGCACCTGTTCGCCACGGCGGGTGTTCATCCGCATGATGCCAAGACCTGGGATGCAGGCAGCGAGCACCGCTTGCGCCAGCTGCTGGCTGAACCGCGCGTACGCGCGGTGGGTGAATGTGGCCTGGATTTCAACCGCGACTTCTCCCCTCGCCCGCTGCAGGAAAAAGCCCTGGAAGCCCAACTGGCCCTGGCCGCCGAGCTGCGCCTGCCGGTGTTCCTGCATGAGCGCGATGCCAGCGAACGTCTGCTGGCGATTCTCAAGGACTACCGTGACCACCTGACTGGCGCGGTAGTGCACTGTTTCACTGGCGAACGCGAGGCGCTGTTCGCCTACCTGGACATGGACCTGCACATCGGTATTACCGGCTGGATCTGCGACGAGCGCCGCGGAACCCACCTGCATCCGCTGGTGGGCAGCATCGCCGAGGGCCGTTTGATGCTGGAGAGCGATGCGCCTTACCTGCTGCCGCGCAGCCTGCGCCCCAAGCCGAAGAACGGGCGCAACGAGCCGGCGTTCCTGCCAGAGGTGCTGCGCGAAGTCGCCTTGCATCGAGGGGAAGCAGCCGAGCGTACGGCGGCACATACCACGGCGACGGCGCGGGCGTTTTTCCAGATCCAGGGCTGACGCGACAAGGGCGGCTGAAGTTTCTTGATACACATCAACAACGGGCCTGGCTGGCGCGGGCACAATGATGGCACCTTGCCAATATTGTTTCCGCTCAACTCAGAGAAGACCTGCCCATGGGTGCCTGGCTTAGCAATGTTTCCTTGAAGTACAAGTTCTGGGCCGTCAACGCGGTGGCCTTTGTCACGACCCTGCTGCTGGTGCTCTATGCCGTGCACCTCGAGCAGCGTGCCCGCGCCGAAGCAGCGCAGGCCCAGGCCGCTGCCCAAGCGCAACTGCTGGCCGGCTGGCCAGCGGGGCAGCCGCTGCCGCACCCGGCCAACGTCATCAGCTGGTCGGCCGGACAAACACCTACCTTTGCCGGCCAGCCCCTCGATAGCCTGCGCAACGCCCAGGGCTGGGTCGAACTGCCAAGCGCCTGGCTTCTCGGCGACAACCCGTTGCGCGGCGCGCAGGTGTTGCGTCGCGGCGATCAACAAGTGGCGGTACTGGCCCAGTCGCCAAGCCTGCGCCAGGTATTCTTCGACCGTTTCAGCAATTACGCGGTGTGTGTGCTGATCCTGATGCTGGCCATGCTGGGTGCTTCGCAACTGCTGATCCGCTTCCTGCTCAGCCAGCTCAACACCCTCAAGGACGTCATGCTGCACGTGGAAAAAACTGGCGACCTGGCAGCCCGCGTACCATTGGCCTGTGGCGACGAGGTCGGCCAGATGGCCGGAGCGTTCAATGCCATGCAGGCGACCTATCACCGGGTGGTCAGCACCGTCGCCCACACCGCCGCTCAGCTGGACTCCGGTGCCGCGCGCCTGGCAGCGAGCATGAGCGATGTGCGCCACGGCATGCTCGGCCAGCAGAGCGAGACCGACCAGGCCGCTACCGCCATCAACGAAATGTCGGCAACGGTGCACCACATCGCCCAGCATGCCGGCGCCACCCGTGACCTGTCACAAACAGCCGATACCCTGGCCGGTAGCGGCCAGGAGGTGGTCAGCCGGGTGCAGGACTCGATCTCCGGCTTGTCCAGCGGCGTGCAGCAGACCGCCGAGATGATCCGTCAGCTCGCCGAGGACAGCCAGAAGATCAACGGTGTGGTCAGTGTGATCCACAGCATCGCCGAGCAAACCAACCTGCTGGCACTCAACGCCGCCATCGAAGCAGCGCGCGCCGGCGACCTCGGGCGTGGTTTTGCCGTGGTGGCCGATGAAGTGCGCAACCTGGCCAAGCGCGTGCAAACCTCGACCGACGAGATCACCACCATGGTCTCGGCCCTGCAGTCGGGCACTCGTGATGCGGTGGAGTTCATGCAAGAGAGCTCGTACAAAGCCGACGACTGTGTCAGGCAGGCCCGGGAGGCCGGTGAAGCACTGGCCGAAATTACCGGTGCCGTGGCGCAGATGCGTGAAAGCAACACCCAGATTGCCGTGGCCGCCGAGCAGCAAAGCCAGGTGGCAGAAGAAATGAACCGTGCCGTGGTGAGCATCCGCGATGTCACCGAGCAGACCGTGCAGCAGACTGTCGGCTCGGCGACCACCAGCAGCGAACTGGCGACGCTGGCCGGCGAGCTGAACAAGGCCATTGGCCAGCTCAAGCTATAGTCATCATAGCCAGCCTCGATTGGCCCCCGTTCGGGGGCCGCACTAAGCTTTGGGCATAGCGAGAGGAAATGCCCATGAGCAAACGCCTGCCCAACCTGCCCGCCTGGCAATGGCGCGGCTACCACCATAACCACCGCCACCCGACCAACTTGGTGCTGCACCTGATCGCCGTGCCGTTGTTCATTCTTGGCGCGCTGCTGATCCTGTCCGGGCTGTTCAGCCTGGACCTTGGGCAAATCGCCGTTGGCATCATCGCCCTGATCGCCGGCCTGGGCCTGCAACGCCAGGGCCATCGCCTGGAGGCAGAACAGCCAGAGCCGTTCGCCAACCGCAAGGACGCCGTGCAACGCCTGCTCACCGAGCAGTTCATCACCTTTCCGCGCTTCGTGCTGAGCGGCGCCTGGTGGAAGGCCTGGCGGGAACGCCACAAACACCGTCAGTGATCGCTTGCGGCCAGGTCGCGCCATGAGCCGGCGGTATCAGGCTAGGCGAACACCGTCACAGTCTGCCGGCTCAAGGCCAGCAACTCGCCCTGCGCCGTCCACAGGGCAGCGGCGGCATGCCCGTACCCGTCGCGCGCATATTCGGTTTCCACGCAGTAGCGGCACCAGTCGAGGGTCGACAACCGTGGCGTGGGCTGGACGAATTCAATGGTCCAGGTCAGGGTACTACCCGCAGCGGGCTGCTTGAGGAACGGCATCAGGCTTGGCGGCCAGGCGTCGACCAACGCCAGCAGGTGCGCCTCGCTGACTGGCTCTTCAGCAAGCCCGCGCAAGCGCACCCAGCCCCCCATATGGCGCGACGGGTTGCCACTGAACGGAAGGCCACCGACCGCCCAGCGCAAGGCCACGTGCTGCATGAAGTCCGGAGTGATGCCTTTGATATGCGGCAACTCGGGGGCCGCCTGTTCGAGCGCCTTCATGTCCATGGCCGGCAACGCCGGCACATCCACCACAGACGGCCGCCCTGCACCAAAGTTGCCCTGCACCAGGGTCACCACCTGGCCTTCCTGAACGGCACGGCCCAGCAAGGTGCTGACCGCCTTGCCTTCACGCAGCACCTCGACCTCGAAGCGAATCGGCACATCCGCCGCTGCCGGTGCGACAAAGCTGATAGCCAACGAACGTACCGGGCGGCCATCGGTGATCTTCTGGCGCATGGTTTCGTACACCAACGCTGCCATCAGCCCGCCAAAGACGGCGCGGCCCTGAGCCCAACTGGGCGGGATACTGAGCGCATCGGGGCTGGCCCGCACGGCGTCGAGCAATTGCTTGAAATTCATTGGCTGGCTCCTGCAGGCCGCGAAAGGTTCTGCCATCCTAGCCAGCAACCCTTTGGCGTTCAGCCCGCAAATCGGTCATTGTTCGGGCTTTCGCCGCGCCAGCGCCTGTTGCAGGGCTTCCAGGGTAGTATCCGACTGGCGCTCGGCCTCATGTAGTTCCTGCTCCCAGGTGGGCGTGCACGGGGCCAGATCGGCTTGCTCGCGTGCCTGCAACAGCCATTGCAGGCGATCATGCCAGTCGCCCAGGTCACTCTGAGCCTGCTTCAACAGACGCTGCAGCTTTTTGCCCGCATGCTCGAGCTGGGGATAGGCCTCGTCGCCGTAGCGCGCCCGCTTGATCAGCAAGCGCAGGCGGTGACGGTCGTGAGCCGGGTCCTGCAGGGCCTGGTACAACTTGCGCCACTGTTTGACCAGGCGTTTGTCGATACGCTTGTCCAGGGCCTTGACCAAGCCTTCGCGACCAGCCGCTCGCAAGAACAGCGGAAACGCATCGACAATCGCCAACACCCGCGCCAGCTGCGAGCTGTCAGCGACACTGGCGAAAGTCCGCTCGCGACCCTCCACGCGGCGCTGCCCGGCCTCGGCAAAGCCACGCCCGATCAGTTCGGCTGCCAGTACCTCGCGGTCACGCAGCGGTGTCGTCAGGGCACCCAGCGCCCTGGCGGCGTCCTCCAGCTGTTCCACCCCCGGTAGACCACGCAGTGGCCGCAGCAGGCTGCGCAGACGCCGCAGCGTCGTGCGCAGGTCGTGCAAGGCCTCGCTGTCGGTGTTGGCAGCCAGGCGTTCACGACAGGCCAGCAGACGCACTTGCAAGGCCAGTATCTGGGCAACTACATGATCGAGCATGGCAGACATTCAATGACGCTCCCTGATCAGCGCCCGGCGCGGGACTCACGGATGTAGAAGCGCGCCTTCTCGGCTTTGCGGGTACAGCTTTCATAGCCTTCGAACTGCTGCTGGGTCTTGGCCCCGGTCAACAGCGACAAGGCCTTGGAGTAACTCACGGCACCGGCAAAGCCTTCGGCCTTGGCCAGGTCCAGCTCTTTCCAGGCGGCATCCAACTGGGTTGCGCAGCTCTCACGGTAGGCCGTCTTGCCCGCACAGCCTGCAAGGGCCAAGGCAATCAGTGGAAGGCAGATCCAGGCTTTCATCAGTAATGACCTCAATGGAAAAAAACAGTGGCCGTTCGACGCTACGGCTGCTCAAAAGTGCCGTTCCCGGCCAGCTTTGTCTTGCCAGTTTTATTACAGTAGCTCAGCGCGGTCTACATTGAAGCACAGGCCGCGATGGGTGCATTGTAGAACCAGGGTTGCACTGGCCGGGGAACGTTCATGAGTAAACGCGTGGCACTGGTATTGGGATCGGGCGGAGCCCGGGGATATGCACACATCGGTGTGATCGAGGAAATCGAGCGTCGCGGCTACGACATTGCCTGTATTGCCGGCTGCTCCATGGGCGCGGTGATCGGGGGGATCTACGCTGCCGGCAAGCTGGACGAATACCGCCACTGGATTGAAAGCCTCGACTACCTGGACGTGCTGCGCCTGGTCGATGTCAGCTTTCGCCTCGGCGCAATTCGCGGCGACAAGGTGTTCGGACAGATCCGCAAGATCGTCGGCGAAATCAACATCGAGCAATTGCGCATTCCTTACACTGCGGTTGCAGCCGACCTCACCAACCAGCAGGAAATCTGGTTCCAGGAAGGCTGCCTGCACCAGGCCATGCGCGCCTCCGCGGCCATCCCCAGCCTGTTCACGCCGGTGATGCAAGGCAACCGCATGTTGGTCGACGGCGGCATCCTCAACCCACTGCCGATCGTACCGGTGGTGTCCAGCCACTGCGACCTGATCATTGCGGTCAACCTCAACGCCACCAACCAGAAGCAGTACCAGTTGCCGGTGATCGAACGCCCCGCCGCGTTCAGGATGCGTTTCGATGCCTTGCTCAGCTCGCTGGGGTCACGCCTGCCGTTCCGGCGCAAGCCGGCAGAAGAGCTGATCCGCATCGAACAGGAGATCGTCGCCGAAGGGCTTGCACCGCCAAACCCATGGCTGGCCGATGCCGCCGACCCGGAAGCCCAGCAGCCGGCAGCGGCACCGGAGCGCGAGGGCGCGCCAAAGTCGGCGACCGGCTCGTTCATCATCGACAACGTGGGCCCTGCTTCGCTGCTGGACCTGATCAACCAGAGTTTCGAGGTGATGCAGACGTCGTTGGCGCAGTACAAGATCGCGGGCTATCCACCGGATGTCCTGATCAACGTGCCCAAGCGGGTGTGCCGGTTTTTCGAGTTCTACAAGGCCCCCGAGCTGATTGCCCTGGGGCGGGAGATTGCGCGGGATACGCTGGATAACCACGAAGGGGTGAAGCGCTAGGCCTTGTCCTGCCTGTACCAGCCTCATCGCCGGTACAGGCGGCGAAAATACAACAGGCCGCACAAGGCGGCCTGTTGTCATGCAGCGATCACCTTAGTAACGGGTGATGTCTGCCTTGGCTTCCAGCTGCTTGCGGTAGGCCGCGAAGTCCTGCTGTCCGGCACGCGAGGCGAGGTAGCGGCGAATCTGCTGCTTCTCTTCGTCGGTAGCGGTAGCGCCTTCGTTGACACCCTTGAGCTGCAGTACCACCAGGCTGCCATCACGCAGCACCACACTGCCATACACCGGCTTGTCCTTGGCCTGCGGTTTGGCCAGGCGGAACAGCGCCTGCAGTTCGATCGGGTCGATCCCGTCCTCACCGCGGGTGACCGCTTCGTAAGCCTTCCAGCCCTGCCCTTCATGCACGCTACCCGCGCTGACGGAACCGTCACGCAGGCCGGCAATCAGCTTGTCGGCCTTGGCCTTGAGCTCGGCAGTGGCCTTCTCTTTGGCCAGGTGTTCACGAATGTTCTTGGCCACGGCCTCCAGCGGCAGTTGCTCCGGCTTGCGGTGCTCCTTGACGCGCAGCACCACGGTGGTTTCCGGGTCGAGTTCGATGGCAGTGCTGTTGGCACCTTCATCCAGCACTTCTTCGGAGAACGCGGCCTGCACCACCGCACGGTTGGCGGTGATACCTTCGCCACCCTCACGGCCGAAGGCTGCCGAGGTATGTACCTTCAGGTTCAGGTCCTGGGCCGGCTGAGCCAGGTCGGAAGCCTCGTAGGCAGCATCCTGCAATTGCTTGCTGGCATCGACGTAGCGCTGCTCGACCAGCGGGATCTTCAGGTCGCGGGTCAGCTTGTCCTTCAGGCTGGCAAAGCTCGGCACTTCCGGGGCCTGCACGCCCAGCAGCTTGATCAGGTGGTAGCCGAACTCGCTACGCACCGGTGCCGAGACCTGGCCGACCTGCAGCTTGTACAGGGCATCCTCGAACGCCGGGTCGTAGACGCCCGGGCCAGCGAAGCCAAGGTCACCACCGCTGTTGGCCGAACCGGGGTCCTGCGAGAACTCCTTGGCCAGTGCGGCAAAGTCCTCACCCTTGGCCAGGCGCTGCGCGACTTCTTCGGCGCGGGCCTTGGCCTGTTCGTTGGTAACCTTGTCGTTGACCTCGATCAGAATGTGCGCAGCGTGGCGCTGCTCGGCGAGGTTGGCGATTTCCTTCTCGTACTGGGCCTTGAGCTCTTCGTCGGTCACCTTGACCTGGTCGAAGAACGCCGACTTCTTCAGCTCGACGTAGTCGATCACCACCTGGTCAGGCGACATGAACTCCTTGGCGTGCTGGTCGTAGTGCGCCTTGACTTCTTCGTCGCTGACCTTGACCGCAGCCGGGTCGGCCTTGAAGGTCAGCGAGGCGAAGTCGCGGGTCTGCTTCTCGAGGCGGGCAAAGGCATCGACCTGCTGGTCGGTGACAAAGCTGCTGCCGGCCAGGCCGGTGCGCAGCTGGCCGATGAGCATTTCCTCGGCCAGCATGTCGCGGAACTGCATGCGACCGTAGCCCATCTGGCGGATGACCTGGTCGAAGCGGTCGGCGCTGAACTTGCCGTCCACCTGGAATTCCGGCGTCTGCAGGATAACCTGGTCCAGCGCGGCCTCGGAGAAGGCGAACTTGGCGTCTTCGGCGCCTTGCAACAGCAGCTTGCGGCTGATCAGGCCCTTGAGTGCCTCTTCACGCAGCAACTTGTCATCCAGCAGCGCCGGGTCGAAATCCTTGCCCAGCTGTTGCATCAGCTGGCGGCGTTGCATGTCGGCCGCCTGGCTCAACTCGTTCTGGCTGATGGTCTGGCCATTCACCTTGGCGGCATCCTGGCTATGAGTGGCGGCCTGGAAAATGGCTTCGAAGCCGGTCAACGCCATCAACACGACGATAAGGCCGATGATGGTCTTGGCAATCCAACCTTGTGAATTGTCCCTGATATTTTGCAGCATGCGTCCCCCAGAAACGGCTGTACCACTGCGTCGACAACCGCGGAGCGTGGGTAGAAACCTGATAAAAGAAAGGCGCATCCGAGGATGCGCCTTTTCTTAGCAAACGTGTCAGGCGGGAACGTTTGCGCCCCCGCCATCAGCGTGCTCGGACCTGGCCAGGCCGGGTCCGGCTGAAAGAGACGACTTAGTTGACGGCGTCTTTCAGGCCTTTGCCAGCCTTGAAACCTGGAACCTTGGCGGCTTCGATCTTGATTGCCTTGCCGGTTTGCGGGTTGCGGCCGGTGCGCTCAGCACGCTCCTTGACCGAGAAGGTACCGAAGCCAACCAGTACCACATCGTCACCTTGCTTCAGGGCGCCGGTGACGGATTCGATGACTGCGTCCAGCGCACGGCCGGCTACAGCTTTCGGGATGTCAGCAGATGCGGCGATAGCGTCAATCAGTTCCGACTTGTTCACTCTAAGTCCCCTTTATTTCTCAATTGAGTTTGTTTCTAAGTATGTAATGAAAAGCTTATGAAACGTGCGCTGGGTGGCCTGATGACACTGGCGTGCCGCTTTATAGCAAGGCCCCGAAAAAACTGTCAAGAAACGCCCCCCAGCCAGAAACTACTAGTGCGTGCTGATTCTTTCCTTAGCATCGCCGTCGCGCTTTTCATCTTTCGCGACAATCTCCGGAGCCACATCTGGCAAGGGCTCCGGGGCGTATTGCAGCGCAATTTGCAGGACTTCGTCAATCCATTTGACCGGTTTGATCTGCAGATCCTGTTTGATATTTTCCGGAATCTCCTTCAGATCGCGAACATTCTCCTCGGGAATGATCACCGTCTTGATACCGCCACGGTGTGCCGCCAGCAGTTTTTCCTTCAGCCCGCCAATGGCCAGCACCTGGCCACGCAAGGTGATTTCGCCGGTCATGGCGACATCGGCACGTACCGGAATCTGCGTCAGCGCCGAGACCAGTGCCGTGCACATGCCGATACCGGCGCTCGGGCCATCCTTCGGCGTGGCGCCTTCAGGCATGTGGATATGCACGTCGTGCTTCTCGTGGAAGTCGGCTGCGATCCCCAGGCTGCGGGCGCGGCTGCGCACCACGGTCTGCGCGGCGGTGATCGATTCGACCATGACATCGCCCAGCGAACCGGTCTTGATCAACTGGCCCTTGCCAGGGATGACCACGGCTTCGATGGTCAGCAGTTCGCCACCCACCTGGGTCCAGGCCAGGCCGGTGACCTGGCCGATCTGGTCCTGCTGCTCGGCCAGGCCGTAGCGGAACTTGCGTACGCCCAGCAGGTGCTCCAGCTGTTCGCTGGCCACCTTGACCTTGACCTGTTTCTGCCCGGTATGTTCCTTGACCACCTTGCGGCAGACCTTGGCAATTTGCCGCTCCAGCCCACGCACACCCGCTTCGCGAGTGTAGTAGCGGATGATGTCGCGGATTGCCGATACATCGACCTCCAGCTCTTCCTTCTTCAAGCCGTTGGCCTTGACCTGCTTGGGCACCAGGTACTTGACCGCGATGTTGATCTTCTCGTCCTCGGTGTAGCCCGGCAGGCGGATGACTTCCATCCGGTCGAGCAGCGCCGGCGGGATGTTCATCGAGTTCGAGGTGCACAGGAACATCACGTCCGAAAGGTCGTAGTCGACCTCCAGGTAATGGTCGTTGAAATTGTGGTTCTGCTCGGGGTCGAGCACTTCGAGCAATGCCGAAGCTGGGTCGCCACGCATGTCACTGCCCATCTTGTCGATTTCGTCCAGCAGGAACAGCGGGTTGCGTACCCCCACCTTGGTCATCTTCTGGATCAGGCGACCAGGCATGGAACCGATGTAGGTGCGGCGGTGGCCACGGATCTCGGCCTCGTCACGCACCCCACCCAGGGCCATGCGCACGAACTTGCGATTGGTGGCAGCGGCGATCGACTCGGCCAGCGAGGTCTTGCCGACGCCAGGCGGGCCGACCAGGCACAGTACCGGGCCACGGATCTTCTTGACGCGCTTCTGCACGGCAAGGTATTCGAGAATACGTTCCTTGACCTCTTCCAGGCCATAATGGTCGGCATCGAGGATTTCCTCGGCCTTGGCCAAGTCCAGGCGCACCTTGCTCTGGGCTTTCCACGGCACCTGCACCAGCCAGTCGAGGTAGGAGCGGACCACGGTAGCCTCGGCCGACATCGGCGACATCTGCTTGAGCTTGTTCAGCTCGGCCTGGGCCTTGGCCAAGGCGTCCTTGGGCAGGCCTGCGGCTTCGATGCGCTTTTTCAGCTCTTCGACTTCATTGTGGCCTTCGTCACCATCGCCGAGCTCTTTCTGAATGGCCTTCATCTGCTCATTCAGGTAGTACTCGCGCTGGCTACGCTCCATCTGCTTCTTGACCCGACCGCGAATGCGTTTTTCGACCTGCAGCAGGTCGATTTCGGCATCCAGCAGCGCCAGCACGTGCTCGACGCGGGTCGGCAGGTCGACGATTTCGAGAATTTCCTGCTTCTGCTCGATTTTCAGGGCCATGTGCGCGGCCATGGTGTCGACCAGGCGCCCCGGCTCTTCGATGCTGTTCAGCGACGACAGCACCTCGGCGGGTACTTTCTTGCCCAACTGCACGTACTGTTCGAACTGCGACAGCAGCGTGCGCACGAAGACTTCCGACTCGCGCTCGGCGGCATCCGCTTCGTCGATCAGGGAAACCTCGGCACGGATGTGCCCTTCCACTTCACTGAAGCGCTCGACTGCGCCGCGCTGCTCGCCCTCGACCAGCACCTTGACGGTGCCATCGGGCAGTTTCAGCAGTTGCAGCACGGTGGCAACAGTACCGACGCGATACAGCGCGTCTTCGCCCGGATCATCGTCGGCCGGGTTTTTCTGGGCCAGCAGGAGGATCTGCTTTTCGCCCGTCATCGCCGCCTCAAGGGCTTCGATGGACTTTTCGCGCCCCACGAACAGCGGGATGACCATGTGCGGGTAAACAACGACATCGCGCAATGGCAAAAGAGGCAAGTCGAGGGTGGTCTTCATGATTTCGCCTCTACAGCGGCCTTATGGCCGGAAAACGGTGGAAATGATGCTTGGACCTAATGTGGGGGCACGCCTGGGAAATTACAAGCGCTCGCGCAGGAAAAGCAGAAAGGGGCCCGTAGGCCCCCTTCTTGCTTGCAACCGCAGCGGCCATCGCCTGGAATCAGGCGTCCGGCGCAGCCTTGGCTTGCGGCTCGCTGTTTTCGTAGATCATCAGCGGCTGCGAAGTACCCTCGATGACGCTCTCGTCGATCACCACCTTGCTGACATCCTTTTTCGAAGGGATCTCGTACATGGTGTCGAGCAGCACGCCTTCGAGGATCGAACGCAGGCCACGGGCGCCGGTCTTGCGCTCCAGGGCCTTGCGTGCGACGGCCTTGAGCGCATCGCTGCGGAACTCGAGGTCGACGCTTTCCATCTCGAACAGCTTGGCATACTGCTTGGTCAGGGCATTCTTCGGCTCGGTGAGGATCTGCATCAACGCAGCCTCGTCCAGCTCGTCGAGGGTCGCCAGCACCGGCAGACGGCCGACGAATTCCGGGATCAGGCCAAACTTGACCAGATCGTCCGGCTCGACCTCACGCAGCGACTCGCCAACCTTCTTGCCTTCTTCCTTGCTGCGCACTTCGGCGCCAAAACCGATGCCACCCTTGGTGGAGCGGTTCTGGATGACCTTTTCCAGGCCCGAGAAGGCGCCACCGCAGATGAACAGGATGTTGCGGGTATCAACCTGCAGGAATTCCTGTTGCGGGTGCTTGCGGCCGCCCTGCGGCGGTACCGAGGCCACGGTGCCTTCGATCAGCTTCAGCAGAGCCTGCTGCACGCCTTCGCCCGAAACGTCACGGGTGATGGACGGGTTGTCCGACTTGCGCGAAATCTTGTCGATCTCGTCGATGTAGACGATGCCCATCTGGGCCTTTTCCACGTCGTAGTCGCACTTCTGCAACAGCTTCTGGATGATGTTCTCGACGTCCTCACCCACGTAACCGGCTTCGGTCAGGGTGGTGGCGTCAGCAATGGTGAACGGTACGTTCAACAGGCGTGCAAGGGTTTCGGCGAGCAGGGTCTTGCCCGAGCCAGTCGGCCCGATGAGCAGGATGTTGCTCTTGCCGAGTTCGACTTCGTCACCCTTCTTGTCACGCTGGTTCAGGCGCTTGTAGTGGTTGTACACCGCTACGGCCAGCACCTTTTTCGCGCGCTCCTGACCAATCACGTACTGGTCCAGGATGCCGCTGATTTCTTTCGGCGAAGGTAATTTGTGCGCGCTGCTTTCGGCCTGGGCTTCCTGCACCTCCTCACGGATGATGTCATTGCACAGGTCGACGCACTCGTCGCAGATAAATACCGAGGGCCCGGCAATCAATTTGCGCACTTCGTGCTGGCTTTTGCCGCAGAAGGAGCAATAGAGCAATTTGCCGCTGTCCTCGCCGTTACGGGTGTCAGTCATTCGATCGATCCAATCCGGTAGGCTTGCAACACAAGATGAAGGCAATTGCGGGCTTTTTCAAGTCCGCAGGTAGGCGCTTTCCGCGCCTACCTGCTCTGGCACCCCGGTTCAGGAGGCCAGTTGCCGCTTGTCGTAGACCGAGTCGATCAGGCCGTACTCGGCCGCGCGCGAGGCGCTCATGAAGTTGTCACGCTCGGTGTCACGCTTGATGGTTTCGAGGTCCTGGCCAGTGTGATAGGCCAGCAGCTCGTTCAGACGGGCCTTGATATTGAGGATTTCCTGGGCGTGGATCTCGATATCGGTGGCCTGCCCCTGGAAGCCGCCCAGCGGCTGGTGGATCATCACGCGCGAGTTCGGCAGGCAGTGACGCTTGCCCTTGGCACCGGCAGCCAGCAGGAAGGCGCCCATGCTGCAGGCCTGGCCGATGCAGATGGTCGAGACGTCCGGCTTGATGAACTGCATGGTGTCGTAGATCGACATGCCGGCAGTGACGGAACCGCCCGGCGAGTTGATGTACAGATGGATATCCTTGTCCGGGTTTTCCGCTTCCAGGAACAGCAGTTGCGCCACGACGAGGTTGGCCATGTAGTCCTCTACCGGGCCAACCAGGAAGATCACACGCTCCTTCAACAGGCGCGAGTAGATGTCGTAAGCGCGTTCGCCACGGGCGGACTGCTCGATAACCATCGGGACCAGGCCGCCTGCGGCCTGGATGTCAGAGCTCTGCTGAATATAAGAATTGCGGGACATGTCCTGCGCTCACTCCCAAATAGTCATGGCTTGAATACGCACAAGCCAGCTCGAAGGCTGGCTTGTGGGGGTTTCCTACGAGAGAAGCCTGTTATTCAGCGGCGGCAGGAGCCTGTGCTGGCTTAACGGCATCTTCGTACGAGACCGACTTGTCGGTCACAGTCGCTTTCTGCAGAACAGTATCTACAACTTGTTCTTCCAGCACAACCGAACGGACTTCGTTCAGTTGCTGGTCGTTCTTGTAGTACCAGGCGATGACCTGCTCTGGCTCCTGGTAGGCCGAAGCCATTTCCTCGATCATTTCGCGAACCTTGCCTTCGTCCGGCTTCAGTTCGAACTGCTTGACCACTTCGGCGACGATCAGGCCCAGGACCACACGGCGCTTGGCTTGCTCTTCGAACAGCTCGGCCGGCAGTTGCTCAGGCTTGATGTTGCCACCGAACTGCTGAACAGCCTGCACGCGCAGACGGTTGACTTCGTTTTCCAGCAGGGCTTTCGGCACTTCGATCGGGTTGGCGGCCAGCAGACCGTCCATGACCTGGTTCTTCACCTTGGCCTTGATGGCCTGGCGCAGTTCACGCTCCATGTTCTTGCGAACTTCGGCGCGGAAGCCTTCCAGGGTGGTTTCCTTGATGCCGAACTGGGCGAAGAACTCTTCGTTCAGTTCTGGCAGCACCGGGGCAGCAACGCTGTTGACGGTGATGGTGAACTCGGCGGCCTTGCCAGCCAGGTCCAGGTTCTGGTAGTCCTCGGGGAAGGTCACGTTGACAACGCGCTCTTCACCTGCCTTGGCGCCAACCAGGCCGTCTTCGAAGCCCGGGATCATGCGGCCGGAGCCCAGTACCAGCTGGGTACCCTTGGCCGAACCGCCAGCGAACGCTTCACCGTCGACCTTGCCGACGAAGTCGATGTTGACCTGGTCGTCTTTCTGCGCAGCGCGCTCGACGGCCTCGAAGCGAGTGTTCTGCTTGCGCAGCACTTCAAGCATGTTGTCCAGGTCGGCATCAGCCACTTCGGCGCTCAGGCGCTCGACGCTGATCGACTCGAGGCCGGCAACGGTGAACTCGGGGAACACTTCGAAGATGGCGACGAATTCCAGGTCCTTGCCCTTCTCGAAGGACTTCGGCTCTACTGCAGGGGCACCAGCCGGGTTCAGCTTCTGCTCGACGATGGCTTCGTAGAAGGAAGCCTGAACCAGGTCACCGAAAGCCTCTTGACGGGCATCGGCCTCGAAGCGCTGACGGATCACGCTCATCGGCACCTTGCCTGGGCGGAAGCCTGCAACCTTGGCGCGCTTGGCAGTCTGTTGCAGACGCTTGTTGACTTCGTTCTCGACGCGCTCGGCCGGAACGGCGATGGTCATGCGGCGCTCGAGAGCGGAAGTGTTTTCAACAGAAACTTGCATGGATATTCCTCGTTGCACAGACGTTAGCCGGCGTTAGCCCGACTCCAGAATCAAGGGCAAGCATTCTAGTGAGTCGCGCAGCAGAAGTCACCCCACTCGGGACGACGGGAAACCACGCCGGTCGATTAACTTTCAAGGCCCGTACGGCATGCCGCAGGGCCTGCTTCAAAAAGGGCTGCGCGGCGCCTTGGACGCCCAACAGCCGAAATACCTTGTCAAACAACTGCCGGGACGAATTCGCTGCCTTTATTCAGGATCGATCTCGTTGAACTGGCAGTACTCTTCCCATTCCATCCCCAGCGCTTCAGCCACCTCGCGATGCGTCTCCAGGCGCATGGCCTGCAACTGCTCCGGGGTTTCGGCGATCAGTTGCAGGGCCAGCTCCCAGGGCTGGATGCCCTGCTCCTCGGCTGCATCTTCGAAGGCCCATTCGATCTGCTGGGCCTGCTCGCGTGCATCCAGTTCGCGGATTTCCTCGAGCAGTTGCGGGTTGGCTTCGGCGAAGCGTTGCAGCGCCAGGGCCTGGCGAGCTTCTTTTGCGATCATCGGGTTGTTCCTCTGCCGGCCAGCTGGGCCGGTGTTTCAACCGGCTGAAATCTAACAGCTTTTATTGGGGTGCCACCAGAGGATTACAAGGGGGGATTGAGTCATGGCTGCAAAGTTCATGACTTGAGCCTTGTAGCACCTGTGAAATCGAGCGCCGCCCGCGCGGCGCATCGCGGATGAATCCGCTCCTACATTTGTTGCAACGTGGCCATGCCTGTGAGGCCATGGTTGTCAGCTCTGTTGGCATGACGGGATTTTGGGGTGGGCATCGATGCCGCCTCACATGCCTTGAGACATGCGCCAAGGCGGGCAACCATGGCCTGTCAGGTTCGGCACGTTGCAACAAATGTAGGAGCGGATTCATCCGCGATGCGCCGCGCGGGCGGCGCTCGATCTCACAGGCACCACAACCACCAAGACATACACCCCAAAAACAACAAAGGCGCCCGGTCTCACGACCAAGGCGCCTTCGAAAATATGGGGTGGACGATGGGAATCGAACCCACGACAACTGGAATCACAATCCAGCGCTCTACCAACTGAGCTACGCCCACCATATTGCGGTCTTGCGATGTTGCGGTACAACCTTACAGAAACATGGTGCGGACGAAGAGACTCGAACTCTTACAGCTTGCGCCGCTGGAACCTAAATCCAGTGTGTCTACCAATTTCACCACGTCCGCGTAACGCTTAAAACAAAGGCGCCAGATGCAATCGCGGCGCCTTTGAAGAATATGGGGTGGACGATGGGAATCGAACCCACGACAACTGGAATCACAATCCAGCGCTCTACCAACTGAGCTACGCCCACCATATCGCATTACAACTTACTTGCTTGCTTGCCAAAGCTGCCTAATGGCGCACCCGGCAGGACTCGAACCTGCGACCATCCGCTTAGAAGGCGGATGCTCTATCCAGCTGAGCTACGGGCGCTTAAGCTTGAAGCCTAACCGAACGAGACCTTAACAGATAGCTGCTAAACCACTCATTCTGCCCGACTTCGCCAACCAGTGCTAGGCTGTGCCCGACAAGTGCGGCGAATCTTATAGGCGAGCCTGAATGTCGTCAACACCTTTCTCAAAAAAATTTAAATTATTTAAGGGCTTAGGGGATTTGCCCGACCACCCGCCTTTGCCCTTGGCCCGTGTCGTGCGAGAATGCGCCCTCTTTAATTGTTTCCTTCTCGATGGTTAATCACGCGTCTATGACTGCACACCTAATCGATGGCAAGGCGATCGCCGCCAGCCTGCGCCAGCAGATCGCTCAACGTGTCGTGGAGCGTCGCCAGCAAGGCCTGCGTACACCAGGCCTGGCAGTGATCCTGGTCGGCACCGACCCCGCCTCCCAAGTCTATGTCTCGCACAAGCGCAAGGACTGCGAAGAGGTCGGCTTCATTTCCCAGGCGTTCGACCTGCCCAGCGACACCACGCAGCAGGCCCTGACCGAGCTGATCGATCGCCTCAATGACGACCCGGCCGTCGACGGCATCCTGCTGCAACTGCCGCTGCCGGCGCACCTGGATGCCTCGCTGCTGCTCGAGCGCATTCGCCCGGACAAGGACGTGGACGGTTTCCACCCGTACAACATCGGCCGCCTGGCCCAGCGCATCCCGCTGCTGCGCCCGTGCACGCCGAAGGGCATCATGACCCTGCTGGAAAGCACCGGCCAGGACCTGTACGGCATGAACGCGGTCATCGTCGGCGCGTCCAACATCGTCGGCCGCCCGATGGCCATGGAACTGCTGTTGGCCGGCTGCACCGTGACCGTCTGCCACCGATTCACCAAGGACCTGGCCGGCCATGTCGGGCGTGCCGACCTGGTGGTCGTGGCTGCCGGCAAGCCGGGCCTGGTCAAGGGCGAATGGATCAAGGAAGGTGCCATCGTCATCGACGTCGGCATCAACCGCCAGGAAGACGGCAAGCTGGTCGGCGACGTGGTCTACGAGACCGCCCTGCCGCGCGCGGGCTGGATCACCCCGGTGCCGGGTGGCGTCGGGCCGATGACCCGGGCGTGCCTGCTGGAGAACACGCTGTATGCGGCAGAAGAGCTGCACAAGTAATACCGCGTGACAGGAAAACGGCACCTCTGGCAGGTGCCGTTTTTTTTGCCTGGCGTGGGAGGTTTAGCGCCTACTAGATCGAGCGCCGCGCGGGCGGCGCTCGATTCACGCATCAACCCAAATCCTCAGCCGATCACTTCCTGGCCGCCTCCCACGACTTCAGCAGTTCGCTGTAGCTGACGGTCTCGCCCTTGGGCTTTTCGTTGGCCAGTTTCGGTTTCGGTGCACCGGGCTGGTCGAACCAGTACTGGGCATCCCGCTCCGGGTTCAGCTTCGGCGCACAGGTGGCCTGGGCATTGGACCGCTGCAAGCGCTCCATCATCCGGTCCTGGTCGCGAGCCAGCCCATCCAGGGCTTCCTGCGGGGTTTTCTCGCCGCTGGCCACCTCGGCAATGTGGCTCCACCACAACTGCGCCAGGCGCGGATAATCCGGCACGTTGGTACCGGTGGGCGTCCACTGCACCCGCGCCGGGCTGCGGTAGAACTCCACCAGACCTCCGAGCTTGGGCGCCAAGTCGGTCATGGCCTGGGAGCTGATGTCCGATTCACGAATTGGCGTGAGGCCAACGATGGTCTTTTTCAGCGATACGGTCTTGGACGTGACGAACTGCGCATACAGCCATGCCGCCAGCCGCTGCTTCTCGGGGGTGGACTTGAAGAAGGTCCACGAACCGGTGTCCTGGTAGCCCAGCTTCATCCCCTCCTCCCAGTACGGCCCCTTTGGCGATGGCGCCATGCGCCACTTCGGCGTGCCATCGGCATTGACCACTGGCAAGCCAGGCTTGGTCATGTCGGCGGTGAACGCGGTGTACCAGAAGATCTGCTGGGCAATGTTGCCCTGGGCGGGCACCGGCCCGGCTTCGGAGAAGGTCATGCCCTGGGCTTCCTTGGGTGCATAGGCGCGCATCCAGTCCACATACTTCTGCGTGGCGTAGACCGCAGCCGGGCCGTTGGTGTCACCACCGCGGGTCACGCTGGAACCCACCGGGTGGCAGTCCTCCACGCGGATGCCCCATTCGTCCACCGGCAGGCCGTTGGGCAGGCCCTTGTCGCCACCACCGGCCATGGAGAACCAGGCGTCGGTGAAGCGCCAGCCCAGCGACGGGTCTTTCTTGCCATAGTCCATGTGGCCATAGACGCGCTTGCCGTCGATTTCCTTGACGTCTTCGGTGAAGAACCGGGCAATGTCCTCGTAGGCCGACCAGTTCACCGGCACGCCCAGTTCGTAACCGTACTTTTCCTTGAACCTGGCCTTGAGCTCGGGCCGTTCGAACCAGTCGGCACGGAACCAGTACAGGTTGGCGAACTGTTGGTCGGGCAACTGGTAGACCTTGCCATCAGGCGCCGTGGTGAAGGAAATGCCGATGAAGTCCTTCAGGTCGAGGGTCGGCGAGGTGTAGTCCTTGCCCTCGTTGGCCATCAGGTCAGTGATCGATTCCACCTTGCCATAGCGAAAGTGCGTACCGATCAGGTCGGAATCGTTGACCCAACCATCATAGATGTTCTTGTCCGACTGCATCTGTGTCTGCAGCTTTTCCACCACGTCGCCTTCCTGCAGCAGGTCGTGGGTCAGCTGGATACCGGTGATTTCGCTGAAGGCCTTGGCCAGTACCTTGGACTCGTATTCATGAGTAGTGATGGTTTCCGACACCACATTGATCTTCATCCCACGGAACGGCTCGGCTGCCTTGATGAACCACTTGAGTTCAGCCAGTTGCTGTTCAGGGGGGAGGGTCGACGGCTTGAACTCGCTGCCGATCCATTTCTTTGCCGCGTCCTCGTACTGGTCGGCCCAGGCTGTGCCTTGCGCGCTGGCCAGCACCAGCAACGCGGCCAGGGTCAAATGTCGCCTGTTGTACTTGTTGTCGAACATTGTGATCTCCCGTTTCAGTTATCCCACAGGGCCGCTCGCTCAGCCCCAGCGCAGCACCACCAGCAGCCACGCCAGAGACAGCAGCGAAGCTACCCACAAGGGCCACTCGCTGACGCCAACCACCAGCAGATGCAGGTAGGCGCTGGCCAGCAGGCCGATGAACAAGCGGTCGCCACGGCTGGTGACCAGCGGTAGAAAGCCGCGTCGCTCCACACAAGGTCGGCGCAGCTCGAGCAAGGTCATGCCCAGCAGCAGTACACCCACGGCAGCGAAGAACAGCGCCGTCGGCAAGGTCCAGGCCATCCATTCCATGCCGTAACCCTCCTCAGACCCGGCCCAGGGCAAAGCCCTTGGCCACATGGTTGCGCACGAACCAGATCACCAGCATGCCGGGCAGGATGGTCAGAACGCCCGCCGCAGCCAGCACCCCCCAGTCGATGCCTGATGCGGACACGGTACGGGTCATCACCGCGGCGATCGGCTTGGCATTCACCGAGGTCAGCGTGCGCGCCAGCAGCAGTTCGACCCAGGAGAACATGAAGCAGAAAAATGCCGTGACGCCGATGCCGGAGCCGATCAGGGGAATAAAGATCTTCACAAAGAAGCGCGGGAAGCTGTACCCGTCGATGTAGGCCGTTTCGTCGATCTCCTTAGGCACACCCGACATGAACCCCTCCAGGATCCACACTGCCAGCGGCACATTGAACAGGCAGTGGGCCAGGGCCACGGCGATATGGGTATCGAACAGACCGATCGACGAATACAGCTGGAAGAACGGCAGGAGGAACACCGCCGGTGGCGCCATGCGGTTGGTCAGCAGCCAGAAGAACAGGTGTCGGTCGCCGAGGAAGCGGTAGCGCGAGAAGGCATACGCTGCCGGCAACGCCACCAGCAGTGAAATCAGCGTGTTCAGGCACACGTAATACAGCGAGTTGATATAACCGCTGTACCAGCTGGCATCGGTGAAGATCACCCGGTAGTTGTCGAGGGTGAATGCCTGCGGCCACAGGGTCAGGCTACCGAGGATCTCGCTGTTGCTCTTGAACGACATGTTCAGCAGCCAGTAGATCGGCACCAGCAGGAAGAAGAAGTACAGCAGCAGGGCCAGCGATTTGCGTATGCTCATGGCCTAGTCCTTGTCGGCATGGGTCATGGCTGTGTAGAACAGCCACGACACCAGCAGGATGATCAGGAAGTACACCAGCGAAAACGCCGCCGCCGGGCCCAGGTCGAACTGGCCCACGGCCATGCGCGTGAGGGTCTGGCTGAGGAAGGTGGTGGCGTTGCCGGGCCCGCCACCGGTCAGCACGAAGGGCTCGGTGTAGATCATGAAGCTGTCCATGAAGCGCAGCATCACCGCGATCAGCAGCACGTTCTTCAGCTTGGGCAACTGGATATGGCGGAACACCGCCCAGCCCGAGGCGCGGTCGATGCGCGCGGCCTGGTAATACACGTCGGGGATGGCGCGCAGCCCTGAATAGCACAGCAGCGCCACCAGCGAGGTCCAGTGCCAGACGTCCATCACCAGCACGGTGAGCCAGGCGTCGAACGGGTCGCCGGCGTAGTTGTAGCTGACCCCCAGCCGGGCCAGGGTGGCGCCGAGCAGGCCGATGTCGGCACGGCCGAAGATCTGCCAGATGGTGCCGACCACGTTCCATGGGATCAGCAACGGGATGGCCATGACGATCAGGCATACCGAAGCCATGCGCCCCTTGGTCGGCATGGTCAGGGCAATGGCGATGCCCAGCGGGATCTCGATCAGCAGCACGCAGGCGGAATAGATGAACTGACGCAGCAGCGCGTCATGCAGCGCCGGGTCGCGCAGCACCTGGCGGTACCAGTCGGCACCGACGAAGTAGCGGTTGGACTGGTCGAAAATGTCCTGCACCGAGTAGTTGACCACGGTCATCATCGGCACCACGGCACTGAACGCCACCAGCAGGAACACCGGCAGCACCAGCCACCAGGCCTTGTTGTTGGGCACCTTGTTCATGGCACCACCTCCAGCAGCACATCGTCGAGGTACAGCATCAGCCACTGCGCCGGCAGGCTGACCCAGGCCTGGGCCACGGGCAGTGGGCGGTCCTCACCCTGGCGGGCCTTGAGCGCGACGCCGCCCAGCTCGAGGGTGACGATGCGGTAGGTGCCCAGGTCCTCGACGTCCAGCACCCGTGCCGGGTAGGCATCATCGAACGGGCTGTCCCACAGCTGCACGAACTCGGGGCGGATGCCGACCTGCAGGCGCCCGCCTGCCGTCGCTGCCAGGCGCTCACGCAAGCCATCTGGCAGTGGCAGGTGTATATCGCCGAAGCTCACCCCGTCCGCCTCGGCACGCACCTCGATCAGGTTCATCCCAGGGCTGCCGATGAAATAGCCGACGAAAGTGTGCCGTGGCCGCTCGAACAGCTCACGCGGGGTGCCGAACTGGACGATGCGCCCGCCGTGCATCACCGCGATCTTGTCGGCGAAGGTCGAGGCTTCCAGCTGGTCGTGGGTGACGTAGATCATGGTGATGTTGAACTGCTCGTGGATCTGCTTGAGCTTGCGCCGCAGTTTCCACTTGAGATGCGGGTCGATCACCGTCAGCGGCTCGTCGAACAGGATCGCCGACACGTCGTCACGCACCAGGCCACGGCCCATGGAGACTTTCTGCTTTTCGTCGGCACTGAGGTTGCGAGCCTTTTTGGGCAACGCCGCAGTCAGGTCGAGCACCTCGGCAATCTCCTCCACCCGGGCACGCACGCGGGCTTCGTCGAGCCCCTGGTTGCGCAGGGGAAACGCCAGGTTGTCGTACACCGACAGGGTGTCGTACACCACCGGAAACTGGAACACCTGGGCGATGTTGCGCGCCTGCGGCGGCAACTGGTTGACCGGCTTGCCATCGAACAGCACCTCGCCATGGGATGGCGTCAACAACCCGGAAATGATATTCAGCAAGGTCGACTTGCCACAGCCCGACGGCCCCAGCAAAGCATAGGCACCGCCCTGCTCCCACACATGTTCCAGTGCGTGCAGGGCATAGTCCGCCTCACTGGCGGGCTGGCGGCTGTAGCTGTGCGCCAGTTGGCGCAGACGGATTTCGGCCATCACCCTCTCCTTGCCTGGCGCTGCCCGGGGGCTTGCACCAGCGCCCCGGCGCTGTCGAACACGAACAGCTTGTGGGTGGGGATGAACACGCGGATCGGCGTGTCCACCTGGTATTCGTGCACCCCTGGCAAGTGCAGGATCATGCGCCAGTGGTCGTTGCGCACATGCAGGAAAGTCTCCGAGCCACTGATTTCGGCAAGCTCCACCAGCACGGCCAGCTCCAGGTCATCGTCGTGGGCCGGCACCAGGCTGATGTGGCTGGGCCGCACGCCAAAGCGGTAGTCGCCCTCGGCAAGCGGCTGCAAGTCGACATTGCGGGCAAAATGCACGGCCTGGGCCAGGCTTACCTCGTTATCGCTGATACGGCCGGTAACCAGGTTGATCGGCGGCTCGGAAAACAGCTCGGCGGCCAGCACGCTGCGTGGCCGCTGATAGACCTCGGCGGTGGGCCCACTCTGGACGATCCGGCCTTCGTGGACGAGGGTCGTGGTGCCGCCCAATGCCAGCGCCTCGTTGGGCTCGGTGGTGGCATACACGGCAATGCAATGGCGCGCCGCGAACAGCTCGCGCAGCTCCTGGCGCAGGCCCTCGCGCAGTTTGTAATCCAGGTTGACCAGCGGCTCGTCGAACAGGATCAGCGAGGCATCCTTGACCAGCGCCCGGGCCATCGCCGTGCGTTGCTGCTGGCCACCGGACAGCTCCAGCGGCAGGCGTTGCAGGTAGGCTTCGATGCGTAGCATCTCGGCGGTTTCCTGCACCCGCCGGCGGATCTCCGGTTCGGCCATGCGCGCCTGGCGCAGCGGCGAGGCGATGTTCTCGTACACGCTGAGGGTGGGGTAGTTGATGAACTGCTGATACACCATCGACACATTGCGCTGACGCACCGGCACGCCGGTCACGTCCTGGCCATCCATCAGCACGCGCCCGCGGTCCGGGCGGTCGAGCCCGGCCATCAGCCGCATCAGGCTGGTCTTGCCGGCCAGAGTACGGCCCAGCAGTACATTGAACGAGCCGGGTTCGAAGCGCAGAGACGCATCGACGATCCAGGCCTGGTTGTCGACGCTGCGACTGACCTGTTCCAGCACCAGGGACATGGCGTGGCCTTCTTGTGATTGTTGTCTGCCGGGTACAGCCAGTTTCGTGCCAGGTTAGCCACACCCCGTCTGGCCCGCGCCCTGCCCGGCAGCCCCGTCAAAGCACTGGTTCACAAGTGAACACAATCGCTGAACAACTGAACACTTGCGGGTTTGACATTGAACAGCTGTGAACAACACTGAACAGCGGTCGTTTCCATTACAACAATCACACAGGACAGGCCCATGGCCGCATCCGCTTCGACCCATGCCCAACTGATCCAGGCCTCCTGGGCCCGCTGCCGCGACCACGGTCTGCACCCCCAGCACGCCCCGGACTTCGACTGCCTGACCCGCGCCGAACTGAGCGCCCTGCTGGAGCGGCGCCAGGCCCTGCTGCGCCTGACCCGCGAGGCAGTACTGCCGCATTACGCCCACCTGCTGGGCAACGCCAGCTACCTGGTGATGCTGGCCGATGCCACTGGCTGCGTGCTCGACACCTGGGGCTCGCGGCGCTTCATCGAACCGCGCCAGCAGCACGGTTTCAGCGCTGGCGCCCATTGGCACGAGCGCGGGGTCGGCACCAATGCCCTGGGCACCGCGCTGATCTGCGCCGAGGCGATTCACGTGGGCCAGGACGAGCACTTCCTGCGGCAGAACCGCTACATGTCCAGCGCCGCGGCGCCGCTGTTCGACGCGGCGCGGCAACTGGTCGGGGTGCTCGACGTGGCCAGCGATGGCTACCTGCCCGGCAGCCAGACGCTGGGCCTGGTGCGCATGATGAGCCAGAGCCTGGAAAACCGCCTGATCCTTGCCGAACATGACCAGCGGCATGCCCAGCTGATGTTCAACAGCGCCTCCGACAACCTGGACAGCCCCTGGGCCGGCCTGCTGGTGTTCGATGAGCAGGGCCAGGTACTGGCGGCCAATCATCGGGCCGACAGCCTGCTCGGTGGCAACCCGCTGGGGCAGAATATCGAGCAGCTGTTCCAGTTGCCGCTGCAGCACCTGCTCAGCCACCCCCGGCAACAGCCCTTCGCCTTGCAGGCCACCGGGCGCAATCGCTTTCATTGCCAGTGGCAGCCTGCGCGCGAGGCCACTTGCCGCGCCGCCGCCAGCAGCATCGACCCGCGCCTGGAGAAGGCCCTGGCGCAGGCCAGCCTGCTGCTGGAAAAGGACATCCCGGTGCTGGTGCAGGGGGAAACCGGCGTGGGCAAGGAAGTGTTCGTCGATACCTTGCACCGTGCCAGCAGCCGCGCCGGCCAGCCGCTGGTCGCGATCAACTGCGCGGCAATCCCCGCCGAACTGGTGGAGTCGGAGCTGTTCGGCTACGACAAAGGCGCGTTCACCGGCGCTCACCACAAGGGCAACCCGGGGCTGATCCGCAAGGCCGACCACGGCATCTTGTTCCTCGATGAAATCGGCGACATGCCGCTGCCGACTCAGGCCCGCTTGTTGCGCGTCCTGCAGTCACGCAGCATCCAGCCACTGGGCAGCGGTGCAGCGGTGGCCGTGGATATCCGCGTGGTGTCGGCGAGCAACCGCGACCTGGCTGAAGAGGTGCGTGCCGGGCGCTTTCGCCAGGACCTGTACTACCGCATCGCCGGGCTGGCAGTGCGGTTGCCGCCGCTGCGCGAGCGCAGCGACCGGCGCCAGCTGATCGAGCAGGTGCATGCCCAATACCGCGAACCCGGGCAGCCTGCGCGACTGCCGGCAGCCATTGTCGAGCTGTTCGATCAGCACCCTTGGCCAGGCAATATACGTGAACTGGTGAGTGTGCTACAGGTGGCGCTGGCCTTGGCCGGCAACGGCCCGGTCGGCCTGGAACACTTGCCTGCGGGCTTCCTGGCCGAGGCGCAGCTGCCTGTACCACAGGCGCCCGAAGCGGCAGACCTGCCAACGCTGGTGCAGCAAGCCAATGGCAACCTGTCTGCGGTGGCTCGCGCACTGGGGATCAGCCGCACCACGCTGTACAAGCGCTTGCGCCAGCTCTAGCCAGCGCGAACACTGGCATTGCCGCAGCCATCCAGCGCCCCGGCCGGTTGCCGAGCAGGCCCAGGCCTACCTCATCGCCGGCTGGCCTATCAAGGGTCGCGCCACAGCTTCGGCTGCCGGTAGGTCTGGGCCCAGCGCTGTACCTCACTGGCCGGCATCGGCCGGGCAATGCAGTAACCCTGTGCCAGTTCGCAGCCCAGGCCCATCAGCACCCGCCCATGCTCGACACTCTCCAGCCCTTCGGCAATCACTTCGCGGCCAAATGCCCGTGCCAGGCCAATCACCGCCCGGGTCAGCGCCAGGTCGTCCTGGTCATGCAAAATGTCCCGCACGAACGACTGGTCGATCTTGATCGTCTGGGTTGGCAAACGCTTCAGGTAGCTCAGCGACGAGTAGCCGGTGCCAAAGTCATCCAGGGAGAAGCGCACGCCCAGCGCGCGGCAGGCGTCAAGGCAGCGGCTGACGTGCTGCAGGTTGTCGATGGCCACTGACTCGACGATTTCCAGGTCCAGCCGCGCCGGGTCCACCTCCGGGTGCGCTGCCAGCAACTGGCGCAGACGCTCGGCGAAGTCACTGCGTTGCAAATGCCGCGCCGCGATATTCACGCTCAACGACCAGGGCCGCCCTTCGCGCTGCCAGGCCTGCAGCTGGTTCAAGGCCTTGTCGAGGACCCACTCGCCAATTTCGATGATCAGGTCGGTCTGCTCGACCCATGGCAGGAAATCGCCAGGCGGCACCAACCCACGGCCCGGCCGCTGCCAGCGCAGCAAACCTTCGAAGCCCAGCACCTGGCCGCTGCGCAGGTTGACCTTGGGTTGGTAATACAGGCACAGCTCGTCGTTGTGCAGCGCCCGGCGCACCCGCGCCACGGTCTGGTGGGTAGCCTTGAGTTCCTGCTCCTGAGTCACGTCGAACAGGTGGTAGCGGTTGCGCCCACGCTGCTTGGCCACGTACATGGCCTGGTCGGCATGGCGCACCAGGGTGTCGGCGTCCTCATCATCCTGCGGGTACAGCGTCACACCGATACTGGCGCTGAGCGACAAGTGCTGCTCACGTATTACATAGGGCGCCGCCAAAGCCCGCAGCACCCGGCGCAGCGCCGCATGCAACTGACGGCCTTCGTCGACATCACGCAAGATCAGCACAAACTCGTCCCCCGACAACCGGGCCACGACATCACTCTCGCGCAGGATATGCTTCAGGCGCTGCGCCACTTCGACCAACAGCAAATCACCCATGGCATGCCCGTAGCCGTCGTTGACCGCCTTGAAGCCATCCAGGTCCAGCATGCACACCGCCAGCTCGATACCTTCACGGCGCGAACAGGCCAAGGCCTGGTTCAGCAGGTCAGAGAGGTAAGTGCGGTTGGGCAGGCCGGTGAGCACATCGTGGCCCACCCGCCATTGCAGGGTATGTAGCAGCTGACGTTTCTCGGTGACATCAAAGCGGATCGACACATATTTGCGTACCTGGCCGCTGAGCGGGTCGACCAGCGGCACCATGGTGCTGTCGACCCAGTACAACGTGCCATCCTTGGCACGATTGCAGATCTCGCCTTTCCACACCCGCCCGGCGGCCAGGGCCCGCCACATGCCGACGAAGAATGCCGGCTCGTGCAGGCCGGAATTGAGGATGCGGTGGTTGGCACCGAGCAGTTCCTCGCGGCTGTAACCGGAGATGGTACAGAACTGTTGGTTGACGTAAGTGATGTTCCCACGCAGGTCGGTTTCGGAAAAAATCGCAGCCGCGTCCACGGCCGCACGGTAGTTGTCATCCATAAAGCATCCTGCCTTAACGGTTGAAGCGCTCCACAAGGGCACGCAATCCGGCGCACACCTGTTCCAGTTCGGCTCCGCGCGAGGCGGCGGCGTTGGCGCTTCGGGCGCTGTGCTGGGCTATGCCGGCCACGCCATTTATCTGCCTCGAGACGTCTTCGGCCACAGCCGACTGCTGCTGCGAGGCCGTGGCCATCTGCTGGCTCATGGCGCTGATGCGCTGCACCGCTTCACGGATGCCATGCAGCGCCTGACGGGCTTCCTGCACCTGGGCGACGCCCTGCTCGGCACCGTCGATGCCCTGGCTGGCGATCGCCACGGCCTCCTCGGCACCACTGCGCAAGCCATCAATGATAGTCTGGATGTGCAGGGTCGACTGCCGGGTCTTGTCGGCCAGTGCCCGCACTTCATCGGCTACCACGGCAAAGCCGCGGCCCTGCTCGCCGGCACGGGCCGCCTCGATGGCGGCATTGAGCGCCAGCAGGTTGGTCTGCTCGGCAATGCCGCGAATCATCCCGGTGGCCTCGGCGATGGAGCCGGTCTGGCCAGCCAACTGCGTGACAGCCTGGTTGATCTGCGTCACGGTACCCGCCAGGGTGCGGATCGCCGCACCGCTGGCATCGGCCACCTGGCTGCCCTGCTCGGCCAGCAGGTGCGCGGTGTGGGCCTCGGCAGCGGTCAGCTGTACATGGTTGGCCACCTCACCGATGGAAGCTGCCATCTGGTTCATGGCCGTGGCACTCAGGTCGGTTTCTGCACGCTGCTCCAGCAACGCCGCTTCGGTACTGCGTGACAACTCTCCAGCATCATGAGCAGCCACGGCCATCTGTGCCGCCAGGTCGCTCAACCGGGTCAGCGCGGTCTTCAGCCGCGCCTCCTCGCTGATCAGCATCAGTTGCAGTTGTCCGGCAGCACCGGGCAGGTCGCTGTAGGTCAAGGCGGCGATCGGGTCGGCGAAGGTCCCATCGGCGCCCTCTACCACGCGCTGCATCTGCCGCCCCACGGCGTTGCGTACCAACAGGCCATAAGCCAGGAACAGGCCCAGGGTCAGCCCTTGCGCAACCAGGCCTGGCCACAGCAGATTGGCCCCCAGCGCCAGCCCCCCGCTCGCCAGCGGTACGGCCAGGTCGCGCGCCAGCAGGGTCGCGCGCCGTGACCAGGGCAATACGGCCTGGCCGTTGCGCATACGTGCATAAAGGGCCTCGGCACGGGCCACCTGCTCACGCGAGGGGCATACCCGTACCGACTCATAGCCCACCACCCGCCCGGCTTCGAGGATTGGCGTGACGTAGGCGTTGACCCAGTAGTAATCGCCGTTGCGGCAGCGGTTCTTGACGATGCCCATCCAGCTCTTGCCGGCCTTCAGGTAGCGCCACATCAGTTCGTACACTGCCGGCGGCATGTCCGGGTGCCGCACCAGGTTATGCGGGCTGCCGATCAGTTCGGCCTCGCTATAGCCACTGATGGCGGCGAATTCGGGGTTGCAGTAGGTGATCAGGCTGGCCGTGTCGGTTGCGGAAATCAGCCGCTGATCGGCGGGGAAACGTTGCTCGACCGGGGTAACCGGGAGATTGAGACGCACTATGAGACTCCATTCATTTAAACGCCAGACGCCTGCTCTGGGACGATTATCGGGATAACACACCCACAATCGGCCTCGTAGTGACTGCCCGGTCGCGCGCGGATTCTACGAGGTCAGCCGCATAAAGCAAATAAACCTTATGAATCATGGCGTTATCGAAAAAATTGAGGTCGGGCTGGGGCCTGGCAAGCGGATTGCAGTGCTGTATCAGGTACCCGCTGAAACTTGCTCTGGTGTGCGTTAACGCCTTATGCGGCATGCACCGAACTAGAGCCTCGCAGGCTGGAACGCCCTCAAACTGGTCAGACCGGTAAGGCCAAAAATTCTTGCAATGGCGGATTTTTCGCGCTTTTATGGCTTCGCGCTGAACAAACCGGTAAGACCACAATAATTAAGTCCTGCGCTCTTTCGCCCCGTGCGGCTACCGAAGCAAGGACACCGATCAGAGATCCCTCCCATGCTTAAATGGTGCTCGCGTTCGATCTTCCTTCAAGTCGTGCTCGGCCTTGCCCTCGGCATCGCCTGCGGCCTCAGCTTCCCCGACCTGTCCTTGCAACTGAAACCGCTTGGCGACGGTTTCATCAAACTGATCAAGATGCTCATCGGCCTGATCGTGTTCTGCGTGGTAGTCAGCGGCATCTCGGGTGCCGGCGACCTGAAGAAGGTCGGGCGCATCGGCCTGAAGTCGGTGATCTACTTCGAAGTGCTGACCACCCTGGCACTGGTGATCGGCCTGGTGTTCGCCTTCAGCAGCGGTATCGGCAGCGGCGCCAATATCCACCTGGACCAGCTGGCCAGTGCCGACGCCAGTAGCCTGGCCGAGCGCGGCCAGCACATTCACGGTGCCACGGCGTTCTTCCTGGAGCTGATCCCCACCTCGGTGATCGGTGCCTTCGCCGACAACAACATCCTCCAGGTGCTGCTGTTTTCGGTGCTGTTCGGCAGTGCGCTGAACCTGGTTGGCGATTCGGCAGCCGGCATCTCGCGGCTGATCAACGAGCTGAGCCACGTGATCTTCCGCATCATGGGCATGATCGTGCGCCTGGCGCCGCTTGGCGTCTTCGGCGCCATCGCCTTCACTACCAGCAAATATGGCCTGGAATCGCTGCAACACCTGGGCGGGCTGGTGGCGCTGTTCTACCTGACCTGTGCCGGCTTCGTGCTGATCGTGCTGGGTACGGTCATGCGCCTGTCGGGCCTGAAGTTGCTGCCACTGATCAAGTACCTGCGCGAAGAACTGACCATCGTCCTCGGCACTGCCTCTTCCGACGCCGTGCTGCCACAGGTCATGCGCAAGCTCGAGCACCTGGGCATCGGCACCTCCACCGTCGGCCTGGTGATCCCGACTGGCTACTCGTTCAACCTCGATGGCTTTTCCATCTACCTGACCCTGGCCATCGTGTTCATCGCCAATGCTACCGGCACGCCACTGGCCATGACCGACCTGCTGACCATCCTGCTGGTGTCACTGGTGACTTCCAAGGGCGCTCACGGCATCCCAGGCTCGGCACTGGTGATCCTCGCCGCCACCCTGACCGCCGTGCCGGCGATCCCGGTAGTGGGCCTGGTACTGGTGTTGGCGGTGGACTGGTTCATGGGCATCGGCCGGGCATTGACCAACCTGATCGGCAATTGCGTGGCCACCGTGGCCATCGCCCGCTGGGAGAAGGACATCGACCTGGAGCGGGCGCAGAACGTGCTGGACGGCAAACCTGGCTTCGCTGCCACGCCACGCAAGCAGCCCAACAACCATCAACAGGAATTCTGAGCCAACGTGGCCGGCACCGATGCCGGCCCTTCCAGGAGCAAACCGTGATCAGCTCATCGACCGTCGTCAACTCAGTGGTGGAAAAACTGCGCCAGGCCCTCGCCCGTGGCCAATGGCGCAGCGGCGACATGCTGCCAGGCCAGCGCGAGCTGGCCGAACAACTGGGTATCAGCCGCCCCAGCCTGCGCGAAGCGGTGACCGTACTGGAAACCCTGGGCCTGGTGCGTTCGCTGCCGGGCAAGGGTGTGCTGGTGCTGGACGCCGAAGCCGCCGCCCAGGAACCAGGCCTGGACACCAGCGCGGCGGCCAGCCTGGCCGACGTGCTGGAGCTGCGCTACACCCTGGAACCGTTCATCGTCGGCCTGGTGGCGCAATCGGCCAACAGCCAGGACATCGGCCAGCTGCGCCTGACCCTGATGGACATGCGCGAAGCATTGGAAGCCGAAGACAGCGAAGCCGGGGTCAGGGCCTACATCGCCTTTCATGAAGCGCTGTTCGCCCTGACCACCAACCCGATCTTCCAGAGCGTGGTGCAGCAGACCGGCAATGCCCTCAAGCAGAGCGCCGACATGCTGCGCAAGTCGCCCGAGCACCTGGCCGCACGGCTGAAGGAAAACGAAGCAGTGGTGCGCGCCATCCGCGAACGCAACAGCACCCAGGCCAGTGCCCAGATGCGCCAGCACATCCTGGCCGAAGGCTTGCGCATGGGCATCGCCCTGAACATTCCGGACGAACACCCGCATCCATGACCCAGGAGAGCGACCATGAACGCCGCCCCCCACTTGCCGGCCCTGCTCGCGGCCGGCGAAACCCGCCTGTCCGCCGAGCAGATCTACCCGCGGCTGTTCGACGCCATCCTCGAACAGCGCCTGCCACCTGGCAGCCTCTTGCCCGAGCAGGCGCTGGGGCATGCGTTTGGTGTCAGCCGCACAGTGATCCGCCGCGTGCTCGGACGCCTGTCCGACCAGCAGGTGGTCGTGCAGCGCCCCAGCCACACCGCGCACCTGGCCACGCCCGACCCGGAGCAGGCGCGCCAGGTACTCAGTGCCCGGCGCCTGGCCGAAACCACGCTGATCACCCTGGCCGCCCAACGCGCCCGGCCGGTGCAGATTCGCCAGCTGCGGCAACTGGTGGAGCGTGAACGCCAGCACCACGAAAGCGGCGAGCGCTGCGCAGCGATCCGCCTGGGTGGGGAGTTTCACCTGAAACTGGCGCAGGTGGCCGCCAATGCGCCACTGGCCCGGTTTCTCAATGGCCTGGTGCCGATGACCTCGCTGATCATCGCCCGCTACGAATCGCCTTGCTGCGACCACTGCGCCTGGCAAGAGCATGCGGCGATCATCGACGCCGTGGCCCTGGGCGATGCCGAGGCGGCCCTGACCCTGATGCACCAGCACCTCGACCGCCTGGAAGAAAAACTCGACCTGGAATAAAGCCTGTAGGACCGCGTTGGCCGATGGGCTGCACAGCAGCCCCCTGAAGCCGACCCTATACTCCGATAACCACCTCGGCCTCTATCAGGGAGGCGGTTGCGTGAGCGTTCGAGTCCTTCTGCTGCCATGCCTGCTGCTGGCGCTTGCCGGTTGCGCGGGCAAGCGTCCGCCTGCTCCGCCGCCACCGGTGGTACTCACCACCGCCACCTGGCAGCGTATCGACCAGGAACTGATCGACGCCTCGGTCGGTGCCACCGGCTCGGCCAACGACTATGCCCGGCGCTCCATGCGGGTGTGGAAGGAACAGGTCCAGCAGCGCACCGAAAGCGACTTCATTCCGTGGTTCACCGGCTACTGGACCCAGCAATGGCTGACCCTCAAGGTGGCCTGGTACAAACTCGACAGCGGCGAAGGCCGGGAACCGGCAGAAAAGCGCCTGGCGTTGTACCTGCAGGAGCAATACCACAAACGGGTTATCGAGCCAGTTGCCGAGCAGATCGACCCCGAGGGGATCCGCGACCGGGCCTGCGAACTGTACCTGCAACTGCTCGGCCAGCAACTGCCCGCCATCATCGACCGCTACAACGCCCCACCCGAGCAGTTCAGTCAGCGCCTCAACCGCATTCCCGCCATCGCCCTGGGGCCGCCGGATGCGCGCAATGCCAGCCTGTATCAACTGCTGCGGGCCAAGTCGCTGGCCCAGCAACCGGCCTGGCAAGCCATGCGCCAGCACCTGCACCAGCAAGCCAGCAAAGGCCCCGGCAAGACCGATGCCGGGCTGAACTCGGTGGCCACCCAGGCCAGCGAAAAGCTCGGCGCCACCTTGGCCCCGCGCGGCATCGCCAGTGCCGTGGCATCGGCGGTGGGCAAGGTCGCCGGGGCCATGATTTCGATTGCCGCGGCCGGCTACGGGATCATGACCCATGACCGTGAACACCCGCAAATGGTCGAGCAGTTGCGGGTCATCCTCAACGTGGCGTTGAACCAGGAATGGCAAGAGCTGATGGAGAACCGCCAGAGTGGTGCGATGGCCGGCGTGTATTACCTGTCGGGGCAAATCGAGGACAGCCTGCTGGCCAGTGCGCCGCGGCCAATCGAACAACCGGTCGAGCAGCAGGTGAAGCAGCAGGAGCCTGCGATCATATTGCTGCCGCCTTAGCGGCTGCCGGTACCGGCGCAAGCCACATCAGGCTGGCGCCATGGCCGAACTGGGCAGGCCGAAGATCCGGTCGAACGCCCAGTTGTAGGCAAAGGTGTAGCAAGGCACCAGCACGATGAAAGCCATGTCCACCAGCAATGCCTCCAGCAATGTCATGTCCAGCCACCAGGCAATCAACGGGATCAGGTAGACCACCAGCGTCAGCTGAAAGCCGATGGCATGCGCCAGCCGTCGCGTCACGCTGCGCCCGCGCGTGGTCTGGCGGCTTTCCCACCACTCGAACAAGGTGTTGTAGATCAGGTTCCAGAGCATGGCGATGGTGGTGATCATCACGGCCAGAGGGCCGGTATGCGAAGCCTGGGTGTCAGACAGGTAGGCCAGACCGAGGGTCGACATGCACAGCCCGATCAGTTCATAGAAAGTCACGTAGACCAGTTTCCGTTTGAGTCCCTGCACCCGGGTTACCTCGTGCTGTTGAAAAGCGATAGGGGCGATCATGCTTCATTGTCCTTGACAGCAAAAGTCAGCAGCTGTCAGATCTGCTGACAGGAGGCTGCCATGAACTTTTCCAGCGACAACATCCAGCTGTTTCTCGCCGTGCTCGATCGCGGTTCGTTTTCTGCCGCCGCGCGGGCACTGCAGCGCGTGCCATCAGCGGTCAGCATGGGCATTGCCAACCTCGAGGCTGAACTGGGCTACAGCCTGTTCGAACGCGGCCCGCGCGAAGTCCGCCCGACCCCACGGGCCTTGGCCCTGGAGCCGCACGCCCGGCTGATCGCCGAGCAATTGGGGCTGCTCCAGGTGCACGCGCTGGAGCTGTCCCAAGGCCTGGAGAGCAGCCTGACCCTGGCCGTGGTGCCAGACATCGACCACCGCCCTGTGCTGGCCGCCATCGCTCAGCTCGGTGAACGCCACCCGCTGCTGGACATCGCCTTGCTCAGCGCCCCCCAGGAAGAAGCCCTGCAGCTGCTGGACAGCGGCCGTGTCGACCTCTGCGTGGCCTTTGCCGGGCTGCAGGTCGATGCCCGCCGCGGCTTCCAGCACATCGGCATGGAGTCGCTGGTGGCCACCCTGTCGCCTGCCCACCCGGCCTTGCGCGAAGGACGCATCCACTACCTCGAAGACCTGACCCGGGTACGCCAGATCCTGGTGCGCAGCCGCGACTTGCCGCTGACCGACCCGCGCCCGCTGATTGGTGCCACACACTGGTCCACCGACAGCTTCGACCTGGCCCTGCAGATGGTCGAGGCCGGCCTGGGCTGGGGCGACCTGCCGCTGTCGCGGGTCGCGCCATTGCTGGCCAACGGGCGCCTGGTACGGCTGGATTTTCACAACACCCGCAACGAATTGCAGCTGCCGGTGCACATCCTGTGGCGCAAGCAACAACCCCTGCAGCAGGCCGCGCGCCTGTTGATCGAGCAGCTGTGTAGCCAGTGAATACCGTCCGTCGAAACGACCGTCAGAAATTTCTGTAGGCGCTTCAACCTTTTACCCCGTAAGCCGATATCCCTATCGATAGGTTCCGCAATGCGTCATGAGCGCGCTGCGCCCTCCCCTCAATGGCCCAAGGTCTCGAAACATGAACCTGAAATTTCGCCACAAGATCCTGCTCAGTGCCTGCGGTGTCGTGGTCCTGGCATTCGCCCTGTTCACGCTCTACAACGACTACCTGCAGCGCAACACCATCCGCCAGAACATCGAAGCCTCGGTGCAGCAGTCCGGTGCACTGACCGCCAGCAGCGTGCAGAACTGGATGAGCGGGCGCATTCTGGTGCTGGAAAACCTGGCCCAGGACATTGCCGAGCAAGGTGCCGGTGAGAACCTGGCCGGGCTGATCGAGCAGCCGTCCTACACGCGAAATTTCCTGTTCACCTACCTGGGCCAGGCCAACGGTGCATTCACCCAGCGCCCCAATGCGCAGATGCCGGCCGGTTACGACCCACGCCAGCGTCCATGGTATGGCGCTGCGGCCAGCGCCGGGCAGACCGTACTGACCGCCCCGTACCAAGGCGCCGTCGGCGGCCTCATGGTCACCATCGCCACTCCGGTGAAAAGCAAGGCCAATGGCGAGCTTACGGGCGTGGTCGGCGGTGACGTCACCCTCGACACCCTGGTCGAAATCATCAACTCGGTCGATTTCGGCGGCATCGGCCACGCCTTCCTCGCCGACAGCAATGGCCAGGTGATCGTCAGCCCGGACAAAGACCAGGTGATGAAGAATCTCAAGGACATCTACCCTGGCAGCAACCTGCGAGTGGCCGCCGGCATGCAGGATGTCACCCTCAATGGCCAGGACCGCATCATCTCCTTCGCCCCGGTGACCGGCCTGCCTTCGGCGCAGTGGTACATTGGCCTGTCGATTGACAAGGACAAAGCCTACGCCGCGCTCAGCCAGTTCCGCACCTCGGCGATCATCGCCATGCTGATCGCCGTGGCCGCCATCGGCGGGCTGCTCGGCTTGCTGATCCCGGTGCTGATGCGGCCGCTGACCACCATGGGCCGCGCCATGCGCGACATTGCCGAGGGCGAAGGCGACCTGACCCGTCGCCTGGCTGTGCAAAACAAGGACGAATTCGGCGAACTGGCCAGCTCGTTCAACCGCTTCGTCGAGCGCATTCACGCCTCGATCAGCGAAGTGTCGTCGGCTACCCGCCTGGTACACGACCTGTCGGAGAAAGTGATCAACGCCTCGAACGCCTCGATCACCGGTTCTGAAGAGCAGAGCATGCGCACCAACAGCGTGGCTGCGGCGATCAACCAGTTGGGCGCCGCCACTCAGGAAATCGCCCGCAATGCGGCGGATGCCTCGCAGCATGCCAGCGGTGCCAGCGAGCAGGCCCATGGCGGCCGGGAAGTGGTCGAAGAGGCGATCAACGCGATGACCGCCCTGTCACAGCGCATCAGCGAGTCCTGCGCGCAGATCGAAACGCTCAATGCCAGCACCGACGAAATCGGCAAGATCCTCGATGTGATCAAGGGCATCTCGCAACAGACCAACCTGCTGGCGTTGAACGCTGCCATCGAGGCGGCCCGTGCCGGTGAAGCCGGCCGTGGCTTTGCCGTGGTGGCCGATGAGGTGCGCAACCTGGCGCACCGCACCCAGGAGTCGGCGGAAGAGATCCACCGCATGATCACCAGCCTGCAGGTCGGCTCGCGTGAAGCGGTGCATACCATGAACACCAGCCAGGTCTCCAGCGAGCAGACTGTGCAAGTGGCCAACCAGGCCGGCGAGCGCCTGGCCAGCGTGACCCAGCGCATTGGTGAGATCGATGGCATGAACCAGTCGGTGGCTACCGCTACCGAGGAACAGACCGCCGTGGTCGAGAGCCTCAACCTGGACATCATCCAGATCAACGCGCTGAACCAGCAAGGGGTGGAAAACCTCAACGAAACCCTGCGCCATTGCGACCAACTGGCCCAGCAGGCAGGGCGCCTGAAGCAGCTGGTGGGCAGCTTCAGGATCTAACCCGTGGACTCAGGCGGCAACAACCTGTTGCCGCCTGTAACGGACCGCTACACCACCGCCGCTTTCACAGCCCTGCCCCGCCGCACCCAGGCCAGCAACACCGCCAGCATCAGCACGAAGCCCAGATAGCCGCACAGCGGATACACTTCGCTCACCAGGCTGATGAACCCCACCAGGCTGCAGCCGAACGCCACCAACCCGGTCACCATCGAAGCCCAGCGGAACTTCGTCGTGCCCGCCGGCAACAGCCGCGAAAGGAACGAAAACAGCGTACCCACCGCCGTGTTGACGATCATCCCGAAGATGATCAGACACATCACCACCCCCAACAGCGGCGACACTTCGTTGGCAATTGACAGCATCGGCATCGGCAGGTCAGCGACGCTGTCCAGGCGCGACAGTAACCCCGCACTCATCACCAGCATCAAGCCACCCAGAGCTGCGCCACCGAGCAGGCCACCCCACATTGCGGTTTTCTCGCCTTGGGCCGAACCGCCCAGAATGGCCAGGATCGGCGCACCGGCAACGATGTTGTAGGACACATACAAGAACGCCCCCAGCAGCCAGTGACGCGTACCCGCCTGCTGCTGGCTGGCCAGTTGATCGAGCTGGGCAAAGCTTTGCTCACGGGTGAACACGGCATACAGCGCGATCGCCGACGCCACCAAAATCAACAGCGGCGTAATGGCGCCGATGGCCAATATCACCTTACGCACGTCCAGGCACACAATGCCCACGACTATCAGCGTCACCAGCACGCTGCCGCTCAGTGCCGGTATGCCGAACTGTTGCTCCAGCAAGGCGCCGCCGCCAGCCAGCATGACCACGGTGACGGCGAACATGAAGAAGGTGATCAACCCGTCGACGAACAGGCCCAGGTGACGGCCGCAGATAGCCTGGATCACATCCTTGTGCGAGGTCGCCCGCTGGCGATTGCCCAGCCCCGCCAAGGCCATGCCGAGCAACGTGAACAAGGCCGCGCTGACCAACGCACCGAGCAGCCCCCAAACTCCGAAATCGACGAAGAACAACAGCAGTTCCCGCCCCGAGGCGAACCCCGCCCCCACTATCACGCCAACGAACGCGCCGGCAATCTTCAGTTGCTCTTGCATGTGCACCTCCGGATTTTATTGTTGTTGTGTCACTGGCAGCGCATGCCCCTGCAGGAGCGGCCTTGCGTCGCGATGGGCTGCAGGGCAGCCCTGGCACTTTTTTGCTGCGAAACTGAAATCCTGGGCCCGCTTCGCGCCCCTACACGTCAGGTCAGCCCTCGCCGATGAATGCCTGCACTTCGATCTCCACATCCACCCCCAGCGCCAACGCCGAGGCCACGGTCGACCGCACCGGCAGCGCCGCGCCGAAGAATTCCTTGTACACCTCGTTGAATCCGGCGAAGTGGCTCATGTCCGACAGCCACACCGTGGCCTTCACCACCTGGTCGAAACGTGCGCCGCAGGCCGCGAGGCTTTCACCAATACGCTCGCAGGCCGCACGGGTCTGCGTCTGGATGTCACCACGCACCACTTCGCCAGCCGCGCTCATCGGCACCTGACCGGAGAGGAAAAGAAAGCCGCCAGCCTTCACCGCGCGGGAAAACGGGAATGGCAGGTTGCTGGGAAAACGCTGGATTTCATTACTCATGTGATGCTCCTTTCAAGGTTGCTGGAAACGGGCCGGAGACAGGCGCTCGGGCGCCACGCCCTGGCTGACAAGTGCGGGGCACAACGGCTGGCCGAGCAGCAGGTCGGCAGCCAGGCGCGAGGCGCCTGCAGCGGACTGGATACCATAGCCACCTTGTGCCGCCAGCCAGAAAAACCCTGGCGCGTGCATGTCGAAACCGATCACCAGATCACCGTCGGCGACGAACGAGCGCAACCCGGCCCACGTGTGGCTTGGCCGACGGATCGCCAGGGTGGTCATGGCTTCGATGTTGAAGATACCCAGTGCCACGTCGAGTTCTTCAGGCGCGGCGTCCTGGGGTTCGACCGGGTCGGCATTGGCTGGCGAACCCAGCAGTTGGCCGGCGTCGGGCTTGAAGTAGAAGCTTTCGTCGACGCCAATCACCGCCGGCCAGCGGGCGAAGTCCTGGTCTGCCGGGCCGGGGAAGGTGAACGCGCTGCGCCGGCACGGTTGCAGGCCGATCGGCACTACGCCGCACTGCTCGGCCACGCGGTCGGCCCAGGCACCTGCAGCATTGACCAGCTGGCGCGCCTGCACGCTGCTGCCATCGCCCAGCTCAACCTGCCACAACTCATCCTGGTGGCAGGCCCGGATCAGCTCGGCGTTGCAGCGCAACTCGCCGCCGGCAACCCGATAGCCGCGCAGAAACCCCTGGTGCAGGGCGTGCACGTCCAGATCCATCGCACCCGGTTCCAGCACCGCGCCGGCCAGCGTCTCGCCACGCAGGCACGGCACCAGGGCCAAGGCGGCATCGCGGTCGAGCAAGCTGACTTCGGTGCCGTTGGCCAGGTTCTGTGCATGGGCCTGCTCGAGCAGCCCACGCTGTTCCAGGCTGGCCACATACAGGCAGCCACGCGGCTCCAGCAGCGGGTGCTCGCAGAAGCCCTGCGGTGGCGCTTGGTAGAAGGCCCGGCTGGCGCGGGTCAATGCCTGGATCTGCGGAGTGCCATAAGCCTCCATGAACATCGCTGCCGAACGCCCGGTGGAATGGTAGCCAGGCTGCGCCTCACGCTCGAGCAGCAGCACCTTCTGCTGACCCGCCAGGCGATAGCCCAGCGATGCTCCGGCGATGCCGGCGCCGATGATCAGGGTGTCGTAGATAGGGTCCATGCACGCTCCTGTCGGTAATTATCATTTATGAGAATTCTAATATATGAGAATTTAGCCGAGTGCAAGTGTCCAAGGTAAGATAGCCGACCAAGGACGCATGCCGAGAACCCGAATGCCCGCTGCCCTACCCCTGCTGGACCGTGCCGTTGTCGGCCAGCGCCTGCGCCAGGTGCGCAAGACACGCCAGATGACCCTGAAGCAATTGTCCGAGGCCAGTGGTGTACCAGTGTCCACCTTGTCGAAAATGGAACTGGCCCAGGTTTCGGTGAGCTACGAAAAACTCGCCGCCGCCGCCCGGGCGCTGAATGTCGACATTGCCCAGCTGCTGCGTGCTGGTGGCACGGTCGCCGCTCCGGCACCGGTGACCGTAGTGGTCGATTCGCTGCCGACGGCGGCGGGCTACTCGACCGGCACCTATGACTATCACCCGATCGCCGGTGACTTCCCCGAGCGCCGCATGACCCCGGCTTATGCGCGCATCATCGCGCGCGAACGCGGGCAGTTCGATGATTTCATCCGTCACCCTGGGCAAGAGTTCGCCGTGGTACTGCGCGGGCGCGTGCGCATCGAATTCGAAACCGGCGAAGCAGTGAGCATCGGGCCACAGGAGACCGCGTATTTCGACAGCCAGGTGGGGCATATCTACCTGTCGGAGAGTGACGACGGCGGCGATGCGCATGTGATGGTGGTGATGACCGATCGCTGAGTTGTCCTGGTCAGCGCAACTGTCCCTGTTGAAACGTGCCTGGCCGCCCGGCCGAGGCCAGCCGCGGTTATAACCTAATAACGAACAAGTCTATTTGGCTATAAAAAAATCTATATGCTGGCTGCATCCGATAACGGGCAAAGTTGGGCGGTCGAGTAGCGTATGGATGTAGGTTCTTTCGGTTTCACCATTGCGGGCCTGATCGTGGGTTTCATCGTCGGCATGACCGGCGTCGGTGGCGGCTCGCTGATGACCCCGATCCTGTTGTGGTTTGGCATCAGCCCGGCAACAGCGGTCGGTACCGACCTGCTCTATGCCGCCGTGACCAAGGCCAGTGGCGTCTGGGTGCATGCGCGTAACCAGAACGTCGACTGGAAGATCACTGGCCTGCTGAGCCTGGGCAGCGTGCCCGCAGCGGCGCTGACCCTGTGGTTCCTCAGTACCTTGCATACCGACACTTCGGCGCTCAACGCGATCATCAAGCAAGGCCTGGCGGTGGTGCTGATCCTCACCGCGTTGGCCATCCTGTTCAAATCGCGCCTGCAAGCCTTCGCCAGCCGTCATGCCGGCGACCACTACCACCTCAGCGAGCGCAACCTGAACATCCTTACCGTGCTCACCGGCGTGGTGCTGGGGGTGATGGTCACCCTCACCTCCATCGGTGCCGGCGCACTGGGTACCGTGGCGCTGTTCCTGCTGTACCCGTTCCTGGTCACGCGCCGCCTGGTCGGTACCGAAATTGCCCACGCCGTGCCACTGACCTTGGTGGCGGGCCTGGGCCATGCGGGCATGGGCAACATGGACTGGTCGCTGCTGGGTTACCTGCTGCTGGGCTCGCTGCCGGGCATCTACCTTGGCAGCCACCTCACCGGGCGGATTTCCGACCGCGTGCTGCGCCCGTGCCTGGCGACGATGCTACTGCTGATCGGCTACAAACTGGCGTTCTGAGCCTCATCCGAGGCGCAGGCGCCACTGCCCGGTAAAACTCAGGTCCAGGCGCGACAGCGGCAACACGTCGATCCGCTGGCCGGCACCCAGCGGGCAGCCGAGCACCTGCACCAGCACTGCGCGCATGTTCATCGGGTGGGTGATTGCAATCCATTCACCCGACCTGTCGAAGGCCGCCAGCCAGTCGGCCATGCGCTGGCAAAGCGCGGAAAACGACTCCCCACCGTGCACATCACTGGCCGGGTTCTGCAGCCATTCGGCCAAAGCCTGCGGTTGCTCGGCCTGCAACTGCTTCAACGCCAGCCCGCGCCAACGCCCCAGGTCGCAATCAGCCAGCGCTGGCTCGACCTCTACCCCTCCTGACAATAATGCCGCTGTTTCGCACGCCCGCCGCTCTGGCGCGGTCAGCACCGACACCCCGGAAAGGTCAGCGAAAGGCGAGCTGGCCAACGGCAGGATAGCGTCGTCGGCATGGTGTAGACGCCCGGTCTTCTGGGCCTGGGTCAGGGCATGGCAGATCAGGGTCAGGCGGACGGCTTTCACCGGGCATCTCTCGTTGAAGGCAGGGGCGCATGGTTTAGCATGCCGAGGCAATTTTTGCCGCAACAATCGTGGCCGGCAACCACCGATGTAGCGCGCAGCGCACCGCGTGTGTGCCAATCGCAATTTGCATCCTGTACGCCGCCTCCTACAGTTTGGAGCGTAGCGACCCTGCAGAGTCCACCATGCATAGCCACCAACCAAGCCGTCCCCTGGGCGCCGGCAAACGCCTGCTGAAGATCCCCCGTAGCGTCTGGGCGTTGGGCTTCGTTTCGATGTTCATGGATATTTCTTCGGAAATGATCCACGCCCTGCTGCCGTTGTACATGGTCACGGTGCTCGGCACCTCGGTGGTCGCGGTGGGCTTTATCGAGGGCATCGCCGAGGCGACGGCCTCGATCACCAAGGTGTTTTCTGGAGCCCTGAGCGACCGCCTGGGCAGACGCAAGCTGCTGACGGTGCTGGGCTATGGCCTGGGGGCGCTGACCAAGCCGGTGTTTCCCTTGGCCGCGGGTTTGGGGTGGCTGATCGCGGCGCGCTTCATCGACCGGGTCGGCAAGGGTATTCGCGGGGCGCCGCGGGATGCGCTGGTGGCCGATGTCACCCCGGCTGAACTGCGCGGTGCGGCCTTCGGCCTGCGCCAGGCACTCGACACGGTCGGCGCCTTCGTGGGGCCGTTACTGGCCATCGCATTGATGTGGATGACGGCGAGCCATTTCCAGACCGTGTTCTGGGTGGCGGTGATCCCGGCGTTCGTCGCGGTGTACATCCTTGTCGCCTTCGTGCGCGAGCCTGAAACACCCGCCAACGCCAAGCCGGTGCGCTCACCTCTGGCACTGCGCGCACTGGTTCGCCTGGGGCCGGCCTATTGGCGGCTGATCGGCCTGGCCACGCTGTTCACCCTCGCCCGCTTCAGCGAGGCGTTCCTGCTGTTGCGCGCGCAGGGCATGGGCCTGGAACCTTTGTGGGCACCGGCGGTGCTGGTGCTGATGGCCCTGGCCTACTCGCTGTCAGCCTATCCCGCCGGGGCCCTGTCGGACCACATGGGCCGGCGTGCGGTATTGATAATCGGGCTGGGCCTGCTGATTGCCGCCGACCTGCTGCTGGCCCTGGTGCCAGGCTGGGCCGGGCTTGCCTTGGGGGTTGCCGCCTGGGGCCTGCACCTGGGTTTCAGCCAAGGCATCTTTGCCGCCATGATTGCCGACAGCGCCCCCGTCGACCTGCGTGGTACAGCCTTCGGGCTGTTCAACCTGCTGACCGGGGTGGCGCTGCTGGCGGCCAGCGTGGTGGCTGGGCTGCTGTGGGACGGTGCCGGTTTCCAGGCGACCTTCCTGGCCGGCGCAGGCTTTGCCAGCGCCACCCTGCTGGGCGTAGTGTTGTTGCGCTGAGCCCAGCTGGCGGCCAGATCATGGCTATGCGCGCTGAAAGGCATTACACCAGCGCGGGATGCTGCTCCAGTAACGACCAACCACCCTGCCCGTCCACTTCCAGGCGATGGGTATGGAACCCCGCCAACGTGCTGCGATGCCCCACACTGACGAGCAAGGTGGTCGGCATTTCCATACGCAACAGCGCGTACAAGGCATGCTCGAGGCCTTCGTCCATGGCGGAAGTGGATTCGTCGAGGAATACCACTTGGGGCCGGTTGAACAGAACCCGCGCGAATGCCAGGCGCTGCTGTTCACCGACCGAGAGAATGTGTGACCAGTCACAATTGACCTCCAACCGCTCGGCCAGGTGGGCAAGGTTGACCTGACGCAACACCTGCTGCATTCGGGTTGCGTCTGCCGGATTGCCAGCCTCCGGATAGGCGATGACGGTGCGCAGATCGCCCAGTGGCAGGTACGGGCGCTGCGACAGGAACAGAGCCTGATGACCCATTGGCCGCCTGACCGCGCCTTCGGCATACGGCCACAGGCCTGCCAGGGCACGCAGCAGCGTGGTCTTGCCGCTGCCCGACGGGCCCTTGATCAGCAGCGCCTGGCCGGCGCTCAGGTTTAACTCAAGGTCGGCAATGAGGGTATGCCCGTCCGGGCGCAGCACCTGCAGACCTGCAATCTCCAGGGCCTGTGCCTGGTCCTGGGTGGTGACACGCGGCAGGGCACTCGCCTGCGCGTTGGCATCGAGGAAGCCGGTAAGACGGTCAAGGGTCGCCCGGTACTGGGCGAACGTATCATACGATTCGCGGAAGAACGACAGTGAATCCTGCACCTGGCCAAAGGCCTGGGAGGTCTGCATGACATCACCCAGCTTGATCGCCCCGCTGAAAAAGCGCGGGGCCTGGAGAATGAACGGGAATACCACCGCAACCTGGCTGACACCCAGGTTGAAACCACTGAACTTGAGGTTTCGGTAAACCAGTGCCCAGGCATTCAGGATCAAGGCGCCAAAGCAGCTCAGCAAGGTGCCCCGCTCAACCTGAGCGCCCTGGTAGAAGGCGATGTTTTCGGCATTCTCGCGCAGGCGCATCAGTGCATAACGGAAGTTGGCCGTGAGCTTCTCGTTGAGGAAGTTCAGGCGGATCAGTGGGCGGCCGAGGCGGAAGGCAATCCAGGTGGCGACGATGACATACAGATATACGGCAAACACCATTGCCCGGGGGATCTCCACGCCGGCGATCGCCAACGGGGCGGACAGCCCCCAGAGAATCCCGGTGAAGGCCACCAGCGACACCAGCGCGCTGACCGCGCCCAGCGCAAGGCTCACCGAGCTGCTGACGAAGGCGTTGACGTCCAGCTCGATTCGCTGGTCGGGGTTGTCTACCGGCTCAGCGAGGAACTGGCCACGGTAGTAGGCATCCCCCTGCATCCAGTCGTGGGTCAGGCGCTCGGTCAGCCACACCCGCCATTTGATGCTGAACGCCTGGCTTACATAAAAGTTGAACAGCGAGCGCAGTACGTGGATGGTGGCCAACACCGCGAAGACGCCCAGCAGGTACCAGAAGGCAGCTTGATCAAGGCCCTGCAAGGCGCTGTAGAAGCCGTTGTACCAGAACGAGAACAGCACGTTCAGGCGCACCGAGAATAGCGTCAGCACCAGCAGCAGTGCGAACACCAGCAGTGGCCGCCAACTGCGCCTGAAATTGAAATAGGGCCCGGCAAGCTGCCAGAACTGGCTGCCCCAGCGCGTAAAGCGCACGGCCAGCGTGGCGGCTGCAGCAAAGCAGACAAGGGTGGTGAACGAGGCGATTGCCAGCCAGCTCAGGCTCTCTTGCAGGGCCTGGTGCCAGTTCATTTCCATGGTGGGTTTCCGTGCTGAGTGTTTCCGCGAGGGTAACATTGTGCGCGGATTCCTCAGACCTAAATGACGCACTTTTCATGATTGCGGTTGAGCGCTGTGCGTACTTGGTGCGGTGCTGAGGATTTTTGAGCCAAAAAGACAAAACCCCTACCTGCATGCGCAGATAGGGGTTTTGCGAAATGAATCTTGACGATGACCTACTCTCACATGGGGAAGCCCCACACTACCATCGGCGATGCATCGTTTCACTGCTGAGTTCGGGATGGGATCAGGTGGTTCCAATGCTCTATGGTCGTCAAGAAATTCTGTTGCCAGAAGGTCTTGGTAGACACTCCAGCGAATCCGGATATGTGATGTTCGTGGTTCGTTGCGAACTTTCGGTTCGTATCATCTTCACCACCGCAATCTGCGTCAGCAAATTGCTTGGGTGTTATATGGTCAAGCCTCACGGGCAATTAGTATTGGTTAGCTCAACGCCTCACAGCGCTTACACACCCAACCTATCAACGTCGTAGTCTTCGACGGCCCTTCAGGGAACTCAAGGTTCCAGTGAGATCTCATCTTGAGGCAAGTTTCCCGCTTAGATGCTTTCAGCGGTTATCTCTTCCGAACATAGCTACCCGGCAATGCCACTGGCGTGACAACCGGAACACCAGAGGTTCGTCCACTCCGGTCCTCTCGTACTAGGAGCAGCCCCTCTCAAATCTCAAACGTCCACGGCAGATAGGGACCGAACTGTCTCACGACGTTCTAAACCCAGCTCGCGTACCACTTTAAATGGCGAACAGCCATACCCTTGGGACCGGCTTCAGCCCCAGGATGTGATGAGCCGACATCGAGGTGCCAAACACCGCCGTCGATATGAACTCTTGGGCGGTATCAGCCTGTTATCCCCGGAGTACCTTTTATCCGTTGAGCGATGGCCCTTCCATACAGAACCACCGGATCACTAAGACCTACTTTCGTACCTGCTCGACGTGTTTGTCTCGCAGTCAAGCGCGCTTTTGCCTTTATACTCTACGACCGATTTCCGACCGGTCTGAGCGCACCTTCGTACTCCTCCGTTACTCTTTGGGAGGAGACCGCCCCAGTCAAACTACCCACCATACACTGTCCTCGATCCGGATAACGGACCTGAGTTAGAACCTCAAAGTTGCCAGGGTGGTATTTCAAGGATGGCTCCATGAGAACTGGCGTCCCCACTTCAAAGCCTCCCACCTATCCTACACAAGCAAATTCAAAGTCCAGTGCAAAGCTATAGTAAAGGTTCACGGGGTCTTTCCGTCTAGCCGCGGATACACTGCATCTTCACAGCGATTTCAATTTCACTGAGTCTCGGGTGGAGACAGCGCCGCCATCGTTACGCCATTCGTGCAGGTCGGAACTTACCCGACAAGGAATTTCGCTACCTTAGGACCGTTATAGTTACGGCCGCCGTTTACCGGGGCTTCGATCAAGAGCTTCGCTTGCGCTAACCCCATCAATTAACCTTCCGGCACCGGGCAGGCGTCACACCCTATACGTCCACTTTCGTGTTTGCAGAGTGCTGTGTTTTTAATAAACAGTCGCAGCGGCCTGGTATCTTCGACCGGCATGGGCTTACGGAGCAAGTCCTTCACCCTCGCCGGCGCACCTTCTCCCGAAGTTACGGTGCCATTTTGCCTAGTTCCTTCACCCGAGTTCTCTCAAGCGCCTTGGTATTCTCTACCTAACCACCTGTGTCGGTTTGGGGTACGGTTCCCAGTTATCTGAAGCTTAGGAGCTTTTCTTGGAAGCATGGTATCAACCACTTCGTCGCCTAGAGGCAACTCGTCATCAGCTCTCGGCCTTGAAATCCCGGATTTGCCTAAGATTTCAGCCTACCACCTTAAACCTGGACAACCAACGCCAGACTGGCCTAACCTTCTCCGTCCCTCCATCGCAATAACTGGAAGTACAGGAATATTAACCTGTTTTCCATCGACTACGCTTTTCAGCCTCGCCTTAGGGACCGACTAACCCTGCGTCGATTAACGTTGCGCAGGAAACCTTGGTCTTTCGGCGTGCGAGTTTTTCACTCGCATTGTCGTTACTCATGTCAGCATTCGCACTTCTGATACCTCCAGCAAGCTTCTCAACTCACCTTCACAGGCTTACAGAACGCTCCTCTACCGCGTCATCGAAGATGACACCCGTAGCTTCGGTGCATGGTTTGAGCCCCGTTACATCTTCCGCGCAGGCCGACTCGACTAGTGAGCTATTACGCTTTCTTTAAAGGGTGGCTGCTTCTAAGCCAACCTCCTAGCTGTCTAAGCCTTCCCACATCGTTTCCCACTTAACCATGACTTTGGGACCTTAGCTGACGGTCTGGGTTGTTTCCCTTTTCACGACGGACGTTAGCACCCGCCGTGTGTCTCCCATGCTCGGCACTTCCAGGTATTCGGAGTTTGCATCGGTTTGGTAAGTCGGGATGACCCCCTAGCCGAAACAGTGCTCTACCCCCTGGAGTGATACATGAGGCGCTACCTAAATAGCTTTCGAGGAGAACCAGCTATCTCCGAGCTTGATTAGCCTTTCACTCCGATCCACAGGTCATCCGCTAACTTTTCAACGGTAGTCGGTTCGGTCCTCCAGTCAGTGTTACCTAACCTTCAACCTGCCCATGGATAGATCGCCCGGTTTCGGGTCTATACCCAGCGACTAAACGCCCTATTAAGACTCGCTTTCGCTACGCCTCCCCTATTCGGTTAAGCTCGCCACTGAATATAAGTCGCTGACCCATTATACAAAAGGTACGCAGTCACCTAACAAAGTAGGCTCCCACTGCTTGTACGCATACGGTTTCAGGTTCTATTTCACTCCCCTCTCCGGGGTTCTTTTCGCCTTTCCCTCACGGTACTGGTTCACTATCGGTCAGTCAGTAGTATTTAGCCTTGGAGGATGGTCCCCCCATGTTCAGACAAAGTTTCTCGTGCTCCGTCCTACTCGATTTCATTGACAAGAGATTTTCGTGTACGGGGCTATCACCCACTATGGCCGCACTTTCCAGAGCGTTCCACTAATCTCAAATCAACTTAAGGGCTGGTCCCCGTTCGCTCGCCACTACTAAGGGAATCTCGGTTGATTTCTTTTCCTCAGGGTACTTAGATGTTTCAGTTCCCCTGGTTCGCCTCTTGCACCTATGTATTCAGTGCAAGATACTCAGCTTATGCTGAGTGGGTTCCCCCATTCAGAGATCTCTGGATCACAGTCTGTTTGCCGACTCCCCAAAGCTTATCGCAGGCTACCACGTCTTTCATCGCCTCTGACTGCCAAGGCATCCACCGTATGCGCTTCTTCACTTGACCATATAACCCCAAGCAATCTGGTTATACTGTGAAGACGACATTCGCCGAAAATTCGCATGTTGCTCTTTCGAGCAGAACTCACAAATTTTACCTTAGCCTGATTAACCAGCAGTGAAACTGGTCATCAGTCTATATCTATCACATATCCGAATTTTTAAAGAACGATCTGACAAAAGTCAGAAATCAACATTCGAGGCGAATGCTCATTTCTGAGTTCGATCAAGTAAAGCAAGTGGTGGAGCCAAGCGGGATCGAACCGCTGACCTCCTGCGTGCAAGGCAGGCGCTCTCCCAGCTGAGCTATGGCCCCGCATATTGGTAGGTCTGGGCAGATTTGAACTGCCGACCTCACCCTTATCAGGGGTGCGCTCTAACCAACTGAGCTACAGACCTAAGGGTAAAACTTTGGGTCTTGATCGTCTTTATACAATGAATCAAGCAATTCGTGTGGGAGCTCATCAGCAGGCTGATGTCGTCGATTAAGGAGGTGATCCAGCCGCAGGTTCCCCTACGGCTACCTTGTTACGACTTCACCCCAGTCATGAATCACACCGTGGTAACCGTCCCCCCGAAGGTTAGACTAGCTACTTCTGGTGCAACCCACTCCCATGGTGTGACGGGCGGTGTGTACAAGGCCCGGGAACGTATTCACCGCGACATTCTGATTCGCGATTACTAGCGATTCCGACTTCACGCAGTCGAGTTGCAGACTGCGATCCGGACTACGATCGGTTTTGTGAGATTAGCTCCACCTCGCGGCTTGGCAACCCTCTGTACCGACCATTGTAGCACGTGTGTAGCCCAGGCCGTAAGGGCCATGATGACTTGACGTCATCCCCACCTTCCTCCGGTTTGTCACCGGCAGTCTCCTTAGAGTGCCCACCATGACGTGCTGGTAACTAAGGACAAGGGTTGCGCTCGTTACGGGACTTAACCCAACATCTCACGACACGAGCTGACGACAGCCATGCAGCACCTGTGTCAGAGTTCCCGAAGGCACCAATCCATCTCTGGAAAGTTCTCTGCATGTCAAGGCCTGGTAAGGTTCTTCGCGTTGCTTCGAATTAAACCACATGCTCCACCGCTTGTGCGGGCCCCCGTCAATTCATTTGAGTTTTAACCTTGCGGCCGTACTCCCCAGGCGGTCAACTTAATGCGTTAGCTGCGCCACTAAAATCTCAAGGATTCCAACGGCTAGTTGACATCGTTTACGGCGTGGACTACCAGGGTATCTAATCCTGTTTGCTCCCCACGCTTTCGCACCTCAGTGTCAGTATCAGTCCAGGTGGTCGCCTTCGCCACTGGTGTTCCTTCCTATATCTACGCATTTCACCGCTACACAGGAAATTCCACCACCCTCTACCGTACTCTAGCTCGCCAGTTTTGGATGCAGTTCCCAGGTTGAGCCCGGGGCTTTCACATCCAACTTAACGAACCACCTACGCGCGCTTTACGCCCAGTAATTCCGATTAACGCTTGCACCCTCTGTATTACCGCGGCTGCTGGCACAGAGTTAGCCGGTGCTTATTCTGTCGGTAACGTCAAAACAGCAAGGTATTAGCTTACTGCCCTTCCTCCCAACTTAAAGTGCTTTACAATCCGAAGACCTTCTTCACACACGCGGCATGGCTGGATCAGGCTTTCGCCCATTGTCCAATATTCCCCACTGCTGCCTCCCGTAGGAGTCTGGACCGTGTCTCAGTTCCAGTGTGACTGATCATCCTCTCAGACCAGTTACGGATCGTCGCCTTGGTGAGCCATTACCTCACCAACTAGCTAATCCGACCTAGGCTCATCTGATAGCGTGAGGTCCGAAGATCCCCCACTTTCTCCCGTAGGACGTATGCGGTATTAGCGTTCCTTTCGAAACGTTGTCCCCCACTACCAGGCAGATTCCTAGGCATTACTCACCCGTCCGCCGCTGAATCAAGGAGCAAGCTCCCGTCATCCGCTCGACTTGCATGTGTTAGGCCTGCCGCCAGCGTTCAATCTGAGCCATGATCAAACTCTTCAGTTCAATACTGCTTGGGTTTTTAAGAAACCCTAAACTTGGCTCAGCAATCTCAAATGACTATGTGATTTCTCGCATGGCCACTTGTGATGCTGATAATCTTTGTGACTATCAGTCCGTACTCACAAGCACCCACACGAATTGCTTGATTCGATTTGTTAAAGAGCGTTTGGTTAAGAGCGTTTCGTCTCAACCGAGGCGCGCATTCTACGCTTTCCTCATTTGCTGTCAAGCGTTTATTTTGAAGTTTTTTGCGAGAAACTCGTTTAGCTTCAAACACTTGACTCAACGGGTTGGCTTGCTTTGCTTCGCTACCGCGTTGGAGTGGGGCGCATTATAGGGTGATATTCGAGGCGGTCAACCTTTAATTTCAATTATCTGTTTCGCCACTGTCCGCCTTGGCTGTTCCCTTTCAGCCCGGATGCGCACTATAGTGCGCATCCTCAACCTGCCAAGGATCGCCGCACAGAAATGAACACCCAGCCTCGCAGCCTGGCCGCTACCCTCTTTCCGATCGGCCTGCTGCTCATCGCCATGGCATCGATACAGTCCGGTGCCTCTCTGGCGAAAAGCATGTTTCCCATCGTCGGCGCCCAAGGCACCACCACCCTCCGCCTGATCTTCGCCAGCATCATCATGCTGCTGATTTTGCGCCCTTGGCGGGTGCGCATGACTGCCCACACCCTGCGTAACGTAATCATCTATGGCATGGCCCTGGGCGGCATGAACTTCCTCTTCTATATGGCGCTGCGCACGGTACCGGTCGGCATCGCCGTGGCACTGGAGTTCACCGGGCCATTGGCCGTGGCGATCCTGTCCTCGCGGCGGCCAATCGACTTCCTGTGGATTGCCCTGGCCATCGTCGGCCTGCTGCTATTGCTACCGGCCGCTGATGGCGGGCAGGCGCTCGACCCGGTCGGCGCTGCCTACGCCCTGGGCGCCGGGGTATGCTGGGCCCTGTACATCCTGTTCGGCCAACGCGCCGGGGCCGAACACGGCATCCAGACTGCCGCGCTGGGGGTTGTAGTCGCTGCCCTGTTCGTCGCGCCCATCGGTATCGCCCACGCTGGCAGCACATTGCTCACACCCGCCGTGATCCCCATGGCCCTGGGCGTTGCAGTTCTGTCCACTGCCCTGCCCTATAGCCTGGAAATGGTCGCACTCACACGCATCCCGGCACGCACGTTCGGCACCCTGATGAGCATCGAACCGGCGTTCGGGGCACTCTCCGGCCTGCTGTTGCTCGGCGAAGTGCTGACGCTCACTCAATGGCTGGCGATTCTGGCGATCATCATGGCCTCGGTCGGCACCACCTTGTCCATGCGCAAGGAGCCCAGCCCGGCGGTCGCCGCAGACTGACATGAGAAATATTTTCATTTGAGATAAGAATAGTGATTGTGGCGGCCCGCCTCGCTGATTAAGCTGTCACAAAATCATCATCTCTAAGCTATCTACTGAACAGAACACGGACGCTGGGGAAATTTCAGGAAGAACCAAAGCGATAACGACGGGGCCAGGCAGCTGATCCGCCCCGCATTTAAGGACAGGAATGAAACGTATTTTTCTCATCCTGGCCATCTTGGCCATTGCTGGATGCGCCGCCACGGCCAAGACCGAGGTCAAAAGGGGCAAGAAGGGCCTGCACATCAATTGTTCCGGCCTTTCCTCCTCATGGGACAACTGCTACAGCAAGGCTGCGAGCGCCTGCAGCACACGTGGCTATCGCGTCATTGCACGCTCGGGCGATACCGATGAAGAAGCGGGTGACTACTTGTTCGGCATCAACCCGGCGGGCTACACCAGCCGCAGCATGATCGTCATCTGCAAGTAGAAGAAAGGGCAGCTCGCAAGCTGCCCTTTTCATTTGTCCTACAACGGCGCTGTGCGCGCCTCAAGCCAGGCCAGCGCTTCGCCCTTGAGCAAGGGTGCCAGGCGCTCGCGCACCTGGACGTGATAGCCATTCAACCAGCCCAGCTCGTCCTTCGCCAGCAGCTCGGGCAACAGGCAACGGGTGTCGATCGGGCACAGCGTCAGGGTTTCGAAGTCGAGGAACTCGCCGAAGGCGCTCTTGCCGGCCTCGCGGGCGACGACCAGGTTCTCGATGCGCACACCCCATTGCCCCGGGCGGTAGGTGCCTGGCTCGATCGAGCTGATCATGCCCGGCTGCATTGCAGTCTGCGGTGTCGGCGCCGCCTGATAGGCAATCACCTGCGGCCCCTCGTGCACGTTCATGAAGTAACCCACCCCATGCCCTGTGCCATGGCCGTAATCCACCTGGTCAGCCCAGATCGGTGCCCGCGCAATGGCGTCGAGCAACGGTGACAGCACGCCACGCGGGAAGCTGGCGCGCGACAGGGCAATCATGCCCTTGAGCACGCGCGTGCAATCCTGCTTCTGCTGCAGGCTGGGGTTGCCCACCGGCACCATGCGGGTGATGTCGGTGGTACCGCCCAGGTATTGCCCACCCGAATCGATCAGCAGCAAACCATCGCCCTCGATCACCGCGTGCGACTGTTCGGTGGCGCGGTAATGCGGCATGGCGCCGTTGCCATTGAAGGCGGCAATGGTCGCGAAGCTCAACGAAACGAAGCACGGGCGACGGGCACGCGCAGCGCTCAGCCGCTCGTCGATGGTGAGCTCGGTGATGGTTTCCTGACCGAGGCTGGCCTCGAACCAGGCGAAGAATTCGCACAGGGCCGCGCCGTCCTGCTCCATCGCCTGGCGAATGTGCACCAGGTCGTCTTCACCTTTGCACGCCTTGCTCAGGGTGGTGGGGTTGATGCCTTCGACCAGCTCAACCGCGCCGGGCAGGTTATCCAGCAGACCACAGGTGACCCGCGCCGGATCGATCAGCAAACGGCTGCCGCCCGGCAGGGCGCCGAGCGCCCTGCCGGCTTCGGCGTAGTCACGCACCTCGATGCCATCCACTGCCAATACCTGGCGCAGATGGTCATCGAGCTTGTCCTGGCCGACGAACAGGATGGCTTGCTGCTGGCTGATCAGGGCAAAGGCCATGAACACCGGGTTGTAGGAGACATCGCTGCCGCGCAGGTTGAAGAGCCAGGCGATGTCGTCCAGGGTGGCGATGAAGTGCCAGTCGGCGCCCTTGGCCTGCAGGCTCTGGCGCAACTGCTTGAGTTTTTCTGCCCGGCTCACCGTGGCGTGCGGTGGCAAGTGCTGGTAAACCGGGTTGCCCGGCAGCGCCGGGCGCCCGTCCCAGGCCTGTTCGAGCAGGTCCTTATCCGTCACCAGCCGCGCCCCACGCAGCTTCAACCGGTCGCCTAGCTGGCGTGCCGAAGCCAGGGCCATGACGGCACCATCCACCGCCACGCTGCCGTTGGGCTTGACGTGATCGCCCAGCCATTCCAGCGCGCCGGGTTTGCCTGGCAACAGCTTCATCAACTCGATGCCGCTGCCTGCCAGCTCGTGCTCCGCCTGCTCCCAATAGCGGCTATCGACCCATAACCCGGCAAAGCCAGCCGTGACCACCAGCGTGCCGACCGAACCGTGGAAGCCAGACAGCCACCGGCGCCCTTGCCAGTATGCCGGCAGGTATTCGGAAAGATGGGGGTCGGCCGAAGGTACCAGCAAGGCATCGATGCCTTCTGCTGTCATGACCTGGCGCACGCGCGCCAGGCGCTGTGGCACGCTTTGCCCAAGGTTGGTCTGAACGTTCATGCGCTCTCCTGCGGCTACATCACGGTTGATCCAGTGTGCCGATAATGGAACAGCCGTCGATGCCCTGCAATCGTGGCGACCGACACGCGGCATGCATTGCCCGCCACGCCCTGCGCAAGCGGGACATTTCCTACAGTGCGGCTGGGACCACCGATCAAGTCCGGCTGAACTTCGCCAAAGTAACGGCTTCACACAGATACATTCACTGCATACAGGCAAATGACCATGCCCGATGTCTGCGCCCCTAAAAGCGGTGTGGTGCTGCTCGACACCCGCGTGCACACCCCTGACCACGAGCATGCCGTGCATCTCAAGCTCGCCGAAGGCCTGGCCCGCCTGCTGGGTTGCCCACACGTGCAGCCCAGCCAGCCGCCGACAGCCAGCGATGGCTATTACTACCTGCCTACCGAAACCTTGGTCGACCCCAAGCGCCAGGCCACCCTGGGCATTTGCAGCGAGCACGACCTGTTCGGTGGCCTGGTCACCTATCCCTACATGGCGACCAAGGCGATCTCCCACCCATTGCCGGCCGGCGCCAGTTTCCCTCCAGGCTGGACCGATGCCTTCGCCCGGCAAGCCAGCGACGCCCTGTTGCGCGGCTACACGGTGTTCAGCAAAGCCGACGCACGTAATGCCGCGCAGCTGCTACTGCTGGACGGCCCATTGCGGATCAAGCCCGTGCTGGCTTGCGCAGGTCGCGGGCAGCAGGTCGTCACCACGCTGGATGCGCTGGAGCCGCTGCTGGCCGGTATGGATGAGCAGGAGCTGGCCCTGTGGGGGCTGGTACTGGAAGAAGACCTGAGCGAGGTGCAGACCTTCAGCGTCGGCCAGGTGCGCGTCGCCGGCCAGACCTGCAGTTACCACGGCACCCAGCACCTGACCCACGATCACCAGGGCGCCGAAGTCTACGGTGGCTCCGACCTGGTGGTGGTGCGCGGCGGCTACGAGGCGCTGCTGCAGCTACCGCTGGAGGAACACCTGCGCCTGGCCATCAACCAGGCAATCGTCTACGAGCAGGCAGCCGAACGGCACCTGCCTGGCTTCATCGCCTCGCGGCGCAACTATGACATCGCCCGCGGCCACAATGGCCAGGGCCACTTGCGCAGTGGCGTACTCGAACAATCCTGGCGGCTGGGCGGCGCCAGCACTGCCGAGCTGCTGGCCTTGCAAGCCTTTGCCGACGATCCGGCATTGCAACAGGTACGGGCTTCGACCCATGAAGTATTCGGCACCCCTGAATTGCCCACTGACGCCACCCTCTTCTATCAAGGAAACGACAGTGAACTCGGACAACTCAGCAAATTTGCGCGGATTCGCGACTATGACCATTCAGAGTGAAACCGTTGAACTGCAGGTCGAGGATGACAGCATCGTCGGCACCCTGGTCAGCCCTGGCAGCAAGATGCCGGGCATTCTCTTCGTGCATGGCTGGGGCGGTAGCCAGCAGCGCGACCTGGCTCGCGCGCGGCATATTACCGGGCTGGGCTGCGTCTGCATGACCTTCGACCTGCGCGGCCACGAAAAGACCGAAAGCCAACGGCTGACCGTTACCCGCGAACAGAACCTCATGGACCTGGTGGTGGCCTACGACCGCTTGGTCAGCCACCCGGCCGTCGATAGCAGCGCCATCGCCATCATCGGCAGCAGCTATGGCGGCTACCTGGCCACATTGCTGACCCGCGAGCGGCCGGTCAAATGGCTGGCCCTGCGCGTACCAGCGATGTACTGGGACGAAGAATGGCACATTCCCAAGCAGACCCTGGACAGGCAGCGCCTTAACGCTTACCGCCAGCGCCCGCTCGGCCCGGCAGACAACCGCGCCCTGGCAGCCTGCGCCGAGTTCGCTGGCGATGTGTTGCTGGTGGAGTCCGAACAGGACGACTACGTGCCGCACAGTACACTGATGAGTTACCGCTCGGCATTCGTCAGCGCCCATTCGCTCACACACCGCATCGTCGACGGTGCCGACCACGCACTGTCCAGCGAAGCGAGCCAGAAAGCCTACAGCTCGATCCTGGCATCCTGGATCAGCGAAATGGTCATCGGCGCCCGCCTGGACCGCTACCCGCACTATGCGCCCTGGTATGCCTGAGCCTCGCTCAGTTGGCAATGCAGGCCGCCATCGGCCCCTCGCACCAGGCTGCGCAGGGTCTGATAGGCGGCAAATCTGACGCCACGCGCCTGATGCTGGGCAAGCAGTTCGAGAAACGGCTCGTCGACGAAATACACGGCGGCCGCCGCCCACGCCTGGCGGGACTGCCATTGCAAGTACTGCAACACTCGGCTGCCATCATCACTGGCCTGGATACTGACCCCCTGCAACCCTGCACAGCGTGTGGCCAGCTCCTCGCTGCGCGCCACCAGCGCCTGGGCCAATGCCTGCTGGCGGACACCGGGCACTTCATATTCGATCATCTGGGTAAACCACAGGGCATTAGGTGTTGCCATCATGAGCAGTCTCCTTGCTACGGACGCATGCAGCGCGATGCCGGGCAGGGTAAAACCTCAAGTTATGTCAAGGTCAAGCGTTTTTCCGCCGCAGATCCGCTGCACTCGCCCTGGCCGGATACTGCAAAGCGCCGGCGATAATCACTCGGGGTCAGGCCGGTTATTCGCTGAAACACTTTGCGAAACGCGCCCGGATCCTGATAACCGACACCCCAGGCGATCTGATCGACGCTGCGCCGGGTGAACTCCAGCAAGCGGCAGGCGCGCCCTACCCTCACTTGCTGACAGTACTCGGTCGGCCGTAACCCCGTTGCGGCACGAAAACGGCGCAGGAAGGTGCGTGCCTCCAACCCCGCGCATGCTGCCATGCCGGCCAGGTCGGCATCCTGCCCAGCATTGCCTTGCAGCCAGTGCTGGACTTTCAGCACCGCCTCGTCGCCATGCTCCAGACGCGGGCGGAACACGGCACCAGGCAGCGGCGCCGCCACCGGTTCCACGGCAAGGTAACGGGCGGTCTCGCGTGCCAAGGTCGCTCCCATGAAACGTTCCAGCAAACGCAAGCCCAGGTCGGTCCAGGCCATCAAGCCGGCCGAGGTGATCAGGTCACCGTCATCGAGCAAGGGCTGCTGGGTCTCGACCCGTATCCTGGGAAACCGCTGGGCCAGCGCTTGCACGTAGTTCCAGTGGGTACAGGCCGGGCGCCCATCGAGCAGTCCGCTGGCAGCAATGAAAAACACACCGATGCACACCGACGCCAGCACCGCGCCGCGCCCGTGCAGCTCGCGCAACGACGCACGGTGGCGCTCCAGCAGTTCGGCTTGCGGTGCCGACTCCAGGCTCGGCGGTATGATCAGCACACGCAGATCAGACACCGCGACGCCCGGGCTCTCGGGGGCAGGCTGCAATTGCCCCGTCTCGTCGGCCTGCCAGAAGCTCACGCGTACCCGCGGCAACTCGACGGCCCCCAGTTCGGCAGCTACCCGGTTGGCCACCAGAAACAGGTCGGCCAGGCCATGTACGGCAGCACGCTGCGCGCCCTGGTACAGCAGCAGGCCGATATCCAGGCTGGTGGCATTGTCAGTTTTTGCCCGCATAGTGTCGTTTGCGCCAATCCTCAGGTCAGTGGCAACAGCCTATAACTAACGGCATCCAACGACTACTGCCAGAGGAGGCAGCATGAGCAAGCAGGCGCTGATCATCATCGACATTCAGAACGACTATTTCCCCGGCGGCAAATGGACCCTCGATGGCGCTGAGCAGGCAGCCGACAATGCCGCACGCCTGCTGGCGGCGGCCCGCCAACGGGGCGACCTGGTGGTGCATGTGCGGCATGAGTTCGAGAGTAGCGATGCGCCGTTCTTCGCGCCGGGCTCGCAGGGGGCTGCCATTCACGCCAAGGTCCGGCCCGCAGCGGGCGAGCCGGTGGTGCTCAAGCACAAGGTCAATGCCTTCCTCGGGACCGACCTCGAACATACGCTGGACCAGCATGGTATCGAAGCCTTGACCATCGTCGGCAGCATGAGCCACATGTGCATCGACGCTGCCACCCGTGCCGCGGCCGACCTGGGCTACGCCGTGACCGTGGCCCACGATGCCTGTGCGACCTTGCCCCTGGAGTTCAATGGCAAGCAGGTGCCGGCGGCGGATGTGCATGGAGCGGCGATGGCGGCGCTGGCATTTGCCTATGCCAAGGTGGTCAAGACCGATGAACTGATAGGAGACTGACCGCGAACCTCAGGATGTGCGTACCGGCCTCATCGCCAGCAAACCAGCACCCTCTCCACTGGCCCCAGGCCTGAGGGAGGGCCGCCGATGAGGCCCGCGAGGCAGCAGGACCTCTCGGTCAAATCACCACATTGCGCACAAAACGCACCGCCACGGCCCCGTCATTGCGGTAGGCATACCGGCAATTGCTGGCAAACACATGGAACTGGCCTTGCTGCAGGCAATGCTCGACCCCTTCGATGATCAGTGTCAGTTGCCCTTCGGCCACATAGATCTGCTCGCTCCAGCCCTCGGCATCGGCTTCGCTGCAATAGCGCTCGCCCGGTGCCAGGGTCCACTCCCAAAGCTCCACCTCGCGCCTTGCCGGACTACTGCCAAGTAACACCGCCCTGCTTTGCGGGTGCTCGCCCGCCCAGGCCAGTTCCTCGATACGGCCTGGGTCACGTTGGTCGGGTGCCTGGATCAGGGTGCTGAAGGCCACGCCCAGGGCTTCGGCAATCAGGTCGAGGGTAGTCAGGCTGACATTTTTTTCGCCCGCCTCGATCGCCACCAGCATGCGCCGGCTGACCCCGGAACGCTCGGCAAGCGCGGCCTGGCTGATACCTGCGGCGTTGCGCAGGCTGCGTACATTGAGGCTGACATGCTGCAGCACCGATGCCCGGTGCGAAGATTCTTTGTGCACTATAGTGCTCACAGGTCGAGATTGCGCAGTATACTGCCCACTTTGCGGCGATTGTGCGCCGCCCCTTCCGAGTGCGCAAGACCATGAGCCAACCCAGCAGCAAGCCGAACTCTGCCCTTACCTTTCGCCTGAGCAAGGCCGAATTGGTGCTGGTGTTCATCACCATGCTGTGGGGCGGCACCTTCCTGCTGGTGCATAACGTGATGACCGTCAGCGGCCCGATGTTCTTCGTCGGCCTGCGCTTCGCAGCAGCCGCGCTGTTCGTGGGGGTGGTCTCGGCCCGGGCACTGCCTGGCCTGACGTTCACCGAACTCAAGGCCGGCGTGCTGATCGGCGTGTCGATCATGCTTGGCTATGGCCTGCAGACCATGGGCCTGCAAACCATCAGCAGCAGCCAGTCGGCATTCATCACCGCGTTGTATGTGCCGTTCGTGCCGCTGTTGCAGTGGCTGGTGCTGGGCCGCCGGCCGGGCCTGATGCCGAGCATCGGTATCGGCTTGGCGTTCACCGGGCTGATGCTGTTGGCCGGCCCGGAAGGCGGCAGCCTGCACTTCAGCGAGGGCGAGCTGGTGACCCTGGTCAGCGCGGTGGCCATCGCCGGCGAAATCATCCTGATCAGCCGCTATGCCGGCCAGGTCGATGTGCGCCGGGTTACCGTGGTGCAACTGGCGACCGCCTCGCTGCTGGCATTCCTGATGATCGTGCCGACCCAGGAGCGCATTGCCGATTTTTCCTGGCTGCTGTTGGCCAGTGCAGTGGGCCTGGGTGCGATGAGCGCGGTGATCCAGGTGGCGATGAACTGGGCACAGAAATCGGTCTCACCCACCCGCGCCACGCTGATCTATGCCGGCGAACCGGTGTGGGCCGGGATCGTCGGGCGTATCGCTGGCGAACGCTTGCCCGGCGTGGCACTGCTCGGCGGCCTGCTGATCGTGATAGCGGTGGTGGTCAGCGAACTCAAGGTGCGCCGCGCGGGCGAAACCGAGCCAGCGCTGGAAGCACAGAGTGAACGCTAGCAGCACGCCCCTTCTCTAAACCTGCGGCTATGCTTTGTAAGAAACTGTTATAAAAAATCAGCTGGTCACAGCCTGTTTGTAGGATTCTGCGACAGCTTGCGTGTTGGTGATCACCCCCCTGGCACGTATGATTCCTGGCAAACTTCTCCAGAATAGGCCGCTATGTCATTGATAGTGCTATTGCTCCTGCCGTTCGTGGGCAGTTGCCTGGCAGCCGTGCTGCCGCACAACGCACGTAACGCGGAGTCCATTCTCGCCGGGCTCGTCGCCCTGGTCGGCACTGTCCAGGTAGCATTGCTGTACCCTCAGGTTGCCCACGGCGGCGTGATCCGCGAAGAGTTCCTCTGGCTGCCCAGCCTGGGCTTGAACCTGGTGCTGCGCATGGACGGCTTCGCCTGGCTGTTCGCGTTGCTGGTACTGGGCATCGGTGCGCTGGTGTCGCTGTATGCCCGCTACTACATGTCGCCACAAGACCCGGTACCGCGCTTCTTCGCCTTTTTCCTCGCCTTCATGGGCGCGATGCTCGGCCTGGTGATCTCCGGCAACCTGGTCCAGCTGGTGTTCTTCTGGGAACTCACCAGTCTGTTCTCCTTCCTGCTGATCGGCTACTGGCACCACCGTGCCGACGCCCGTCGCGGTGCCTACATGGCGCTGATGGTCACGGGTGCGGGCGGCTTGTGCCTGCTGGCAGGAGCCCTGCTGCTCGGCCATGTGGTGGGCAGCTACGACCTGGACAAGGTTCTGGCTGCCGGCGACGTCATCCGCCAGCATGCACTGTACCCGGTGCTGCTGCCGCTGATCCTCATCGGCGCCCTGAGCAAGAGCGCCCAGTTCCCCTTCCAGTTCTGGCTGCCCCACGCCATGGCCGCACCGACCCCGGTATCGGCCTATCTGCATTCGGCGACCATGGTCAAGGCCGGGGTATTCCTGCTGGCGCGCCTGTGGCCAGTGCTGTCGGGCAGCGAGGAGTGGTTCTGGATCGTCGGCGGTGCAGGCGCCCTCACCCTACTGCTAGGCGCGTTTGCCGCCATGTTCCAGAACGACCTCAAGGGCCTGCTGGCCTATTCGACCATCAGCCACCTGGGCCTGATTACCCTACTGCTGGGGCTCAACAGCCCACTGGCCGCCGTTGCCGCAGTGTTTCACATTCTCAACCATGCCACCTTCAAGGCCTCGCTGTTCATGGCCGCCGGCATCATCGACCATGAAAGCGGTACCCGTGACATCCGCCGCCTGAGCGGCCTGGTCCGCCTGGTGCCGTACACCGCCACCCTGGCCATGGTGGCCAGCGCCTCGATGGCCGGTGTGCCCTTGCTGAATGGCTTTCTGTCCAAGGAAATGTTCTTCGCCGAAACGGTGTTCATCAGTGCCACCGCCTGGGTCGAGGCCACGCTGCCGGTGATCGCCACCCTGGCCGGCACCTTCAGCGTGGCCTATGCCCTGCGCTTCACCGTCGACGTGTTCTTCGGCCCCAGCGCCGAGGACCTGCCGCACACCCCGCATGAACCGCCCCGCTGGATGCGAGCGCCAGTCGAGCTGCTGGTGCTGACCTGCCTGGTGGTGGGCATCTTCCCCGCCCAGTCGGTCGGCCCGCTGCTGGCGGCAGCCGCACTGCCGGTGGTGGGCGGGACCCTGCCGGAATACAGCCTGGCCATCTGGCACGGCTGGAACGCGCCGCTGATCATGAGCCTGGTGGCCATGAGTGGCGGCATCGTGCTGTACCTGGTGCTACGCAAACAACTGCGCCTGGGCCGTTTCCCTTACCCGCCACTGATCGAGCGTTTCAACGGCAAGCGCCTGTTCGAGCACGGCCAGGTGCAACTGATGCTGCTGGCGCGGCGCATCGAGCGCCTGGTTACCAGCCGCCGCCTGCAGTCGCAGCTGTTCATGCTGGTACTCGTCGCCTTCTTCGCCGGCCTCATCCCCATGTTGTACAGCGGCCTGAGCTGGGGCGACCGGCCGAAAATTCCCGGCTCGGGCGTGTTCGTCGCGTTGTGGCTGATTGCGATTGCCTGCGCCATCGGTGCCGCCTACCAGGCCAAGTACCACCGCCTGGCAGCCTTGATCATGGTCAGTGTCTGCGGCTTGATGACCTGCATTACCTTCGTCTGGTTCTCGGCGCCCGACCTGGCCCTGACCCAACTGGTGGTGGAAGTGGTCACCACCGTGCTGATCCTGCTCGGCCTGCGCTGGCTGCCACGGCGGATCGAAGGCGTATCGCCATTGCCGGGCAGCCTGGACCGTGCGCGCATGCGCCGCTTGCGCGACCTGTTGCTGGCGGTGCTGGTAGGTGGCGGCATGGCGGTGCTGTCCTACGCCATGTTGACCCGCCCGACGCCCAACGACATTTCCTCGTTCTATCTGAGCCGCGCGCTGCCCCAGGGTGGGGGCACCAACGTGGTCAATGTCATGCTGGTCGACTTCCGTGGCTTCGATACCCTTGGTGAAATCACCGTGCTGGTGGCCGTTGCGCTGACCGTGTTCGCTTTGCTGCGACGCTTCCGCCCACCGAAGGAAAGCATGCAACTGCCGTCGCAACAGCGCCAGTTGGCGCCCGACGTGGTCACCGACCTGATCAACCCGCGGCATGCCACCGACACTGCCCTGGGCTTCATGATGGTGCCCGCAGTACTGGTGCGCCTGCTGCTGCCGATCGCCCTGCTGGTATCGATGTACCTGTTCATGCGTGGCCATAACCAGCCAGGGGGCGGCTTCGTCGCCGGCCTGGTGATGTCGGTGGCGTTCATCCTGCAGTACATGGTGGCTGGCACCCAGTGGGTCGAAGCGCAGATGAGCCTGCGCCCGCTGCGCTGGATGGGCACCGGGCTGCTGTGCGCAACCCTGACCGGGGCGGGCGCCATGCTGTTGGGCTACCCGTTCCTCACCACCCATACCGCCCACCTGCACCTGCCGTTGCTTGGCGATGTGCACGTGGCCAGCGCGCTGTTCTTCGATGTCGGCGTGTTCACCGTGGTGGTCGGCTCGACCCTGCTGATCCTCACGGCCCTGGCGCACCAGTCGGTGCGCGCCTACCGCCCGGGCAACCCGGCGAAAAACAGCCAAGCGGGAGCTGCCTGATGGAAGAAGTGATTGCAATTGCCATCGGCGTCCTGGCCGCCTCGGGGGTATGGCTGATCCTGCGCCCACGGACCTACCAGGTGATCATGGGGCTGTGCCTGCTGTCGTACGGGGTCAACCTGTTCATCTTCAGCATGGGCAGCCTGTTCATCGGCAAGGAGCCGATCATCAAGGACGGCCTGCCCCAGGACCTGCTGCATTACACCGACCCGCTGCCGCAGGCGCTGGTGCTCACCGCCATCGTCATCAGTTTCGCCATGACCGCCCTGTTCCTGGTTGTATTGCTGGCCTCGCGCGGGCTGACCGGTACCGACCACGTCGATGGCCGGGAGCGTGACGAATGAGCAGCATGAGTCAACTGATCATCGCGCCCATCCTGCTGCCGCTGGTAACGGCGGCGGTAATGTTGCTGCTGGGCGAGAAACACCGGCAGCTGAAGGCCCGGTTGAACCTGCTATCGACCTTCACTGGCCTGGCCATCGCGGTCAGCCTGCTGTTATGGGTGCGCATCCAGGGCCAGGCGGAATCGATCGGCGTCTACCTGCCAGGCAACTGGCCGGCGCCGTTCGGCATCGTGCTGGTGGTCGACCACCTGTCGGCGCTGCTGCTGACCCTCACCGGCACCATCGGCTTCAGTGCCCTGCTGTTTGCCCGGGCCCGCTGGGATGGCGCCGGGGCCAGTTTCCATGCGCTGTTCCAGATTCAGCTGATGGGCCTGTACGGCGCCTTCCTCACCGCCGACCTGTTCAACCTGTTCGTGTTCTTCGAGGTGCTGCTGGCTGCCTCCTATGGCCTGCTGTTGCACGGCTCAGGCCGTGCCCGGGTGCGTGCGGGCCTGCACTACATCGCCATCAACCTGTTTGCCTCGTCACTGTTCCTGGTCGGCGCGGCGATGCTGTATGGCGTGACTGGCACCCTGAACATGGCAGACCTGGCCTTGAAGATCCCGCTGGTGCCGGAGGCCGACCGTGGCCTGCTGCATGCCGGAGCGGCCATCCTGGCCATCGCCTTCCTGGCCAAGGCCGGTATCTGGCCGTTGAACTTCTGGCTGGTACCGGCCTATGCCTCGGCCAGCGCGCCGGTGGCGGCGCTGTTCGCGATCATGACCAAGGTCGGCCTGTATGCCGTGCTGCGCCTGTGGACCCTGCTGTTCTCGGGGCAGGCAGGGGCTTCGGCGCACTTCGGTGGCGAATGGCTGGTATCCGGTGGCCTGGTCACCCTGGCAGTGGCGGCGGTGTCGATCCTGGCGGCACAACGCCTGGAGCGGATGGCCGCCCTCAGCATCCTGGTCTCGGCCGGCACCCTGCTCGCCGCGATCGGCTTCGCCCAGTCGGCGCTGACCGGCGCAGCGTTGTTCTATCTGGTCAACTCGACCCTGGCGCTGTGTGCGCTGTTCCTGCTCGCCGAACTGGTCGAACGCTCGCGCTCGGCCAACGAAGCACCGCTGGATGAAGAAGAAGACGCCATGCCGCCGCCGCTGGAGTCACTGCACCCGCCCAAGGGCATCAACCTCGATGATGAACAACAGGTGGTGATCGGCCAGATCATCCCCTGGACCATGGCGTTCCTCGGCCTCAGCTTCATCGCCTGTGCCCTGCTGATCATCGGCATGCCGCCGTTGTCGGGCTTTATCGGCAAGCTCAACCTGATCAGCGCGCTGTTCAACCCGCAGGGGCTCGGCGTGCCCCCAGAACAACCGCTGGGTACGTCCGGCTGGGGCCTGGTGACGTTGCTGATCCTGTCAGGCATGGCTTCGCTGATTGCCTTTGGCCGAGTCGGCATCCAGCGTTTCTGGAAGCCCGAAGAGCGTCCGTCACCGCTACTGCGCCGCTATGAATGCCTGCCCATCGTCATCCTGCTCGGCCTGTGCATGGTTCTCAGCCTCAGGGCCGAGCCGTTGCTGCGCTATACCCAGGACACCGCCGCCAGCCTGCAGGCTCCCGAGCTTTACATACAAGCGGTAATGGCCGCCCGACCAGCCCCCGGCCCGACCTCGCTCGACGCACAGGTGCAGCCATGAACCGACTGTTCCCCGCCCCACTGTTATCGGTGTCGCTGTTTGCGCTGTGGCTGTTGCTGAACCTTTCGCTCAGCCCCGGCAACCTGCTGCTGGGTGCTGCGCTTGGCGTGCTGGCGCCGCTGCTGATGGCACCACTGCGCCCCCAGCATGCCCATGTGCGGCGGCCGCTGGTCGTCGCCCGGCTGATCGGCCGGGTCGGCATCGATGTGATCATGTCCAACCTGCTGGTAGCCCGTGGCGTGCTGCGTGCCGGCAAGCAGCCGCCACGCTCGGCGTTCGTGCACATCCCGCTGTGCCTGCGCGATGCGCATGGCCTGGCGGCGCTGTCGATGATCACCACGGTAGTGCCAGGCACGGTCTGGTCCGAGCTGGCGCTGGACCGCAGCGTTTTACTCTTGCATGTGTTCGACCTGGACGACGAGGCGGCCTTCATCCAGCACTTCAAGGACACCTACGAACGCCCGCTGATGGAGATTTTCCAATGACAGGCCTGCTCGCCAATGCTGTCCTCGCCAGCCTGTTCATCTTCGCCCTGGCCATGGCCCTGGCACTGATCCGACTATTCCGCGGCCCGTCCGCCCAGGACCGGGTGCTGGCGCTGGACTACTTGTACATCCTGGCCATGCTGACCATGCTGGTGCTGGGCATCCGTTATGCCAGTGACACCTACTTCGAAGGCGCATTGCTGATTGCGCTGTTCGGCTTCGTCGGCTCGTTTGCCCTGGCCAAGTTCCTGCTGCGCGGTGAGGTGATCGAATGACTGAACCCCTGCAATTACCGTTCTGGGTAGAACTGGTCACCGCCGTGCTGCTGCTGGCCGGCAGCCTGTTCGCGCTGGTCGGTGCCGTGGGCCTGGTGCGCCTGAAGGACTATTTCCAGCGCATGCACCCGCCGGCACTGGCCTCGACCATCGGCGCCTGGTGCGTCGCGCTGGCCTCGATCACCTACTTTTCCTGGCTCAAGCAAGCGCCGGTGCTGCACGCCTGGCTGATTCCGATCCTGCTGTCCATCACCGTGCCGGTCACCACCCTGCTGCTGGCCCGGGCAGCGCTGTTCCGCAAGCGCATGGCCAACGAGCCGGTACCGGAAGAAGTCAGCAGCGGTGGCGATCGAGGCAACTGACGAGGCGCCTCACACCTGGCTGAGGCGCTGCAACTCGCGGCGGACCATGGCCGCATAAGGCGGCGGGCCAAGGCGGTACAATTCGCCGGCTACCCAGTTCAACCAGGCGCCTTGCAGTTCCGCGCGCCTGGCCAGCAAACGCTGGGCCTCGGCCACGGCATCCGCCTGGTGCTGGCGATGAAACTCGGCACGCGTGGTGGGTGTGTCGTCACCGTGGGTCATTCACTGGCCTTGAAGGTGGTCAGTTCACCTTTGCGCCATTTGGCAACCTTGCCGGTCACCGCCTTGAGCAACTTGCCCAGGCCTTCCTGTATTTGCTGCTGCGCGGCGAATACCAGCATCACGCCGTGGCCTTCACGGAACACGATGCCCTCGCCTTCGGGTACCGAAACAAAGGCGTAATCGCCCACGCCATAGACGTTCAGCTTGATTTCACGAAAGCGCATTTCCAGCTTGCCACCTTCCCGGCTGGGCAGCACGGCGGCGCGGAAGTGGTCGCCGACTTTCAGTTCGAGGCGCTGCTTGTCGTCGACCACCAATGCGCTTTCGGTGTCGATTTCGGCCATGTACAGGCCTTCGGGATTTTGTTCGGTGACGTAGACAAAGCGGCCCTGGAACAGCTGGGCCAATTTACCGCGCAAGTCGCCCAGGGCGAATAACGCATGGGTATCAAGAGTGCTGACTGCCAATGAAGTAATCCTCAACCGGTTACAACCCGCGCTCACCCAAGCTCGGTGAAGCACGGCCATTTCTTGTCGATAGGCGAAAAGAGTAATGAAGCGATATGCGAAATGTCTGCGCCCGCTAGCGATGCAGCGTGCGGGATTCTTTACTCTGGCTTGCCAGATCTGGCCTCAATAAGGCTTTCGGCATATTCCCGATCCGGGAAGTGTAATGTCTGACAGCAAACCCGCCAGAAAGATGCGGCAGGCAATGCTGGAGCGCACGTGAAAACGGGCCCTGCAATCCATCAGTGCATTACTGAGGGAAGAATATGCACGAAAACACCGAAATCCGTCGAGAGGCAAAGCGCATTTCTTGCCGTTGAAAACAGCCTACCCCCTTTTTACCAGGCCCTGCGCAATCAATGCGCTCAGGCGGCCAAGCCTTTCTTCAACTGCTGCAACCAGGCTCCCTGACACTCCAGCGCCTCCTCGCGCGTGGCGAAGGCAGTGCCACGCCGCTCGCCATTGACCAGCACCACCCAGCAAATGCGTTTACCCAACGCTCGCAGTGTGGCCGGCACACCCGAGCCAATCATCACGGCGACATCGACTCGGCTGTTCATCATTCCCTCCGGAATTTAATTAGCACCCTAACGATAAAGCCATGATACGCCCATTCACCGCGCGGAAACAGCGCATCCCGGTACAGCAGTATTACACGCGAGGCAATAAAATCGCCGCCGGCAAACAAACGCAAAAAGCCCCAGGGATAGCTCCGTGGGGCTTGGCACACCGCGCAGGGTTACAGCTGGCGTTGGTGGCGATCGAGCTGCTCGTGGCGCTCCTGGGCTTCGATGCAGTACTTGGTGGTCGGGCTGATCAGCAGGCGCTTCAGGCCGATCGGCTCACCGCTGTCATCGCACCAGCCGAAGCTTTCGTCGGCAATACGGTCCAGGGCCATTTCCAGCTGGGGCAGCAGACGCTGGTCGCGGTCGATGGCATTCACCAGCCAGCTACGCTCCTCTTCGACCGAAGCCACGTCGGCAGGGTCCGACGGGGTGTCCAGGCCTTCGATGGTGGCACGGCTCAGCTCGATGCGTTCATGGGTTTCGACTTTCATCGCCTGCAGCAGGCCAGCGAAGAAAGCCAGCTGGTCAGCGTTCATGTAGTCATCGGCCGACATGGCCAGCAACTGTTCCTTGGTCATCGATTTCTCTATGAAAAAATGTGCATTTGGGCGATTCATATGCTGCCGACGCCTTGGCATCGGTGGCGGAATTCTTCAAGCGCCAACCGGCACTCTTTTACAGGGGGCGGAAGTCTAAGGCGCCGCGTCGCGTGGAGCAACTGCAATCGGGTGGGAATTTGCTTCCATTGTGCAGAATCCGCTGGTCGGTGCTAGGCAGAGTGCTGGGGGGTAGCCTGGGGAAACATGCGAGGGATTGGTTCGGGCTGCCAGGTGCTTGCCACGACATTTGCAGTGCCTGTGAGATCGAGCGCCGCGCGGGCGGCGCTCGATCTCACAGGCGAGGAACCTCTCAAGGCATGCGCCTCAAAGACTCAACGATCCTTGAACTGCGCCTCACGCTTGCCAATGAACGCAGCCATACCCTCTTTCTGGTCTTCGGTAGCAAATGCCGCATGGAACACCCGCCGCTCAAAGCGCACGCCTTCGCTGAGGGTCACTTCGAACGCCCGGTTGACGCTCTCCTTCACCATCATGCTCACCGGAATCGACTTGCCGGCAATGGTCGCCGCCACCTTCAGCGCCTCTTCCACCAGCTCCGCCTGCGGCACGATACGCGCCACCAAGCCAGCCCGCTCGGCTTCTTCAGCGCCCATCAGCCGGCCGGTCAAGCACAGTTCCATGGCCTTGGCCTTGCCTACCGCACGGGTCAGCCGCTGGGTGCCGCCCATGCCCGGCAGCACGCCGAGGTTGATTTCCGGCTGGCCGAACTTGGCGTTGTCCGCCGCCAGGATGAAGTCACACATCATCGCCAGCTCGCAGCCTCCACCCAGGGCAAAGCCGGACACCGCAGCGATGATCGGCTTGCGCCGGTTGGCAATACGGTCGGCATCGCTGAACAGGTCGTCGACGTAGATTTGCGGGTATTGCAGCTCGGCCATTTCCTTGATGTCGGCACCAGCGGCGAAGGCCTTGGCGGAACCGGTCAGCACCACGCAGCCAATGTTCGGGTCACGCTCAAGCTGGTCCAGGGCCTGGTTGATCTCGCCGACGATCTGCGCGTTCAGCGCGTTCAGCGCCTGCGGGCGGTTGAGGGTGATCAGGCCGACCTTGCCGTGGATGTCCAACAGGATGGTTTCGAATGCCATGCAGTCTGCTCCTTCAAAGATTGCGCGCAATGACCATGCGCTGAATATCGCTGGTGCCTTCGTAGATCTGGCAAACCCGAACGTCGCGGTAGATACGCTCCAGCGGGAAGTCGCTCAGATAGCCATAACCGCCCAGGGTCTGCAAGGCATCCGAACAGACCTTTTCGGCCATTTCCGAGGCAAACAGCTTGGCCATCGAGGCTTCCACCAGCGCTGGGCGCCCGGCATCGCGCAGCGCTGCGGCGTGCAGCACCATCTGCCGAGCCACGGCAATTTTCGTTGCCATGTCGGCCAGGCGGAACGCCACGGCCTGATGTTCGATCAACGCCTTGCCGAAACTCTGCCGCTCGTTGGCATAGTCGCGCGCCACTTCGAACGCCGCGCGGGCCATGCCCACCGCTTGCGCGGCAATGCCGATACGGCCGCCTTCGAGGTTGGCCAGGGCAATCTTGTAGCCCTCACCCTCGGCGCCCAGGCGGTTGGCCACGGGCACGCGCACATTGTCGAAAACGATCTGGCAGGTGTCGGAAGCGTGCTGACCGAGCTTGTCCTCGACCCGCGCCACCTGGTAACCAGGCGAATCGGTGGGCACGATGAAGGCGCTGATACCGCGCTTGCCGGCGTCCGGGTCGGTGACAGCGAACACGATCACCACCCCGGCGTTCTGGCCAGAGGTGATGAACTGCTTGCTGCCGTTGAGTACATAGTGGTCGCCATCCAGGCGTGCACGGGACTTCAGGCTGCTGGCATCGGAGCCAGCCTGCGGTTCGGTCAGGGCGAAGGCACCAAGCATCGCGCCGCTGGCCAGAGGGGCAAGGAACTGGGCTTTCTGCTGCTCGCTGCCAAAGCGCAGGATCGGCACGCAGCCCACCGAGTTGTGCACGCTCATGATCGTCGAGCAGGCGCCATCACCGGCGGCGATTTCCTCAAGGGCCATGGCATAGGCCATATAGCCGGTGTCGCTGCCCCCCCACTGCTCCGGCACCAGCATGCCGAACAGCCCCAGCTCGGCCATCTCCGCGATGGCCTCCCTGGGGAAGCGGTGTTCCTTGTCCCATTGCTCGGCAAACGGCTTCAGGCGCTCCTGGGCAAAGGCGCGCACCGCGTCGGCGATCTGTTGTTGCTCGTCAGTTACCAGCATGCTTCACCTCAGTACAGGCATTCGACAGCCATGGCCGTGGCTTCGCCACCGCCGATGCAGATGGCCGCCACGCCACGGCGCAGGTTGTTCTGGCGCAGGGCCGACAGCAGGGTCACCAGGATGCGTGCGCCGGAAGCGCCGATCGGATGGCCGAGGGCGCACGCACCGCCATGGATGTTGACCTTGTCATGTGGCAGGTCAAGGTGCTTCATGGCCGCCAGGGTCACCACGGCGAAGGCCTCGTTGATCTCGAACAGGTCAACCTCGGCCAGGCTCCAGCCGGTGCGCTTCATCAGTTTGTCGATGGCGCCGATCGGCGCGGTCGGGAACAGCGCCGGGGTGTCGGCGAAGGCGGCGTGGCCGTGGATCACCGCCAGCGGCTTGAGGCCGCGCTTGTCGGCTTCGGAGCGGCGCATCAGCACCAGCGCCGCGGCACCGTCGGAAATCGAACTGGAGTTGGCGGCGGTCACCGTGCCACCTTCGCGGAAGGCCGGCTTGAGCTGCGGGATCTTGTCCAGGCGCGCCTTGGGCGGCTGTTCGTCATCCTTGATGACGCGTTTTTCCTTGCCCTCGGTGACTTCCACCGGGACGATCTCGGCGGCGAAACGGCCGTTGCTGATCGCCGCCTGGGCACGGGTCAGCGAGGCAATGGCGAACTGGTCCTGAGCCTCTCGGCTGAAGGCATTGGCCTGGGCGCAGTCTTCGGCGAAGGTGCCCATCAGCCGGCCCTTGTCGTAGGCGTCTTCCAGGCCGTCCATGAACATATGGTCGATGATCCGGCCGTGGCCCATGCGGTAACCGCCACGGGCCTTGTCCAGCAGGTAGGGGGCGTTGGTCATGCTTTCCATGCCTCCGGCCACTACCACATCGGCGGTGCCGGCCAGCAGCAGGTCATGGGCCATGATCGCTGCCTGCATGCCCGAACCGCACATCTTGTTCAGGGTGGTGCAGGTGGTGTGCTTGTCCAGCCCGGCCCCCAGCGCAGCCTGGCGGGCCGGCGCCTGGCCCTGGCCAGCCGGCAGCACGCAGCCGAACAGCACCTGTTCGACACTGGCAGCATCGATACCGGCGCGCTCCACGGCGCCACGGATGGCCGCGCTGCCCAGTTGCGGTGCAGTCAGGCTCTTGAGGTCGCCCTGCAGGCCGCCCATGGGCGTGCGCACAGCGCTGACGATTACGATCGGGTCGTTGGCGAGGGTCATGTTCGTTCTCCTTACTTGGCAGCCATGCGCAGTGCACCGTCGAGGCGGATCACCTCGCCGTTGAGCATGCTGTTCTCGATGATGTGACGGGCCAGCGCGGCATATTCCTGCGGGCGGCCCAGACGTGGCGGGAACGGCACGCCGGCCGCCAGCGAGGCACGCACTTCCTCGCTCATGCCGGCCATCATCGGCGTTTCGAAGATGCCAGGGGCGATGGTCATCACCCGGATGCCGAAGCGCGCCAGTTCGCGGGCAGCCGGCAAGGTCAGGCTGGCGATGGCGCCCTTGGAGGCCGCATAGGCGGCCTGGCCGATCTGGCCGTCATAGGCTGCGATCGAGGCGGTGTTGATGATCACGCCGCGCTCGCCGTGCTCATCGGCTGCCCCTTCGGCCATGGCCGCAGCGGCCAGGCGCAACAGGTTGAAGCTGCCGATCAGATTGACGTTGATGACCTTGGCGAAACTGGCCAGACCATGCGGGCCCTGTTTGCCCAACACTTTCTCGGCACCGACGATGCCGGCGCAGTTGACCAGGCCGTGCAGGCTGCCAAAGGCGCTGACAGCTGCATCGACCGCCGCCTGGGCGGCCGGCTCGTCGCTGATGTCGGCCACCGCGAAGCGGGCATTGTCACCCAGTTCGCGGGCCTTGGCCTCGACGGCCTGGGCATTGAGGTCGACCAGCATGACTTTGGCGCCGGCCTCGACCAGCATCTGCGCGGTGGCGGCACCCAGCCCGGAGGCGGCGCCGCTGACGATGAAGTGTTTGTTGGCTATTTGCATGTTCGGTTTCCTTTCAGGCGCTGGCAGGGGTGGCCTGTTGCGCTTGTTGTTTGGCGACTTCCTGATTGCGCAGGATGAAGCGTTGCAGCTTGCCGCTCGGGGTCTTGGGCAGCTCGCTGACGAATTCGATTTCCCGTGGGTAAGCATGGGCGTACAGGCGCTGGCGCACGTGCTGGCGCAAGGCCTCTTCAAGCTCGGCGCTGCCTTGGTAACCACTGGCCAATACCACGAAGGCCTTGATCAGCTCGGTGCGCTCCGGGTCCGGTTTGCCAATCACCGCCGCTTCGATCACCGCCGGGTGCTCGATCAGCGCGCTCTCCACGTCGAACGGGCCAACCCGGTAGCCGGAGGTCGTGATCACATCGTCGCTGCGGCCGACGAAGCTGATGCTGCCGTCCTGGTTCAGCTCGACGGTATCGCCGCTGAGGTAGTACTTGCCGACGAAGGCTTTGGTCGGCAGGCCGTGATAGCCGGCGAACCAGCACAGTGGCGACTGCTCGCGGTCGACCGCGAGGATGCCCGGCTGGCCGGCTGGCAGTTCGTTGCCCTGCTGGTCCAGCACCACGATGCGGTGGCCGGGGATGGCAAAGCCGGCCGAGCCGAGGTGTACCGGGTGCTGCAGGCCATGGTGGTTGCACAGCACCATACCCAGTTCGGTCTGCCCGTAGTGGTCATGGATGGTCACACCCAGTTCGTCGGCGAACCAGCGGATCACTTCCGGGTTGAGCGGTTCGCCGGCACTGCTGACCACCCGCAGACGACCCTTGATCGGTGCCGAGAAGTCGTCCCCGGCGGCAATCAGCAGGCGGTACGCTGTGGGCGAGCCGGCCAGGTTGGTGATGCCCAGCTTGTCGATCACCCGCGCGCAGCTTTCAACACTGAACGGGCCATCGTAGAAGGTGGTGGCATGGCCCAGCGACAGCGGGCCAGTGACCGCGTAATACAGGCCATAGGCCCACCCCGGGTCGGCCAGGTTCCAGAAATGGTCTTCGGGACGCAGGTCGATGGCATCGCGCATGTAGCCCTGGAACGCGACGATGGCACGCAGCGGCACTTCCAGCGGTTTCGCCGGGCCGGTGGTGCCGGAGGTGAACATCAGCAGGAACGGGTCGTTGCCCGAGCGCATGACCGGCTCGCATTTGCCTGCGGCATTGTCCAGGCACTGCTGGAAGTCCAGTTCGCCACTGCGGGCATTGACGGTGATGATGGTCGGGCAGGCGTGCACATCGTCCAGCTTGGCGCGGTTGTGGCTGTCGGTGACGACCACGCGGGCGTGGGACTGCTCCAGGCGGTGTCCGATGGCCTTGGGGCCGAAAGCGGTGAACAGCGGCTGGTACACCGCCCCGAGGCGCCAGGTGGCGAGGATGGTGACCAGCAGCTCAGGGGTGCGCGGCATCAGGCCGGCGACCCGGTCACCCGCACCCACGCCTTGCGCTTTGAGCACATTGGCAAAACGGGCAGCCAGTGCCTGCAACTGATCGAAGCTCAACCGCGCGCTGTTGCCCTCGCGGTCTTCCCAGACCAGTGCGGTCTTGCCCTCACCGGCATGGCGGTCGCAACATTCGACACAGGCATTGAGGGCTTCGAGGTTGCCATGCAGCGCCGCCGCAGCAGCCTGGCCATGGTCGAACGCACGAGCGGCCTCGGTGTAATCGCGCATCGTCGGACTCCTGGTTTCTTGTTTTTGGAGTGAACCATCGGTCCGACGATGTTCGCGCCGCGCTGGCGTCGCGGCAATGGCCTAAGTTGTCAAACTGGATGACCGGTTTGGCCGGTGGCCGTCAGCCCGGTGCGCGCTCCAGGCTGATTACGTAGTGCCGGGTCAGCTGCAGCTGCAACGTCAGCCGATCGGTCCGCAGCTGCGCATCCAGCGCCTGTACCTGATCCAGGTACTGTGCTTCACCCAACTCATCGCGCCGTACCGCCAGGGCCGCCCGCTGCTCAGCGGCGAGTTGCTCCAGGTCATTGAGTGGCTGGGCAAAATGCTGTTGCAAAAAGCGCTGCCAGAATGCGCGCGTGCACAGGTCGGCCACTAGATTAACGAGCGTGTTCGCCCTTTCCACGGCCGCCTCCGCCGACTGCAACCGGTGTTCGCTCAACCCCACGGCGGAGGCCCTGAGGCGCATTCTGGCAGGCTGGAACGGCAACCTGAGCCTGGTGCGCAAGCGCACCCTGTAGCGCATTGCCAACGTCGCCAGTACCCCAGGCTCGGCGAAACCTTCAAGGTTTTGCCGCTCGGCCTCGACATACTCGTCAAGGCGGTCCAGGCGTTGCAAGGCGCGCCCCAACGCCAGCAACTTCGGGCCACGGGATTGAGCAGCATCGCCTGCCGCGTCACGCTCGGCATGCAGACGCAGCAGTTGGCTGAACAGGTCGATGGCACCATTGTCATCCTTTACCGCAGCGGCTGCCGCCAGTTGCACCTGGCGAGCGAATTCAACGTCTGTCTCCATGATCGACAGGCATTGCCAGCCCATGCGCAACAGATAAGCCTTGGGCCAGCTGAAGTTCGCCAGGCCCTGCAAAAACTCCAGCAGATCGAACAGGCGGGCATTTTCGTCCCGCGTGCTCAGCCGGTCCCAAAGCTCGCCACGCCCATGGCTGGCGGAGTCGGAACCGACCCACCAGGCTCGGCCGATCTCTTCCCGCGGTCCCTCCAGGAGCGGCTCCAAGGCATAGAGTTTGCCGAAATCGACCATGGTCAGGCGGTTGCCATCGATCAGGATGCGCTGGCGAAACTCCAGCGGCATGGCCAGCACGCCGTCAGGCACACCCCGCAGGAAATTGTCACGCAGGTCGGCTCGTTGCAGGAAGCCACACAGCTCGAGCCCTCTGGGCCACTCGCTGAGCCCGCAGCGGCGCAAATTCAGCTCGATCAGATGGGGCAGGTGGTGGAAGCGCATTTCATACACTCCCAGCGGGCTGTTGTAACTCAGGTCGAGATGGCTGAGCAGCGGCAACCCGTTCAATGCTTCGATGGCATGGGCATCCAGGCGAATGCGGTTATGCCCCAGGCGCAACCGACGCAGGTTGATCAGGTAGCCAAGCCCGCGCGGGCAGCGCAACAGCTGGTTGTGACTCAGGTCCAGCTCCTGCAGGTAGGTAAATGCCCGCAGAAACTCCTCGTTCACCACCCCGATGGTCGTCTCGCTCAGTACCAGGGTGGTGACGTGATAGAAATCGATAGGCGCAGGCATCACCGGCAGCGAGTCCGTTGGCAAATCATTCAGGACCAGGCGCAGCCCCTGGCGCTGGCCGTCGCTGTCGACCACCACATTGTCGCCAAGCGCCTGCCAGGCTCGCAGCAATCGTTCGGCGAACAACTGGCGCCGCGCCCGCGCTGCGTCACCCAGCGCAGCCGACACCCAGCCATTGAGCGCGCGGTTCAACTGCTCATAATCGTCCTGCAGCGCCATGAGCACATCGGCGACTGGCACATTCTGCAGCAGCCAGCGGTCCACCTGGGTTTCCAGCGAATCGCCCAGGCCCGGGAAGAATCGCTTCAGGCCGGCCCGCAGTTGTTCCCTGGGTGCAGTGGGCAGTGCCGCGCGCCCGCTGAGCAGATAGCCGACGCGGCCATCGGCAAGGCGCTGCCCGGGGTTGTACCAGCGTTCCGTCGACGCCCAGCCCAGCATGCGGGCGATTTCCTCGTGGCTGCCCAGGTGCGCCATGAGCTTCTCGCGCAGGCGCTCGGCATTGACGTTCTCGGCCAGGCCCAACCGGCCCAGCATATTGCGCGATTTCAACGCGGCCAGCACGGCCTGGAAGATGTCCGAGGAAGCAGGCGGCTGCATCGCGAGTCTTCGGCCTTGCCCGTCATACAGGGCAAAGATCCCTTGTTCACGCACCAGCACTCGCTGGTCGACCACGTCGCCAACTGGACCGATGCGCTTCAACGCCACGGCATCCGCAGCGGCATTGCTCAGCGCCAGGCTAAACGCATCAATGGCCTCGACATTCAGCAATGCCAACACCAGCATGCCCGTTTCATTGCCATATGCGCTTGGCAGATATAACCCCGCCAACGCCCTGCTCACCTTCGCCAGCGAGCACAACGACCTGGCCTGGATGGCCAAGCGTTGCGGTAACTTGCCACCGCTGACGAACTGCTGGCGGGCCTCGTGGCTTGCTCCGTCGGCCAGATCGCGCGCGTAGGGCTCAGGCAGCCCCAGCGTCATCAGCGGCTTGAGCAAAGGCTCCGTCGATTCTGGTAGGCGTGTCAGCCGAGCGAACAACAGGTCGCTTGACCTCGACCGGTCCGCAAGCACTGCGGCACGCCCTTTTTTGCTCCCCGGGCTGGCCTCGCACCAGGCCAGCAGCTGCATGTCCTGCTCGGAGACAGTGTCGCGTTCCAGATGGCGAAAGAACGTGTCGATCCGAGCATCGGCGTCGAACGCCCTGAGGGTTTCCCGCAAGGTCGCGGGGGCTCGCCGGTTTTCCACCAGCAGGCCACGCAGCTCGTCCTCATCGATGCCGGCCATGCGCAAGATCTGCTGCGCCTGCCGGCTATCGAAAGGTTGATTGCGCGGCCAAAGGGTATCGAGCATTTTCGCAGGGTCGCGCCAGCGCTGCGGCTCATCGTGCATCAGGCGCCAGCCGCGTTCGCCATTGTGCAGCACGACCGGGCCATACGCCTCTTCGCGACCGGGGTGGCGTAGACGCCAGGGGCCATCGGGGTCAGGCCGGTGAACCTCGTAGAACACTCCGTCGGCCTTTATCCAGCGGCGCTCGCCATCAGCATAGGCACCGTCCGCGCCCAAGGTGATCGTTCCAGGTGTCGAGGCAAAGACCGCCAGGTCACCGGACCACAGGCGCCCCGCCCCATTGGCGAGCCTTACCGGCTCCAGCGCCGCGACGAACGCGCTGCGCACGAAGGTGACGCCCGCCACCGTCGCGGCGGTGCCCGCCAGTATCTCGGCAACGCCCAGCATGTGCTCCAGCGCTTCGTGCTGATGGCCGCGCGACCAGTCCTGCGCGCCCTCGAAAACCTCCGAGAGGGTCTGGGCCACCAGTTGTCCAAGCAGCAAGCCGCCCACCACCGGAAGGAACAGGCCCGCGAGGTTGACCACATCGAGCCCGGCTGCCTTCCACGCCTCATGCCGTTCACGCGCCTCGGCTTCATCAGCATCGGCGGTCGGCACCAGCAACTGGCGGCCATCCTGCTTCACCCGGTTTGTCTGCTGTGCAGCCAGCGCCTGGAAAATGTCATGCTGCGGCACGCTGCCATCAAGCTCCAGGTCCGGCTGGTCATCCTCCAGGCGAGCTTGCAGCTTGTGCATGAACCCGGCACGCTGATCCAGGCCGATCAACTGGCTGAACGCCTGACGATAGGGTTCATGGCGCAGCTCGGCCACCAGCGCGCTGTTGATCGAGGCATGGCTGTCGAAGTGTCGCAACGCCTGTACCGGGTCGCTGGGCAGGTAGAGCACACCGCCCTGCGTTTGCCCATGCTTGTCGCGCAGTTGAATCCACACACCATCCGCCACTGCGCAACCGAGGGCTTCGAGCAGGCCCGGATGGCCAGTGAGGCTAGCGGATTGCCCGCCCGCGGGTTTATCCACCAGCGCTTGCAATGCCTCCTTGACCGGCTCGGTAATCTCGCCTTTCAGCGCGGCAACCTGCACGGCCAGGCGCAGCCCGGAGCGCTTGTCTTCACACAAGACACGCTGCGCCGCGGAATCGAATGTGCGCTCCAGCTCCTGCTGATAAAGGCGCCCGGCATCCAGCTTGCGGCAAGCCTCGACCAGTTCATCGGCGCCCTGCGAAAGTACCCGTTCCTGCCCCGGCGCGACCAACCCGGTTCCCAGGTAGAAATCGTTGCCGGCGGCAAAGTTGCGCATCAGGCGCAGCAAGCCGTTTTCGCGCCGTTGCCCATAAGTGGGAAACTGCGGCTCAGCGCCGAACGTAGACGAAAAACGATGAGAAACCTCCAGCCACTCCAACTGCCAGAACGCTACGCCGCCTGGCAGCGGCTCGCGCAACAAACTGGCGAATTGCCGTTCGGCGAACTGCTGTGGTGACGGCAGCGCCAGGGTGATCCCGCGCAACCGGGCCTGGGTGGCATGATGGGCTTCCAGGCTTTGGCGCAAAGTGCGGATCTGGCTCTGCGAGGCTTGTTTGAGCCAGGCAGGCAACCGGTCACCGATGAAACCGTCGTGCAAGTGGCTGGAAGACGCAGAAGCAGGCTGTCGTGCGTGTGGTTCATGGGTCATGGCAGGTCTCTGGACGGCTGTGGAGAGCCACGCATGGTGTGCAACTTGCCGGTGCTTGCGCAGAGGGAACCCCTGCAGTAGAAGCGGGGCGGCACGCCCATGCCGCCCGTGAGGCACCGTCACTGGGCCTCTGGCGCCATGATCGCTTCGCGCGTGAGGCGCTGGGCGAGCCTGGCCAGGGCATGCTCGCGCTCATCGCGCAGGGCATTGCTCATGTTCCAGTACTCGTCACTGGTCAAGGTTTCCCTTTGCTCATCCAATGCCTCCAGCCGAAGGGTGAATTGCGTTTCCAGGTCTTCGAAGGCGTCCGGATGCTCTGCCCGCAGTACCGGCAACCAGAAATCACGCTCACTGATGAACACGATGCGTTGCTCGCCCGCCTCCACCTCCAGCACTTCCTTGCAGGCCTCCTCCAGTTGCAGCTGCGACACGTTGGCCAACCTGCGAAATTGCATATGGCGAGGTTGGCCCAACAGGTCCAGACGCTCGGCCAAGCCGCTGAGGTAGGCAAGATTGACCTCTATCTCCTCTTCATCGTGGTTCCCCCGCCCCCAGCGTCCATCCTGGTAGCGAGCGTCGATTTCGCGTCGGGCGATTTTCTCTATCCAGTGCACGCGAAACAGCCGCTTGGCCAACTGCAGGCGTGCCGCGCGTGTCGAGATCGGGTCGCCCCCACGGGTGGCTTGCTCGACATGCATGCGCACCTCAAGGCGGCTGAACAAAGAGGAGACGCTGTCCACGCAGGTGGTAGGTTCCGCTGCCAGGTCAAACAGCGCCCTGCGCGTGGCGGTATCGGCATGAGCCGCATCCAGCATCGCCCATACCCTGAACCTGAGTTCGTCCGGCGCCTTGCTGAATTCGGCCGTGGCCGTCAGTTGCCGAAGCAACTCGAAGAACGCCAAGCTGCCAGGCTCGGCATTCAGTGCATCCCATTTCCCTTCCTGCTCCTGGCGCGCCGCTGGGTCCAGGGTCTGCAGCCATTCTTCCCGGGCCGAGCCGTGCCGTTGCGGGCGGGGCGTGGTCAGCAAGCGTTCGGTGCCATACAGGCGGTCGAGATCCTGCACTGGCAGCGCATTGCCCTCCAGATGCATGGCACGGCGCAACTGCAACGGGGCCCGGAACAAGGCTGCCGGCAACTCGGCTATCTGGTTGTTGCGAAGGTCGGCGAACACCAGCAGAGCACACCATTCCAGGCCCGTGGGCAACGCCGTCATCTGTGCGCGGTTCAAGCGCAGAATCCGCAGGCTGGGCAACTGGTCGAAGTGGAGCCTGATGTCGCCGAGTTCATTGTCACTCAGGTCCAGTGAACGCAAGAGCGTCAGGCCAGTCAGCACATTGGCCTGCGGCTCCGATATACGAATACGATTGCGCGGCATCAGCAACTGGCGCAAGGCGGTCAGCCGCTCCAGCCCCTCAGGCAGCGCGCGCAAGGCATTGTCGCTCAGGTCCAGGCACAGCAGATGAGGAAAGCAGGCGAGGAAACCCGACGGGATGGCGTCCAGACCGAGCGCTGACAGGGTCAACTCCGACACGTGCGAGAAGTCCGTCCCGACCGGCAACACCGGCAGGCTGCCCACCGGCACGGCCACGATGCTCAGGCCGAGCATCGCATCATTGCTGATAGCCCCGGCAGAGCGGTCGCTACGCATCTGCCAGGCACGCCGCAACGAATCTGCAACTCGTCGGCGTGCGCTGCTAGCGGTGCCCGCCGCCTCTCCAACCCAAGCCAGCAAGCTGTCATCCAGGCGGCGGTATTGCTGCTCGACACGCAGCAAATTCTCGAACAGGCCACCACGCATTTCCACCAGACTCTGGACATAGCGTTCGACGCCGACATCACCGATACCAGGATACAAGGCGCGCACCCGCTGCCGCACCACACGCTGCGGCGAGCCGATGCACGACTGGCAGCCACCCAGTGGATAGCCCATTCGGCCATCGGCCAAACGCTGCATGGGCGATGCCATGGGCCTTGCCTCCCGCCAACCGAGCAGGCGCAGCAAAGCCTGCCGGTCACCGGGTAGCCAGGCCTGGACCTGCTTGCGGATCCTGGCCGGTGCATCAGCGCCCTCCCACCCCTGTCGAACCCGGTACTCCACGGGCAGGCAAGCGGCCAGCACTTCGAACAGCCCCTGGGGCGCGGCCACCTCGCGCTCATCCGGCAAGCCTCTGCCGTTGTAGAGCTGGAACTGCCCCTTGCGCCTGACCAGCACCACTGCCTGCTCAAGATCGGTCTCGGCGAACAGCCGTTCCATCGCCGCTCCGGCATACGGGTCACGGCGCAATAGCAGGTTGAACCTGGCAGCACCGGGACCATGCCGACGCAGCAGGGCAAAGCACAGCGCCACCACTTCCGGCCGGTAACTGCCTTGCAGGTACAACGCTTCGCGCATGCGGGTCAGGCGCGCCAACTGCAGGGCCACCCGCGCCTGTTCGGCCAACGCCAGCGGCAAGCGAGACTCTGCCTGCATGCGCCTGCGCACAGCCTCGGTGGCCTGCTCCAGCACATCCAGGGCATAGGCGTCTGGCAGCGTCGGGAAGTCTCGCTGAATCAATCCCAGCAGCGGGTCGTCGGCCAGGTGGAGCCTGGAGAAATGCTCGAGTATCTCCTCCTGCAACTCAATTGCCGCATCGCGGATCGACAACGCCTGTTCCTCTACGCTTTCACCCCGCAGTTGCAAGCGTTCAATGCACCATTGCCACAGCTCGGTATCGGTATCGGTCTCCCCCGCTTCCAGCCGGCTGAAAAAGGCTTGCGCGCGCGCGTCCACGGCAAAGCGCTGCAAGGTGTCGCGCAGCTGCACCGGCAAGCCTCGCCGTTCCACCAGCAGGCCGCGCAGATAGGCCTCGTCGACATCCGCAACCTTCAGCACCTGCTCCACCCGCACAGCATCCATCGCAGCCGCCGCCGGCCAAAGCCGCCCGAGCAACAGCGCGGCACCCTGCCATTCCAATGGCCGCTCATAAGCCAGCCGCCAGCCACGCGCAGAGCAGCGTTCCAGCACCGGCCCGAACGCCTCGTCACCTTCGGCATGCAGCAAGCGCCAGACGCCATTGGCGGTTTGCCTTACTCGATACAAGGCACCGTTCAATCGCCACCAATGGCGCTCACCCTCGGCGAGCAAGCCGTTGTCGAGCGCCGTCAGCTGTTCGGGTGGCGTAGTGTCCTGGTAAGGCGCCAGCTCATTGCGCCACAGCCGTTGCCGACCATCTTCGGTGATGACCGGCTCCAGGGTTTCGACGAATGCGCTGCGGACCAGCTGGGCACCGACGACCACCGCACCGGTGGTTGCCACGCTGAAGGCCACCTGAAGCAGATGCGTCAAGGCTTCATGCTGATGACCCAACTGCCAGTCACGCACGCCCTCGTAAGTCTCGGTCAACAGTTGCCTGGCCAGGTCCGTCAGCAGCAAAGCCCCGATGACCGGCACGAACAGGCCCGCCAGGTTGAGCAATACCAGGCCGGCACCCTGGAGCTCGTGCAGGCGCTGCTCCGAAGCTGCGGCATCGGCCTGAGCGGTGGGCACTGCAAGGAAACGTGCATCGGCCTTGATTCGCTGCATATGCCAGGCGGCCGTCGACGCAAACCCGCCCCCCGCTTCCAGCACCCTGCAGGGCTCCAGATCAGGCTGTGCATCCCGCAAGCGGGTGGCCAGGGCCTGCTCAAAAGTGGCGCGATCAGCCAAGGCAATGCGCCGCACAAATGCCTGTCGGTAGTCCTGGTTGCCCATCGCCGTGGCCAGGACGCGGTTCGCCTCATCCCAGTTGGCGAATGCGCGCAGGGGTTGCGCCTGATCGTCAGGGCTGTACAGGATCACTCTTTCCAAGCGCCCAGGTACCCCGAAGGGAAACGTGGGTTGGTGGCGTGAGTGCTCGATCAATGCAACAGCCAGCGCGCCATCCACCCGACAGCCAAGCACTTGCAGCGCCCCGATCTCCAGTTGCAGCGGCCCCTTGATCACGGCTGGTTCATCCTTGCATGCGATACGCAGCATCAGCAGGTCTTCCGCATCCAGCTGCTGCTTGATGGCTGCGATCTCGACCGCCACGGCCAGTTCCAGGCGCCGGTCGGTGGTCAGGGCCTTTGCAAAGTCAGGGGTCAATACCTGCGCCAGATGCCGTTGATAAGCGCTGCCGACATCCACTTCGCGGCACAGGCTGACAATCCGCTCGATGTCCTCGCTAACCACCTGCTCGGCCTGACGGGCTGCCGAAAGGGTCAAGGCGGTGCCGAGGAAGAAGGACTCGTTGGCCTTGAAATTCTGCAACAGCTTTTGCAAGGCTGGCATGCGCACGAAGTACGGTTGGTAATCTGGGATCAACCCGGCCCTCAGATCAAGCCGTGCGCGTGTTTCGCGCCACACCAGGTTGTCCAGGTCTACCTGCAGTTGCAGCTGGCGGTCCTGGCGCAAGGCCCGCTCGAAGAGCTGCTTGGCAAACCGGTCCAGAGGCTGCAGGCGATCGGCGAACCCTGCCATCTGCCGCTGGCTCGCGAGATAGGCGTTGAAACGTAGCTGCAGCCTGGCAAGCTGCTTTGGCTTGGCCGACTTCAGCCAGGCCGGCAAGCTTTGCGCGATGAAATCTTCGGCGGGGTGAAGCAACTTGGGATGCAAGGCAGGTTGGGACATCGTCGATTTCCTGGTCCAGTGATCGACTTGTCACGATGCTCGCCAGCAGCGGCGGCCGGCAGCGGGAAGGCGTGGTTCCCTAGCTGCCACTGCCACGCTTGAGGATCAGCGCCCGGTAATGCCCGGGGTTGCAGCCGAACCACTTGCGAAACGCCTTGTAGAACGAACTGCTGTCGGCAAAACCCAAGCGTTCGGCGATTGCACCCATGGCCGCGTCTTCCTGGCTCAGCCAGGCAATCGCCAGCTCACGTCGTACACTGTCCTTCAACCCTTGGTAGTTCTGCCCTTCTTCGGCCAGCCGTCGGCGCAGGGTAGAGGGCGACAGGCACAGCTGGCGCGCCAGGCTGTCGCCATCGGGCCACTGCCCCGGGTCCAGGCGCAGCAGGTCGGTGCGAATACGCCGCCCCAGGCTGGCCGGGTCACGATACTTGACCAGGATGTTGCCTGGTGCCTCGGCCAGAAAGCGCTGCAGTTCTTCTTCGCTGCGCCGCAGCGGCAGCTCGAGGCATTCGGCAGCGATGATCATGCGCGTACGCGGGCGCTCGAACTGCAGGTTTTCCGAAAACATCACCCGGTAGTCATCACAGAAAGGCGGCTCGGCACAGCGCAGATCGATGGCCAGGATCGGGATACGCCGCCCGGCCAGCCAGCAGGTCACACCGTGCACGATCATCCAGAAGGTGAAATAGGTGAAAGCACGGCGCGGTGTGTCACGCGGTTCGTTGATGACGATTTCGGCCAGGCCCTGCTGGCGCACCAGGCTTGGCTGCAGGTCCTCAAGCATCAGTGACAGGAACGCCAGCGCAGTTTCCAGGCCGGCGCCCAGGGTCGGCTGGCCCATGCTGGCACGGCACATGAAGGCCAGGCTGCCGCTGCGCAGACCGCGCGGGTCCATGGCGAAGAACTCATCGTTGCAGCGCCGCGCCAGCAGTCGCCAGAGCCGGGCATAGGACTCGGCGCTGACTCGTGCCGCCGGCAGGTGCAGCTGTTCGACGGCGATACCCGCCCGCGCCAGCAAGCCGGTATCGGGCTCGCCAGCGGGACAAGTCTGCAACAGTGCCTCGCGCACCAGTTGCATGGAAATGGTGTCTTTTTCGCTCATCGACAGTCCTGTCGGCTCAATGCCGGCCATCTTAGGCCGCCCCGTTGAAAACAGCCATCACAGCCCCGTCGCCAGGCCGAGGAACGCCTGGATCAGGCGCAGCTCGCGGCGACGCTCCAGGCAGCCGATCAGGTGCTGGTTGACCAGGCCGTCACCGGCCAGCGGCCGTGCCACTACGCGTGGGTCATTGGCCACTTCGGTGGACGACACCACGCCAATGCCCAGCTCCGAGGCCACCGCTTCCGTCACCGCCTCGCGGCTATCCAGCTCCAGCAGCACCCGAGGTTGCACGGCAGCCTTGTTGCAGGCCTTGTCGAAGGTACGCCGGGTGGTGGAGCTGGGTTCGCGCAACACCATGATCTGCTGGTGCAATTCAGCCAGCGGCAAATCACCCTCGCTGTTGGCCCAGGCATGCCCCGCCGGCAGCAACGCGCACAAGCGCGACTCGCACAGGTTCTGCAAATGCAGGCCTTTGCGCGGTTCGATCTCGGTCAGCACGGCCACGTCGGCATGCTCGCTGAGCAATGCAGCCAAGGTTTCCTGGGCATTGCCCAAGCGCAGGTTGACGGTAATGCCCGGGTAGCGCTCGCGCAGCAGTGCCAGCATCGGCATGACCCGGTGCGGGCCATCGGCCGCTACCTCCAGGCGCCCGGTCAGCAATTGGCGGTTGGCCTCGAGCATGGCCTGCGCCTCTTCGGCCAGGCCGAACATGGCGCGGGTGATGGCCGCCAGGCGGGTGCCCTCTGCCGTCAACTCCACCCGCCGCGCGGTACGCCGCAGCAAGGTGATCTGGTAATGCTCCTCCAACGCCTTGACGTGCCCGGTCACTGCCGGTTGGCTGATGAACAGGCGTGCGGCGGCACGGGTGAAGCTGCCCTCACGGGCCACGGCATCGAAGGCACGCAACTGGAACAGGTTCATATGTATCGGCCCGACTTATAGCTCGAATAACAACAAACAATTTGATTGATGACAACGCCAATTGCAACCTAGGCCCCGTAGTTTCAGCCCACCGCTTGTGAGGAATAACGGAATGAGCAACGCCCCGATTCTGCTGACTCCCGGTCCCCTGACCACATCAATCCGCACCCGCCAAGCCATGCTGGTGGACTGGGGCTCCTGGGACCGCGACTTCAACCAACTGACTGCCAGTGTCTGCGAGCAACTGCTGGCGATCATCGACGGCAGCGCCAGCCACCACTGCGTGCCCCTGCAAGGCAGCGGCACGTTCGCCGTGGAAGCGGCCATCGGCACCCTGGTGCCGCGGGAAGGCAAGGTCCTGGTGCTGATCAACGGCGCCTATGGCCAGCGCCTGGCAAAGATCTGCAAAGTGCTGGGCCGTACCTACAGCACCTTCGAGACGGCCGAAGACCAGCCGACCACCGCCGCCGACGTCGAGCGCCTGCTGGTCGCCGACCCGGCCATCAGCCACGTCGCGCTGATCCACTGCGAAACCAGCACCGGTATCCTCAACCCGCTGCCCGAGATCGCCCAGGTGGTCAAAGGCCACGGCAAGCGTCTGATCATCGACGCCATGAGCTCGTTCGGCGCACTGCCCATCGATGCCCGCGAAATCCCCTTCGAGGCGCTGATCGCCGCCTCCGGCAAGTGCCTGGAAGGCGTACCCGGCATGGGCTTCGTGTTTGCTGAAAAAGCCGCCCTGGCCGCCGCCGAGGGCAATGCCCACTCGCTGGCCATGGACCTGCACGACCAGCATGCCTACATGGCCAGGACCGGCCAGTGGCGTTTCACCCCGCCAACCCATGTGGTGGCCGCGCTGCACGAAGCATTGCAGCAGTACAACGAGGAAGGTGGCCTGCCAGCCCGGCAGCGGCGCTACGCCGACAACTGCAAGACCCTGCTCGCCGGCATGGCCGCCCTCGGTCTGCGCAGCTTCCTGCCGGCCGAGATCCAGGCGCCGATCATCGTCACCTTCCACGCGCCGAACGATACCCGCTATCGGTTCCAGGACTTCTACGAGCGGGTCAAGGCCAAGGGCTTCATCCTTTACCCGGGCAAGCTGACCCAGGTCGAAACCTTCCGCGTCGGCTGCATTGGCGTGGTCGGGGCAGACGGTATGCAAGCCGCCGTGAATGCCGTGGCCGAAGTGCTGCGGGAAATGGAAGTACTGCACATCTGACCTTTGCCCAGCCAATTCAGGAATCAGCGCACATGAACTACAGCAACCCTACCCGGCTGCAGGCCGCCATTCTCGACTGGGCCGGTACCGTGGTCGATTTCGGCTCCTTCGCCCCGACCCAGATCTTTGTCGAAGCCTTCGCCGAATTCGATGTGCAGGTCTCCATCGAAGAAGCCCGCGGCCCCATGGGCATGGGCAAGTGGGACCATATTCGCACCCTGTGCAATGTGCCGGAAATCGCCGAGCGCTACCGCCAGGTGTTCGGCCGTACCCCGACCGACGCTGATGTCACCGCCATCTACAACCGCTTCATGCCGCTGCAGATCGAAAAGATCGCCGTGCACTCGGCGCTGATTCCCGGCGCCCTGGATACGCTCACCGGGCTGCGTCGGGACGGGCTGAAGATCGGCTCGTGCTCGGGCTACCCGAAAGTGGTGATGGACAAGGTGGTGGCGCTGGCGGCGCAGAACGGCTACGTGGCTGACCACGTGGTGGCCACCGACGAAACCCCGAACGGTCGCCCCTGGCCAGCCCAGGCCCTGGCCAACGTGATCGCGCTGGGCATCGACGATGTGGCGGCCTGCGTGAAGGTCGACGACACCGTGCCGGGTATTCTCGAGGGCCGCCGTGCCGGCATGTGGACCGTAGCCCTGGTGTGCTCGGGCAATGCCCTGGGGCTGACCTGGGAAGGCTACCGCGCGCTGAGCGCCGAGAAGCTGGAAAGCGAACGCCAGCGCATCCATGCATTGTTCGCCGGCTCCCGTCCGCATTACCTGATCGACACGATCAATGAACTGCCCGAGGTGATCGCCGATATCAACCGGCGCCTGGCCAAGGGCGAGATGCCGCAGGCATCCTGAACCGCCCATCGGGGCCGCTCTGCGGCCCATACCCTTACTCCGGCAACTGCACCTGCGGCTTGGTCGCGGCGAAGATCGCCCAACTCGACACGAACAATGCCGCGATCAACGGCCCGATGACGAAACCGTTGAGGCCGAACACGGCCAGCCCGCCCAAGGTCGACACCAGGATCAGGTAATCCGGCATGCGCGTATCCTTGCCCACCAGGATCGGCCGCAGCAGGTTGTCCACCAGGCCGATCACCAGTATTCCGAAAGCGGTCAGGATCACCCCCGGCAGTATCGCCCCGGTCAGCAGGAAATACGCCGCCACCGGCGCCCACACAATGCCAGCGCCCACCGCTGGCAGCAGTGACAGAAACGCCATCAGCACCGCCCACACCAGCGCACTGGGAATATCCAGCACCCAGAAGATGAAGCCCCCCAGCGCCCCCTGGGTAATGGCCACCAGCACGTTGCCTTTCACCGTCGCCCGCACCACGCGGTTGAACTTCAACTGCAGGCGGCGTTTCTGCTGCTCGGGCAGCGGTACCGCCAGCCGCACCCGGCGGGCGACCTCCGCGCCTTCGCGGAGGAAGAAGAACAACAGGTACATCATGACGCCGAAGCTGACCACGAATTCGAACGTGCCCTGGCCGAAACTGAACGCTCGGCTGGCCAGCACCTGGCTGCCCTGGGTCGCCCACTTGCTGATCTTGTCACGCAGCCCGTCCAGGTTGCCCATGCCCATGCTGTCCAGGCCGCGCTGGGCGAAGGTCGGGAGCATGTCCTTGCCGCGCTCGACATAGCCGGCGATGTCCAGTTGCCCGCTCTCGATGCGCTGGTAAAGCAGGGCCCCCTCCTGCACCAGCAGCGCACTGGTGATGATGACCGGCAACACCGCCACCAGCAGGCATACCAGCAAGGTGGTGGCTGCGGCCAGGTTGCGCCGGCGCCCGAAGCGGATCAGCAGGTGGCGCTGCAGCGGCGCGAACAGGATGCCGAGGATCACCGCCCAGAAAACCGCACCGTAGTAAGGCAGCAGAATCCAGACGAAGGCGATGGTTACCAGCGCCAAAAGCACTGCCAGGGCCCGGTTCTGTAAAGCAGCTTCGTTCATCGCATGTCCTCGCATGGCTTCTGGATATTAGTGCGTGCCGTCCGGGTAAAAGTGCCACGCTTTCCTTGATGCAGATCAATACACGGAATGTCCACCAGCCCTAGCATCCGCGCCTTTTGCCCCGGTGCGCACATGAACCCTATCGCCAAGCCCGAACTGCTGGCCCCCGCCGGCACCCTCAAGACCATGCGCTACGCCTTTGCCTATGGCGCCGACGCGGTCTACGCCGGCCAGCCGCGCTACAGCTTGCGGGTGCGCAACAACGAGTTCGACCATGCCAACCTGGCGCAGGGCATTCAGGAGGCGCATGCCCTGGGCAAGCGCTTCTACGTGGTGGTCAACATCGCCCCGCACAACGCCAAGCTGAAGACCTTTCTCAAGGACCTGGCGCCGGTGATCGAGATGGCGCCGGACGCGCTGATCATGTCCGACCCTGGCTTGATCATGCTGGTGCGCCAGCACTTCCCGCAGATGCCGGTGCACCTGTCGGTGCAGGCCAACACGGTCAACTGGGCCAGCGTGCAGTTCTGGCAGCAACTGGGCCTGAGCCGGGTGATCCTGTCGCGCGAGCTGTCGCTCGACGAAATCGAGGAAATCCGCCAGCAGGTGCCGAACATGGAGCTGGAGGTGTTCGTCCACGGAGCCCTGTGCATGGCCTATTCCGGCCGTTGCCTGCTGTCGGGCTACCTCAACAAGCGCGATGCCAACCAGGGCACCTGCACCAACGCCTGCCGCTGGAAGTACGACGCCACGCCCGCCACCGAGAATGCGACCGGCGACATCGTGCGCGAAGTGCAACCGACCCTGGGCCTGGGTGCACCGACCGAGCAGTTGTTCCTGCTCCAGGAGAGCAACCGCCCCGGCAGCGAAATGCCTGCATTCGAAGACGAACACGGCACCTACATCATGAACGCCAAGGACCTGCGGGCCATCCAGCATGTCGCCCGCCTGGCAGACATGGGTGTGCACTCGCTCAAGATCGAGGGTCGCACCAAGTCGCACTTCTACTGCGCGCGTGCCGTGCAGGCGTACCGCCAGGCCATCGACGACGCGGTGGCCGGGCGGCCATTCGACCGTGCGCTGATGGACAACCTCGAATCACTGGCACAACGCGGCTACACCGAGGGCTTCCTGCGCCGCCATGTGCACGACGAATACCAGAACTACCAACGCGGCAACTCGGTATCCGAGCGCCAGCAGTTCGTTGGCGAGCTGACCGGGACGCGTGTCGATGGCCTGGCCGAAGTCCGGGTGAAAAACCGCTTCGCGGTGGGCGACCACCTGGAGCTGATGACGCCGCGCGGCAACTATCACTTCGACCTGCACCGCTTGTGCAACCGCCAGCAGCAGCCGATCGAGGTGGCACCAGGTGACGGCCATGTGGTGTATCTGCCGATTCCCGAGCAGGTGGCCCTCGACTACGCCCTGCTGATGCGCGACCTCGGCAGTGACGAGGTGGCCAGCTGACAATCCTGTAATGTGCGTCTCAGCTGCCTGACAGCTGCCAGGGGCGAACATCCTGCAAGCCGCTTATACTTGGCGGCTGACCTACCGCCGGAAGGAGTGCTTCACCATGCTGCGCAAACACCTGCTGACCCTGGGCCTGCTGGCCGTCACCGGCCTGGCCCAGGCCGCAGAGACCATCGACGTGTACCGCGATCCCAATTGCGGCTGTTGCAAAGCCTGGATCAGCCACCTGCGCGACAATGGTTTCACCGTCAACGACCACGTCGAGCCGAACATGAGCGCAGTCAAGCAACGCCTGGGGGTGGCGCCACGCCTGGCCTCCTGCCACACCGGGGTGATCGACGGCAAGTTCGTCGAAGGCCACGTGCCGGCCGAGCAGGTACGCCTGCTGGCCAAGCGCAACGACCTCAAGGGCCTGGCCGTGCCGGGCATGCCCATGGGCTCGCCGGGCATGGAAATGGGTGACCACAAGGACGCCTACCAGGTCATCGGCGTGACCCAGGATGGCAAGGACACGGTGGTCGCCAACTACTGATGTCTCGCTGCCCGCATTGGCGGTAATGGAGTAGCTGAACAAGCAAGCCAGTTATTGGCCCCTGCGGGAGCGGGTTTGCCCGCAGGGTTCCTCTACCCTTTCCAGACTTGCGCCTCGGTCCAGCCTAATTCGGCAAAATCGCCGGCCCGCAAGCCAGCCTCCTCCTCGCAGAAAAACTCGTCCAGCTGCGGTGGCCAGATTGCCGTGTCGCTGAGCATCGCGTGCACCTGCCCACGGTGATGCACCTGGTGCTGAAACAGATGTGCCAGCAGGCGCAAGCGTTGTTCGCGCTGCACCCGGTCGGGCCGCACAATGTTCACATAGCGCCCCAGCTCATCATCTCGCAAGCTACGGCAATAGCTGATCAGCCGATGATCGGCCTGGGCCTGCTCGGCCTGCAGGTCGGTACAGGTGGCAAACGGCTGCTCCGGCTCGAAAAAGCGCTCGCCATCGGCGCCAGGCAATTCCCCACGCTGCTCGCACTCGAGCATGTGCAGGTAGAACCAGTCCACCGTCAGCAGGTGGTTGAGGGTGGCCTTGATCGACGGGAAAAAGCTGCAGCGCGGGGCGACGAATTCGTCCTGGGTCAGTTGCAGGCAAGCCTTGTACAAGCGGTGGTTGGCCCAGCCATTGTTGTAGGCCTGGGTCAGCAGATAATGCGACAACGGCTCCATGGCTACACTCCTTTTCAGGCGAAGCGTTGCAGTTGCATCTCCCGTAGCCGGCTCAGGGTTCGTTGGTACGGGAACGCCAGATACCCTTGAGTGTAGAGGGCCTCCAGCGGCACCTGTGCCTCCAGGTACAACGCCACCCGGCGGTCGTAGCATTCGTCGACCAGGGCAATGAAGCGGCGCACCGCATCGTCCTTGGGTGACAGCGCCGGCAGTTCGCGCTCGCCCGCCACCACCCGCCGCGCGCCGTCCTCGGTGCCGCGGGCAATGCGCCCGGCCCGCTGCTCACCGCCCAGCGCCGGAATGCCCGATACAAGGATGGCCGGGAAACGGTCGCACAGGGCCATGAACTCCATGGCCGCGAGCGGTTGTTCGCACAGGTCGGTGAAGCGGCACCAGATGGCCTGCTCGCTGCGCCGCACCACCTGCACCTGCCTGGCACCGAGGGGCAACGGCTGATCGTGGCCCGCATCGCTCGGGCTGAGTTGGCGGAACACTTCAGCCAACTGGCTGGCCTGCCCTGCCTGCGCCACCCAGTAACGCTGGCGGGCGGCACCGGGGTGCAGGCGATGGTCCTGCTCACCGGCAACCGGCAGTACCTGCATGTGCCGCTGGATGGCGGCGATGGCTGGCAGGAAACGCTCACGGTTGAAGCCGTCGTGATACAGCTGTTCGGGTGGCTGGTTGGAGGTGGCGACGATGACCACGCCCTGGTCGAACAGCACCTGGAACAGGCGACCGAGGATGATCGCGTCACCGATGTCGTTGACGAACAGCTCGTCGAAACACAGCACGCGGATCTGCCCGGCCAGCTCCCGGGCCAGCACCAGCAGTGGGTCGGCGGTGCCGTTGAGCTGAAACAGCCGTTGGTGGACCCAGGCCATGAAATGGTGGAAATGCTGACGCCGACTGGCGGCCTGCAGGCACCGGTGGAACTGGTCCATCAACCAGGTCTTGCCACGGCCGACCGGGCCCCAGAGGTAGATGCCGTGGCTGGCACGGCCTTGTTCGACAGCCTGGAAGCAGGCCTGCAAAGCCTCGACGGCGCGAGCCTGGGCGGGGTCAGCGACATAGCCCTGGGTGGTCAGGGCCTGCTGGTAGAGGGATTGAGGGTCGATAGCCATGCGCGGCATTCTACCCGACGGGCGCTCCTACAGGGGCCGCGTCAGCTGCCGTCGCCCAGCCCGACTTTCAGCAGCGCACCGTCCTTGGCATCAGTCAGTACATACAGGTACCCGTCCGGCCCCATCCTCACATCGCGGATACGCACCTTCAGCTCACCCAGCAATCGCTCCTCATGCACCACCTTGTCGCCATTCAGCTGCAAGCGGATCAGCTCCTGGCTGGCCAACGCACCAATGAACAGGTTGTGGTCCCACGCCTTGAACTTCGGGTTGTCATAGAATGCCATGCCGCTGACACCCGGCGACTGCTCCCAGACATGGTGCGGGTCGACCATCCCGTCCACATGCTTGCCCTCGGCCTCGGGAACAGGCAGCAGCGAGTAGTTGATGCCATGGGTCGCGACCGGCCAGCCATAGTTCTTGCCAGGCTTGGGGATGTTGATCTCGTCGCCGCCACGTGGGCCGTGCTCGTGGATCCAGAGCTTGCCGGTCCAGGGATTGAGCGCGGCGCCTTGCGGGTTGCGATGGCCATACGACCAGATCTCCGGCCGCACATTGTCCCGGCCAACGAAGGGGTTGTCCCTGGGTACCTCACCGTCTGGCAGGATGCGCACGATCTTGCCTTGCAACTTGTCCAGGTCCTGGGCGGTGGGGCGCTGGTTGTTCTCGCCAAGGGCAATGAACAGGTAGCCTGCGCGGTCGAACACCAGGCGCGAGCCGAAGTGGTTGCCGACCGACAGCTTGGGCTGCTGGCGGAAGATCACGCTGAAATTCTCCAGCCGGGCACGGTCCGTGGACAACTGGCCACGGCCCACTGCGGTACCAGCCTTGCCATCACTGCCTTCCTCGGCATAAGACAGGTAAACGGTGCGGTCCTTGGCGAAATCCGGTGACAGCACCACATCCAGCAGGCCGCCCTGGCCCTCGGCCCAGACCTTGGGCACGCCGCTGATCGGTGGGCCGACCTTGCCTTCGGCGTTGACCAGCCGCAGGTTGCCGGCACGCTCGGTGACCAGCATGTCCTTGCCCCCCGGCAGAAACGCCAAGGCCCACGGGTGGCGCAGGCCATCGGCTACGGTATTGACGGTCAAGCTGCCTTCTTCACTGCGAAACTGTCGTTCGGCCGCCGCCTGCGCCAACAACGGCAGCAGTGCGGCGGCAGTGACGGTGACAAGCCAGGATGCTTGGCGCATGCAGGATTCCTTTGCGTACTTGGCTCACGGCGCGCGCGGGTTGTCGCGAGGCGGCCGGGTGGGCTCCAGGTTCGGGGTTTGTTGCTGGCGACGCAGATTGTCGCCGTTGCCAATGCCATGATTATCCAGTGTGGGTGTGCGCAGGTACGGCGCGGTGGACGGGCCGCGCTGCGGCGGCGTGGCCGGCATGCTGCCCTGGCGACTGTTGGGGTTGGCGCGCTGGATCGGGCTGTTGTAGGGGTTGTCGCTGGCGGCGATTTGTACAGATGACCCGGCAGCGGCGAGCGCGGGCAGAGACAGCGCCAAGCCGAATGCCAGGATGGGCAACGTCGGGGCCATGCTTCACCTCCTGTACGAAAATGCCGCGGCTGATGGGTTTGATAGCCTACGGCGCGAAGGGTTCGCGGCAAAAGCGTGAATGCGGGCAGAGATGATTCCTGATATTTCAACATGGGCTTCGGGGGCCGCTTCGCAGCCCTTCGCGACACCAGGCCGCTCTGCAGGGGAAGCGTTCTCCCCGGCCCTGACTACTGCTCCTTCACCTTGTGCCGCGCCGCATACAGGCACAACATCTCCATCGCCAGGGTCGCCCCCGCCAGCGCGGTGATATCGGCGTGGTCATAGGCCGGTGCCACCTCCACCAGGTCCATGCCCACCAGGTTGATACCGCGCAACCCACCGAGAATTTCCAGCGCCTGCAACGTGCTAAGCCCGCCGCACACCGGCGTG